>NZ_JAPNXT010000010.1:0-127254 GCF_030397495.1 Cobetia sp. 14N.309.X.WAT.E.A4
GATGGTAGTGTGGAGTTTCTCCATGTGAGAGTAGGTCATCGTCAGGCACTTATACCGAACCGCCCCTGCAGCCCAGCTGCAGGGGCGGTTCTCTTTGTGAGTGAGAAAAGTCGTGCTCTCAGAAGGTTGTGCGAGAGAGGACCATGGATAAGCGAAGCCCGCTGAAACATTGACTCAAGAAGCCGCTATCATTTTCGTGATAGCGGCTTTCTTGTTTATTGATCAGTGCGGAGGGTGAAGTACGGCAGTACTCTGCTGATGATCAGTCTCATGGGCAGGCATTCCACGTTCTCGGGGGATATTCTCTCTACTGCAGAACCTGATCGATGATTGCGATGTCATTGAATACCACGCACGGGACTATTCGTGAACGCGCGCAAGGAGGCGGCATGTCGAAATACTTTTCATTTATCCCATCAAGGTCATTGCTGGCAGCGTTGATGGTGCTCTTGATAGGTCTGACGGCTTCAGGAGCAGCATCTGCTGGTGAGCGTGAAGAGAAGATAAAACGTTGCCAGTTCATCAAGAACAAGATCGAATATTATACCGCCATGCGTCGTGGCGGTGGGTCTTCAGGCCAGATGCGTAGTTGGCAGTCTCAGCGCAATGACTACAAGCAGCGTTATCGGGACGAGAACTGTACGCGGGTCCGAACGGCACTGAAGTGATCTGCATCTCGTGGCAATGGCGGTGGTTGCAGCACGACCCCTTGGCTGCAAGTCAGAACAAACGATGCCCCTCAAGAGTGCTTCTCAAGAGGGGCATCGTCGTTCCATCGATCGTTCAGGAGCGTTGGCGCAGGCGCGTCAGCCCTTCCTGAGCGCTGGACGCGACCAATTCGCCATGGCGATTGTAGAGGCTGCCGCGCGAGAAGCTGCGAGCACCGCCTGCCCACGGGCTATCCATCTCGTACAGCAACCAGTCGTTGACGCGAACATCCTGGTGGAACCAGAGTGAGTGATCCAGGCTGGCCATCTGCAGCTCCGGGGAGCCGAAGCGGACACCGTGTCCTCCCAGCGCAGTGGCCAGCAGGTTGAAGTCGGAGCTGTAGGTCAGGAGATAACGGTGCAGAGCATCATCTTCCGGCAGCTCGCCTGAAAGACGGAACCAGAGGCGCTGACGAGGTGGCGCTGATGACGCGCCCTCGCTTGTCGTAGCCGGGGCCTTCATGCGCAGGAACTCGATGGGATGGCCCTCGTAACGTTCGATGCGTGCCCCCTGTTCGATCAACTGCTCAGGGGATTCGATATCGGGCATGGCGAGCTGATGCGTGAAGCCCTCTTCCTTGCCATGGAAGGAGGCGCTGCAGAAGAAGATGGTCTTGCCGTTCTGGATGGCGCTGATGCGTCGGGTCGTGAAGCTGCCGCCATCACGTACGCCATCGACCTGGTAGACGACTGGCTTGTGAGCATCCCCCGGGCGAAGAAAGTAGCCATGCAGCGAATGCACCTTCCGTTCCGAGGGGACGGTGCGTGTCGCGGCGGACAACGCTTGGCCAAGTACCTGCCCCCCGAACAGTTGTGGAAAGCCGAGATCCTGGCTGTGACCCCGGAAGAGATTCTCTTCCAGAGTTTCCAGCCCCAGCAAGGTGACGAGTGATTCAAGCGGTGTCGGTGAAGCGTCGGTCATCGTCCCATCCTTCAGGAAAAAGAGTCACGGCAAGCGGCTTTGATACGAGCAAATGAGCGCGTTGGTATTAGTCGGTATCATGTCGCTTGCGCCAATGACATCAGGATACCGGAGAATGACGGTGAGCGACGAGAGCGTGAGGTCTGAGGCGGCGATGCCTCGCAAGGATCAGTACTACATGCACCGCGCCCTGGATCAGGCGCGGCTGGCATTGGATGTTGGAGAGGTGCCGGTGGGGGCCGTCGTGGTGAACCCACAGGGGGAGATCATCGGGAGCGGGTTCAATGCCCCGGTCGGGACTCCGGATCCGACGGCACACGCTGAGATTCAGGCACTGCGTTCAGCAGCGGCCCGGCTTGGCAACTATCGGCTTGATGACTGCACGCTCTATGTCACCCTCGAGCCCTGCATGATGTGCAGTGGTGCCCTGATCCATGCCCGTGTGGCGCGCGTGGTATATGGTGCCGCTGAGCCGAAGACGGGGATGGTGGAGTCTCGGGCCAACCTCTTCGTGCAGCCGTGGCATAACCATCAGGTACAGATAGAAGGTGGGGTGCTGGCTGCCCAGGCGAAACGCCTGCTCAAGCAGTTCTTTGCCGAGCGGCGCGCTGCCGCGTTGCCAACCGATGCGTCACCCTGACTCGGCGCTTGCCATGACCCTGCGATGAAGCCGGTGCTTCAAGGGAGCATGAGGCTTCAGGCGGCGACCTGGACCTGATTGCGCCCACTGGACTTGGCGCGATACAGCGCCTCATCCGCCGCCTGGAGCAGTGCTTCCAGTCGCAGAGGTGCTCTGGCCACGCAGGCCATGCCAACCGAGACGGTGACGACACTGTCCGTGGCAGGCTGGGGGAGACCTGCCGCCTGTACGGCACGACGCAGCTCTTCCGCGAGCGTCCGGCCGACAGCACGAGGGCATTCGGGGATGCAGACGACGAATTCCTCGCCGCCGAAACGTGCCAGAATCCCTCCTGCTGCCTCGACAGGCGCTCGCGATACCGAGGCTATCTTCTGCAGATAGCGATCGCCCTCGAGGTGCCCCAGCTTGTCGTTGATCGATTTGAAGAAATCGATGTCCAGTATCATCACCGTCAGTGGCATCTGGCCATTGAAGGTCTGCACCTGCTCGAGGAAATAACGGCGATTGGGGAGCTGGGTCAGCTCATCATGACGTGCCAGCCATTGTATCTCGTTCTGCAGTCGCTCTCGGCGCGTCATCTCTTCCTTCAGGGCATCGTTGGCTTGCTTGACGATGCCATGCTCCTGGGAGACGCGGCGGTACATGTAGACCACCAGGAAGAGCAGATACGAGAGCATGATGCCGGTCAGGAGCGTGACTTCTGGCAGGCGGCCACGGCTTGCTGCGAGGTAATGCTGCGTCGGCTGCAAGCCCAGCGTCAGGTCCGTGGCGGGAAGTTCGATGGGGATTCGATGCCCCCAGGGAGCAAGACGGCTTTCCGGGCCTACATGAATGTAGACATTACTGCGTTCTGACAACGTGATGGCAAAGGCATCATTGCGGGCGGCATCCAGTGCCTGGTCCAGCAGCGGTGCCAGATCTACCACCATGGCGATGGCGCCGAGGATGTCTCCATCACGCGGATTGCGTACAGGCAGGTAGGACACCATGCCCTTGCCGCCCTGCAGGAGATCGATGATGCCGGTGTGGCCTTCAATGCCCAGCTCCAGCGGATTGCGCAGGGGGGTATCTGGCTGGGCATCAAATAGCCTCACGCCCAGCAGATCATGGTTGCCGCCCTTGTCGGGGAATACCAGAGTCACCACGCTGTCGGGATCAATGAAGGCGATATTCTGGAAGTAATTGAAATCATTGTAATAATTTCGTGCCAGACGTTGCCATTCACCCCGTGAAGGTGTCTGCCCCATCAGGCTCCAGAAGCCGGCGAAGCGCCGCATGGCATTGAGTTGATCATCGATCTCGCGTGACAGCTGTGTCGCGATCTTGTCGCCCAGTACATAGGTCGCCTGGTTGATGCGGTTGTTCTCATCCTTGGTCTGCTGTTGCCACGCCAGAAGACAGACGAGCGTGATGGAGGCAGAGATGGCCAGGGGTAGTACGTTGCGTCGCCACATGCGAGTGAGCGCTGGCAGCAGATCCAGCCATTGTGCAGCCAGAAGCAAGCCCAGGAAGGCAAGCAGCGTGGTTCGCTCCACCCCTACCAGCGGCATGCTGGCCACGGAGAGACTCGGGTCGGCGATGATGGCGAAGATCAGTATGAGAGTCGTCTGCGCCAGCTGTATCGTGGCGCCGAAGCCCAGGCGCATCCGCAAGAGAGAACAGCAGTTGAGCCCCAGGCATGCCAGCAGAATCAGAATCGGAGGGCGAATGTTGGCGACATGCCAGTCACCGGGCAGGGCGGTCAGCAACGCGCCCCAATGATCGACACCGACCCAGCTTTCCGGCAAGAGAAAGGTGCAGGTAAGCACCAGGTTGATGAGCAGGGACATGCCGAGAAACAGTGGACTGAGGAACAGGTTTCGCCAGTGCCACGCAGTCTGCCCTGCCGCCTGCAATGTCAGCATGATCAACAGCAGTGCATTGGCTTCGTGGCCGGCGCGAGGCCAGAGGCCCAGCAAGGCGACGCCGAAGGCAAGCAGGCCAAGCAACATCAAGATGAATCTGCGTGTCATTCCCTGTCCTTAGAAGCTCCTGATGCACCACGCCCCGTGCGCGCTTTTCTCGCCTGTCACGAGTCGCCGACAGGTTTCCCACTACCTTGTTCATGGATCACAGGATCGGGGGGACGGTATCGAAGGGGTTGTTGTCCCCTTCATCATCGGTTATCTGGCGCTCATTCAGCTGATAGAACTGCTGCTGACTGCGGTAAACATAGTTGAGTATTTCATAATACCGCCGGATGTTGCGTACATAGATGACAGGCTCACCACCGCGGGCATAGCCATAACGTACCTGTTGATACCATTGGCGTTTCTGCAGCAGAGGCAATGCCTCGCGCACATCCTTCCAGTGGTCGGGGTTGCCACCTTTCATGCGCACGATGCGCCTGGCATCCAGCAGGTGCCCGAGACCGACATTGTAGGCTGCCAATGTCATCCAGGTCCGGTCCGGCTCCTGAATCCCTTCGGGAAGACGCCCCTTTATACTCACAAGATAGCGTGACCCGCCATCGATACTCTGGACGGGGTCCAAACGATTGGCCACGTTCATCTCGCGGGCGGTGGCGTTGGTCAGCATCATCAGCCCACGTACCCCGGTAGGTGACGTCGCTTTCGGTTGCCAATGGGATTCCTGGTACCCCACCGCCGCCAGCAGTTTCCAATCGATGCCGGTATCGCGAGCGGCTTGCTTGAAGGTATCGATGTAGCGCGGGAGCCGCTCTCGTGCCTGGCGGATGAAGGTGCGAGCGCCCACATATTCCAGATAGTCATCATGCCCGAAGTACTGGTCGACCAGCTGGTCCAGGGTGCCATCCTCGCTGCGTGTCTCGAGAAAATCGTTGGCAGCGCTCAGCAAGGAGATATCTCCCTGCGCCGGGAAGGCCCAGGCCAGAGTCAATGGGTCCCCCACGGTGAAACCGTTCTCCACATTGGGGAAGAACAGCCGATTGAGCTTGAACTGGTGGGCGTAGACGACCGCCACGTCCAGGCTATCTTCTTCGATGCGCTGCAGGAGGTCGGCCACCTCGAGTTCGCCGGTTTCCTTCCAGCTGAGCTCGGGAAGCTGCTGTTGAAGCTCATGCAGAATCAGGCTGGTACCGGCTCCCTTGATGACGCCGATCCGCTTGCCGACCAGATCTTCAAGCTCTCTGGGCGGTTGCATTCCGCGTCGATAGACCACCATCGCCTGCAGTTCGAGAATCGGTCGAGTGAAGCGCAGCCCCTGCTCTGACAGGTCAAGAGGGAGGGTGGCGGCGGCAAAATCGGCCTGATCATCACGCACGCTTCGGGTGAGGGATTCGATATTGTGTTCTGCATCCATCGACAGGCTGACGCCGAGGTAGTCGGCAAAGTCTCGCGCCAGCTCATACTCGAAACCGGTGGGGCCCTGACGGCCACGGTAGTAGGTGGTCGGGCTGTTGCGAGTCACCACCTGAAGGAAGTCGCGCGTGCGAACATCGTCAAGCCGGGAGGGCGGGGCGATCAGGGTCTTTTCCGGCAACAGCAGGGCCAGCGCCATCACCACGAGCGCAAGCCACCGGCGCGAATGGCGCAGCAGTGCTTGCAGGGGCGTGATGAGGGAGGAAAGCGAGGTCTTGAGCATGCGTCAGCATCATTCACGGCAGGGGTTTCACCATACCGACAGCGCTTCACACTGTCATCCAACGCATGTGACTGTCGGGCTTCGTTCACGGGCGGCTTTCACGTATGATATGCGCTTGCTGCCGCCGCTCGGCGGTTGTCCGTTCACGCTGCTTCAGAGGCTTTCCCTGACCATGCTCGAACTGCGAGGCGCGCCTGCCCTTTCCGCCTTCCGTCACTCCCGTCTACTGGCTGCATTGCGCGAGCTGGTGCCGGAGGTGGAATCCCTTCATGCCGAGTACCTGCATCTGGCCGAGGTCGATGGTGAACTGAGCAGTACCGACCGGACCACGCTCGAGCGTCTGCTGGACTACGGCCCCAGTCGCGACGAGAGTTCTCCCGAAGGTCATCTCTTCCTCGTCGTTCCCCGCCTCGGCACGCTGTCGCCCTGGTCTTCCAAGGCCACCGACATCGCTGCCAACTGTGGTCTCCCGCAAGTCTGCCGCCTCGAACGTGGCATCGCCTATCGCATCAAGCTCGACGCCCCTCTGAGCGAAGAACTCTTCGCCACGCTGTCTTCCCGCCTGCACGACCGCATGACCGAAACGGTGCTGACGCGTACTCAGGACGCGGCGCGCCTCTTCCAGCATCAGGCCCCGGCAAAGCTTGCCCATGTCGACATCCTCGGCGGTGGTCGTGACGCACTGGTGCAGGCCAATGGCTCTCTGGGCCTGGCACTGGCGGATGACGAGATCGATTATCTGGTCGAGTCCTTCAAGACTCTGGGCCGCAATCCTGCCGACATCGAACTGATGATGTTCGCCCAGGCGAACTCCGAGCATTGCCGCCACAAGATCTTCAATGCGGACTGGACCATCGACGGCGAAGCGCAGTCGCACTCGCTGTTCAAGATGATCAAGAACACCTACCAGCATCATCCGGATGGCGTGCTGTCCGCCTACAGTGACAATGCCGCCGTCATGGCAGGCCCGACTGCCGGGCGTTACTTCCCGACAGGCGAAGGTCACATCTATACCTATCATCAGGAACCGATCAACATCCTGATGAAGGTCGAGACTCACAACCACCCGACCGCCATCGCCCCCTATCCGGGCGCCGCGACCGGTGCCGGTGGCGAGATTCGTGATGAAGGCGCGACCGGTGTCGGCTCCAAGCCGAAAGCGGGTCTGACCGGCTTCAGCGTCTCCAACCTGCGTATCCCGGGCTTCGAACAGCCGTGGGAGCACGACTACGGCAAGCCGGAGCGCATCAAGACCGCCTACGACATCATGCTCGAAGGTCCGATCGGGGGCGCTGCCTTCAACAACGAATTCGGCCGCCCCAACCTCAACGGCTACTTCCGTACCTATGAGCAGGATGCCTTCGGCGCCGGTGGTATCGAGCGTCGCGGCTATCACAAGCCGATCATGCTGGCGGGCGGCTACGGCAACATCCGCAGTCAGCACGTCGAGAAGGGCGACATTCCGGTCGGTGCCAAGCTGATCGTGATGGGTGGCCCGGCGATGCTGATCGGTCTGGGTGGCGGTGCCGCCTCTTCCATGGCCTCCGGCAGCTCCAGCGAAGACCTCGACTTCGCCTCCGTGCAGCGTGACAACGCCGAGATGGAGCGTCGCGTGCAGGAAGTCATCGATCGCTGCTGGGCGCTGGATGACAAGAACCCGATCTGCTTCATCCACGATGTCGGCGCGGGCGGTCTGTCCAACGCACTGCCGGAGCTGGTCAAGGATGGCGGTCGCGGTGGTCTGTTCGACCTGCGCGCCGTGCCGAGCGCCGAATCCGGCATGAGCCCGCTGGAAATCTGGTGCAACGAATCCCAGGAGCGCTACGTGCTGGCGGTGGCGCCGGAGAATCTGGCCACCTTCGAAGCGCTGTGCGAGCGTGAGCGCTGCCTCTACGCCGTGGTCGGGGAAGCACTGGAAGAGCACGAGCTGATCGTCAAGGATGGTCACTTCGATACGCGTCCGGTCGACCTGCCGATGGACGTGCTGTTCGGCAAGCCGCCCAAGATGTCACGCAGCTTCGAGCGTCAGGCGCTGGAACTGCCGGCACTGGCACTGGACAACCTCGACCCGCGTGAAGCGATGACCCGTGTGCTGCAGCTGCCCACCGTCGCCTCCAAGAAATTCCTGATCACCATCGGTGACCGCTCGATCACCGGCATGGTCGCGCGTGACCAGATGGTCGGTCCGTGGCAGGTGCCGGTGGCGGATTGCGCCGTCACCACCAGCTCCCTCGACAGCCACGTCGGTGAAGCGATGGCGATGGGCGAGCGCACGCCGGTCGCGCTGATCTCGCCGGCCGCCTCCGCGCGTCTGGCCGTGGCCGAGGTGATCACCAACCTCGCTGCCGCGCCGATCGCCAAGCTGTCTGACATCAAGCTCTCCGCCAATTGGATGAGCGCTGCCGATCACACCGGCGAGAATCAGGCGCTGTTTGATGCCGTCCACGCCGTCGGCATGGAACTGTGCCCGGCGCTGGATCTGACCATTCCGGTCGGCAAGGACTCCATGTCCATGCGTACCGCCTGGCAGGACGAGAACGGCGAAGACAAGTCGATCACCGCGCCGCTGTCGCTGGTGATGACAGGCTTCGCGCCGGTCACCGACGCCATGCGTACCCTCACGCCGCAGCTGCGTCGCACGCTGAATGGTGAGGCCGTGGAGACGGACCTGATCCTGATCGATCTCGGCCATGGCGCTCACCGTCTCGGTGGCTCCGCGCTGGCGCAGGTCTATGGACAGGTCGGCAATGACGCGCCGGATCTTGCCAAGCCGGAAGACCTCAAGCACTTCTTCGAGGCCATCCAGCGCTTCAATGTCGAAGGCAAGCTGCTGGCCTATCACGACCGCAGCGACGGTGGCCTGTTGACCACCCTGATGGAAATGTCCTTCGCGGGGCGTGTCGGTCTCGACATCTCCCTCGACTGGACCGCCGCCGAGCCGGGTCAGGCCACCGGCGCGCTGTTCGCGGAAGAGCTGGGTGCCGTGGTGCAGGTGCGTCGCGAGCACACCGAGTCCATTCTCGCCGAGCTCAAGGCCGTGGGTCTCGAGCACAGTGGTGTGATCGCCACGCCGCGTCATGATGAGCAGATCAACATCACGCTGCTGGGCCAGAACCTGCTCTCCACCACGCGTGCCAGTGCCGAGCGTCTGTGGGCCGAGACCAGCTATCGCATGCAGGCCGCGCGTGACAACGCCGATTGTGCCAAGAGCGAATTCGAGTCCATCAACGACGTGCGTGATCCGGGCCTCTCCGTCCAGGCCACCTTCGACGTCAACGAGGACATCGCGGCGCCGTACCTGAACACCGGTGCACGTCCGCGCATGGCGATCCTGCGTGAGCAGGGCGTCAATGGTCAGCTCGAGATGGCGGCAAGCTTCGACCGCGCCGGCTTCGAGGCGGTGGACGTCCACATGAGCGACATCCTTGAAGGGCGTGTCGATCTGGACACCATGCGGGGTCTGGTCGCCTGTGGCGGCTTCTCCTACGGTGACGTGCTGGGCGCCGGCGGCGGCTGGGCCAAGTCGGTGCTGTTCAATGCGCGTGCGCGTGAACAGTTCGAGCGCTTCTTCCAGCGTGACGACAGCTTCGCGCTGGGCGTCTGCAACGGTTGCCAGATGCTCTCCCAGCTCAAGGAGCTGATCCCGGGGGCCGAGGCCTGGCCGCGCTTCGTGCGCAACGAGTCCGAGCAGTTCGAGGCGCGTGTCGCGATGGTCGAGGTCGAGAAGAGCGCCTCGCTGTTCCTCGATGGCATGGAAGGCTCGCGCCTGCCGATCGCCATCGCGCATGGTGAAGGGCGTGCCGAGTTCCGCGACAGCGCTCACCTGCGCAAGATGCAGAGCAGCGGCCAGGTGGCACTGCGCTACGTCGACAACTACGGCCAGACCACCACGCGTTATCCGGCCAACCCGAACGGCTCGCCGTCCGGTATCACCGGTCTCACCACCAACGACGGGCGCGTCACCATCATGATGCCGCACCCGGAGCGTGTGGCGCGCGCCGTCACCAACTCCTGGCGTCCGGATGACTGGGAGCAGGATGGCGCCTGGTTGCGCATGTTCCGCAATGCACGTCGTTGGGTCGATTGATCCCGCGAGAGCGCGCAATGCACAGGTGATGATTGCCTGACCGACGCCCCCATGGTGAACGCCATGGGGGCGTCTTGCGTTCTGACTGACGCGCGAGCCGATTGGCTGGCGGCATCTGGCTCCCTCAACGTGGCGTTCCACGTCGGGAGCTGGGTGTCGGACGCCGGGTGGCTTAAGGTGGGGGATGCCTCGAGGTCTGGGGCACGAATCCCTGCCTGACACATTACAAGGATGTCGTGATGAAGCTGAAATGGTCGCTGTTGCCGCGTTATTCCGTCTTTCTGCTCTGTGTGCTGGGGGCTCTCGTCTGTCTGCTTCTGACGATGCAGACCCCCTGGGTGTGGCCGCTGGCCGTGATCTTTCTGCTGTTGGTCGCCGTCGGCATCAACGACATGCGGCAGTCGGATTACGCCGTGCGGCGCAACTACCCGGTGATCGGCAACATGCGCTATCTGTTCAAGGCGCTGCGCCCGGAGATGCGTCAGTACCTGTTCGAGTCGGATACCGACCAGCTACCGTTCTCCCACAAGCAACGTGAGCTGGTCTATGCCCGCGGACGCCAGCGCAATTCCTCGCAGCCCTTCGGTACCTTGCTGGATGTCTACTCCGACAGTTACGAATTCATCGGACACTCGATGCAGACCTCCGAAGTGCCTGACTTTCGTGACTTCCGTCTGACGATCGGCAATACGCAGTGTGCGCAGCCCTACAGTGCCTCGCTGTTCAACATCTCGGCGATGAGTTTCGGTTCGCTGAGTGGCAATGCCATCCGTGCGCTCAACAAGGGCGCGATGCTGGGAGGATTCGCGCACGATACCGGCGAGGGCAGCATCAGCCCCTACCATCGCGAATTCGCCGGCGATCTGATCTGGGAGCTGGGCAGTGGCTATTTCGGCTGCCGCACCGAGCAGGGGGGCTTCGATGCCGAGAAGTTCGCCCGTCAGGCGGCCAGCGAGCAAGTGAAGATGATCGAGATAAAGCTGAGCCAGGGAGCCAAGCCGGGGCATGGCGGTGTGCTGCCAGCCAGCAAGATCAGCCGCGAGATCGCCGAGACGCGTGACATTCCGATGGGCGAGGACTGCATCTCGCCGGCCAGTCACAGCGCCTTCAGTACCCCTGTCGAGTTGCTGGAGTTCATCCAGCGGCTGAGAGAGCTGTCCGGTGGCAAGCCGGTCGGGTTCAAGATGTGTCTGGGCCAGCCCTGGGAGTTCATGGCCATCGTCAAGGCAATGCGCGAAACGGGAATCGTGCCGGACTTCATCGTGGTGGATGGCAGCGAGGGCGGCACCGGAGCCGCGCCGACGGAATTCACCGATCACCTCGGGACACCGCTGCGCGAAGGGCTGCTGTTCGTCCACAACACCCTGGTGGGCGCGGGGCTGCGTGATGACGTGCGCATCGGCGCCAGTGGCAAGATCATCAGTGCCTTCGATATCGCCTGCGTGCTGGCCTTGGGGGCGGATTGGGTCAATGCCGCGCGCGGTTACATGTTCGCCCTGGGCTGCATCCAGTCGCTGAGCTGTCATACCAACAAGTGCCCGACGGGCATCGCCACCCAGGATGATTTGCGACAGAAGTCGCTGGTAGTGGAAGACAAGGCCGAGCAGGTCCGGCACTTCCACCACAACACCCTGCATGCGCTGGCGGAAATCATCGCGGCCTCGGGGCTCTCGACCCCGTGGCAGATCACTCCAGACCATCTCGTGCATCGCGTGTCGGAGAATGAGGTGCGTCTGTTCTCGCACCTGCACCCCTTCCTGACGCCCGGCGCCTTGCTCAAGGAAGCGGATGATTTCCCCTTCTATCGCCGCGTGTGGGCGATGGCTCAGGCGGACAGCTTCCAGTCACGCTCGCTGGCAGACGTCTCGGGTGCCAAGCGCGAATAGACGTCATGCAAGAGGGTGCCGTGTGATGTCGATTGGCCGGGTGTGGACCTTCTGCGACCAAACGACCGTTTCATGATGGCGTGCGGACAGCCACACTGGACCTCGA
Source organism: Cobetia sp. 14N.309.X.WAT.E.A4 (assembly GCF_030397495.1). Classification (NCBI taxonomy): domain Bacteria; kingdom Pseudomonadati; phylum Pseudomonadota; class Gammaproteobacteria; order Oceanospirillales; family Halomonadaceae; genus Cobetia; species Cobetia sp. 14N.309.X.WAT.E.A4. The sequence continues at coordinate 11,952 of NZ_JAPNXT010000010.1, forward strand.
GATTGCGCTATCTGTCAGGTGTCTCGCAGATACCTCATGTCGACATGGGCATTGGCTGCCCGTCGTGTCTCGTGAGCAATCGCTGACCGCCGTTTCATTCGCCGTTCGAGGGAGCCGCCATGAGTGATGCCGCAAAGTGCCCGTCCGCACGCCGCGTGACAGTGATGATCAATGAGCATGTCGCCGATGTGCGCCTCAATCGACCCGACAAGCACAATGGACTCGACTGGGCGATGATCGATGCCATCCTCGGTGCCCAGGCAGAGTTGCGGGCACGTGCCGAGGAGGGAGGGCTGCGAGCCATCGTGCTATCCGGAGAAGGCGCCAGTTTCTGCGCGGGGCTCGACATGGCCGCCATCATGGGAGAGGCATCGCGGGTGCCGCAGTTGCTCGTCGCGGGGGCCAATGGCTGCACGCCTGAGCGCAATACCGTTCAGCAGCTGGCACTGGGCTGGCGGGATGCCGGCGTACCGGTGATCGCGGCCCTGCAGGGCAATGTCTTCGGGGGCGGGCTGCAGATCGCGCTGGGAGCGGATGTCCGGCTGTGTGATCCGGATGCGCGCCTGGCGGTGCTCGAGATCGCCTGGGGCATCATTCCTGACATGGGCATCAGCGTCACGGCACGTGGAGTGCGTCCTGACTGGTTGCATGAACTGAGCTGGAGCGGCCGCAAGGTTGCCGCCCGCGAGGCCCAGGAAGCCGGGCTCGTGACGCGCCTGGTCTCCAATCCGCGGGAAGAGGCACTGGCGCTCGCGCGGGAGATCGCGACACGTTCTCCCAGGGCGATTCGCTGCATCACCCGGCTGTATGCCGAGGCGCTGGCGGCACCGGAGGGCGAGGCACTTGCCCTGGAGGCCAGGCTGCAATCCGGCTTGCTCGGCCAGCCGGAGCACATGGAATGTGTTGGCGCCAGGCTTGAAGGCCGCACGCCGCGCTTCTGAGCGCACCTGACCTTCATTCGGGTTATCCACACCCGGTCGCTTTACCGCCGAGGGGCGGGATCAGGATAATGGGTCTTCTGCAGGTGGATGGCTGCCTCACCCCTCATGGGCGGCCATTGCCCCTCAACCTGTGCCCCTTTTCCGTGACCCGGCGAGCTCTCATGTCTGCACCACTCTTTCTGATCATGCCGCTGCCCATGGCTGGCCCACGTGTCCTTGCAGGGAACGGCCGGCATGTTTGAGCTACGTCCCTATCAGCAGGAAGCCGTCCGGCGCACCGTGGAGCATTTCCGCAAGAGTGACGAGGCGGCGGTGGTCGTGCTGCCCACCGGTAGCGGCAAGTCACTGGTGATCGCGGAGCTTGCGCGTATCGCGCGCGGGCGCGTGCTGGTGCTGGCGCATGTGCGCGAGCTGGTCGAGCAGAATCACGCCAAGTACGAATCCTATGGCAAGGAGGCCGACATCTTCAGTGCCGGCCTCAAGCGCAAGCAGGCCGCGCGTCAGGTGGTGTTCGGCTCGGTGCAGTCGGTGGTGCGCAATCTCGCGGCCTTCACGCTGGGTGAGCAGACAGGTGCGTTCACGCTGCTGGTGATCGACGAGTGTCACCGGGTCTCGCTGGAGAAGGACGCCAGCTATCGCAAGGTCATCCATCATCTACGTGAGCAAAATCCACGCCTCAAGGTGCTGGGACTGACGGCGACGCCGTATCGCCTCGGGCAGGGCTTCATCTTCCATCGTCATTATCACGGCATGGTGCGCGGTGATGACGACTGCTTCTTCCGTGACTGCGTGTTCGAGCAACCGTTGCGCCTGATGGTGCGCCAGGGCTTTCTGAGCGAGCCGCGGCGTGTCGATGTCGCCGTGGCGCGCTATGACTTCTCGCAGCTGGCACCGGGGATCGGCGGCAGCTTCCAGGAAGCCGAGCTCAACGAGGTGGTGCAGGGCTCACGCGCGACGCCAGGCATCGTGTTGGATATCGTCGCCCAGGCACGCGAGCGACGTGGGGTGATGGTGTTCTGTTCCACCGTCGAGCATGCCGAGGAGGTCACGGGGCTCCTGCCCGAGGGTGAGGCGGCGTTGATCACCGGTGAGACGCCCGGCGATGAGCGCGAGCGCCTGATCCATGCCTTCAAGGCGCAGCAGCTCAAGTATCTGGTCAACGTGGCGGTGCTCACCACCGGCTTCGATGCCCCGCACGTGGACCTGATCGCCATCCTGCGGCCCACCGAGTCCGTCAGTCTCTATCAGCAGATCGTCGGGCGTGGGCTGCGCCTGAGTCCCGGCAAGACGGACTGCCTGATTCTCGATTACGCCGGCAATCCCTGGGATCTCTACGCGCCGGAAGTCGCCACACCCAAACCAGCAGGGGATACCGAGATCGTGCAGGTCGAGTGTCCCGTGTGCGGCAATGCCAACCTGTTCTGGGGGCGCAAGGATGGGGAGCTGGTGGTGGAGCACTTCGGGCGGCGCTGTCAGGGGCTGGTGGAGTCGCCCGACGGCGAGGGCAAGCCGCTGGTGCAGTGTGATTTCCGCTATCGCGCCAAGGCCTGTCCGCAGTGTGGCGAGGCCAATGACATCGCCGCGCGCCATTGTCACGCCTGTCAGGCGCGGCTGGTGGACCCTGATGACAAGCTGCGCGATGCGCTCAAGCTGCGTGATGCACGGGTGCTGCGCGTCAGCGGCTGGCAGCTGGAGGAGACGCGCAACGGGCGGGGACTGCCGCGTCTGAAAGTGACCTATTACGACGAGGATGGCACCGATCTGTCAGAGTGGTTCGCGCTCGAGACGTCCGCTCAGCGCCATGCCTTTCGCCTGAGTTTTCTCGCCCGGCACCTGCGGGCGCCGGGCAGTGACTGGGCGCCGAAGGACATCGCCGAGGTATTGGCCGGTGAGGAGCGCCTCAAGGCCCCTGACTTCGTCATCGGGCGCAAGAGCGGCCGCTACTGGCAGATTCGTGACAAGCTGTTCGATTACGCCGGGCGCTATCGCACCGGCATCGCGGCGGGGTGAGTCGTCTGCGTGACGCAGAGCATGACGCCCCCCGTACGAGACACGACGTCACGGGGATGCTGATCGGGGGCCGGGATTGGTAGACTGGCCGCTTCATACGTTTCAGGGAGAACTCACAAGGTGAGTGCCACCGATACCTCGGCCAGGCTGGTGTCCGGCTTACGCCCCAGCGGACACCTGACGCTCGGACACTATCATGCCGTGATCCGACGCTGGACCGAGCTGCAGTACCACCACGATGCCTATTTTCTGATCGCCGACTGGAACGCGCTGGCGGTCAGTGGGCATGCGCCCCATGAAATCGAGCAGTACAGCTGGGCCATGGTCATCGATTGCCTTGCCTGTGGGATCAACCCCAAGGTCGCCACCCTGTTCATCCAGTCCTGGGTGCCGGAGCTGACCGACGTGCACATGATCCTGTCCAGCGTGACGCCCAAGGCATGGCTGGAGCGTCTGCCCAGCTATCGTGAGATGGTGGCGGGACTCGGTGAGCAGCAGGGGGCCAGTTTCGCGATGCTGGGTGCCCCTCTGATGCAGGCGGCCGACATCCTGGCGCTGCGGGGCGAGGTCGTGCCCGCCGGACCGGAACAGCGCGCGCACATCGAGTTCACCCGCGAGGTGGCGAGGCGCTTCAACCATCGTTACGGACGCGACGCCGGCTTCGAGGAGCAGGCGGAGCGGGCCATCGCGCGACTCGGCAAGAAGAGTGGTCGCCTGTATCGCGAATGGCTGAGTGACTATCAGGAAGAGGGTGATCTTGAGGCCTTCGAGCGCGCGCGTGGACTGCTGGCCGAGACCAGCAAGCTCAACCGCAATCAGCAGGAGCGCCTGCTCGGCTATCTGGAAGGCGGCGGGCGGCGCATCCTCGGTGAGCCGGAACACTGGCAGGGGGACAGCCAGCCGCTGCTGGGCATGGAACTCAAGACCCGGCTATCGTCGCATGAGGAGGCCATCTTCCTGCGCAGTGGGCGTGCCGAGATAGATGCCAGCGTGCGCGAGATGCCCACCGACCCCGCGCGGGTGCGGCGCAGTGATCCGGGCGACCCTGAACGTTGCCCGCTGTGGAGTCTGCATGAAAGCTTCACTCCCGAAGCGGACCGCAAGTGGGCGGCCGCAGGCTGTCGTGAGGCCAGTATCGGCTGCCTGGACTGCAAGGGCTGTCTGGTCGAGCATATCGATGCCACCCTGACGCCGATCCGCGATCGCGCCGAGGCGCTGGAAGGCGAGCATGGCAAGGTACGTACCATGATGACCGAGGGTGCCGAGCGTGCCCGGGACACCGTTCGCGATACTCTGGATGAGCTGCGACGCGTGATCGGCCTCACCTATCGGTGATCGGCCTTGTACAGGGCCTCGCGAATCCGGCAGGTCCCCGCGCCACCATGACCTTCGATCCCATCGTGACTCTCGGTACCATCATGCTCTCGGTACCATCATGACTCTCGGTACCATCATGACTTGGGGGATGGGCCCTGAACGGCTAGAATGCCCGTCCCCCGGTCGCCGTGCGGCTCGATGGTGCCTCCGACGACCTGGTGCATCCTCCGCCCTGGTTCTCCCGACTTCAGCCTCCTGCAGGAGACTTCATGAGCGACCTGCTCGAAGGCGCCAGCTTTTCCCTGACCGATGGGCATCAGCCCGCTCCGCTGATCACCGCACCTGCAGCGGGATCGGCCGTGCTGGCGCGCGTCAACGACACGCCGCTCACTGAGATGCCGCAGGATCTCTACATCCCGCCTGAGGCACTGCGGGTCTTTCTCGAGACCTTCGAGGGGCCGCTGGATCTGCTGCTGTATCTCATCCGTCGTCAGAACCTCGACATCCTCGCCATCAACGTCGCGGCCATCACGCATCAGTACATCGAGTACGTCGAGCTGATGCACGCCATGCAGATCGACCTTGCCGGGGAATATCTGCTGATGGCCGCCATGCTGGCGGAGATCAAGTCGCGCAGCCTGCTGCCGCGCCAGCCGAAGGAGAGTGATGATGACGAGGAAGAGGACCCGCGCGCCGAGCTGATCCGGCGTCTGCAGGAGTACGAGCAGACCAAGCTGGCCGCCGAAGGGCTGGACGAGATGCCACGCCAGGGGCGTGACTGGTTCGTCGCCACGGCGGAGCTGCCGGAGCTGGAGACGCGTGTCGTCCACCCTGAAGTGGACCTCTCGGAGCTGCTCGGCGCGCTGTCCGGTCTCCTGCGTCAGGCGGATCTCGTCCAGGCGCACACCATCTCGCGTGAGGTGATGTCGACCCGTGAGCGCATGCTGGCGATCATGAATCTGCTGAGCCACGAGCACTTCACGCCCTTCGAGAGACTGTTCACGCTCGAAGAGGGGCGTGCCGGCGTGGTGGTCAGCTTCATGGCGATTCTGGAGCTGGCCAAGGAGGCGCTGATCGAGGTCGTGCAGAATGCGCCGCTGTCGCCCATTCACGTGCGTGCTCGTACGCCGGAGCCTGACAGCGAGGACGACGAGGACTGGCTGGCACTGGAATTCGCCGACGAAGACGAGGTGGCGGCCGACCAGGGGGCGTTCGATGACGCAGCGTACGATGACGCGGCGTTCGAGGATGCGCAGACGTCACCTTCCTTCCCCCCATCCGACGAGCAGGAGAACGCGCCGTCATGAGTTCGCGCGATGCCCCCCTCGACCAGATCATCGAAGCGGCACTGCTGGCTGCCGGTGAGCCGCTGACGCTGGAGCGTCTGGCGGGATTGTTCGATGAATATTCAAGCCCCACCAAGCCTGCGCTGCGTGAGGCACTGGGCCGGCTGGGAGAGCGCCATCCGGCCGACGCCAGTGCGTTGGAGCTGATCGAGACCGCCAGTGGCTGGCGGCTGCGTGTTCGCCAGCAGTTCTCTCCCTGGGTGTCACGGCTGTGGGAAGAACGCCCGCAGCGCTATTCTCGCGCTCTGCTGGAGACGCTGGCGCTGGTGGCCTATCGTCAACCGGTGACCCGTGGTGATATCGAGCAGGTGCGTGGCGTGACGGTCAGCTCTTCCATCATGCGTACCCTGGTCGAGCGCGGCTGGGTGCGGGTGGTCGGGCACCGTGACGTGCCGGGGCGGCCGGCGGTCTTCGCCACCACGCGCCAGTTTCTTGACGACTTCGGGCTCAAGACATTGGAAGAGCTGCCGCCGGTGCATGAACTGAAAGGCTTCGAAGGACTCGAACAGCTGGAAGCGGAGCTGTATGATGTGCCGCCCTCACAGACCTTGCCGCTGCCGGAAGACCCGGATGGCGAGGGCGACGGGGAGGCATCGGCCGATGATGCGCCGGATTCCGCTCCGTCAGGTCCTGATGCGACAGCCGTTGATGCGGCAGCCGCTGATGCGACAGCCGTTGATACGGCAGCCGCTGATGCGCCGTCAGCCGAGACTTTCTCGGACGAGACGTCTTCAGACGAGACATCGTCAGAGACGACGGGGGCTCAGGTGCCCGCCGACTGGCAGCCGCCGGAGATCACCGCCGAGCAGCTGGAGGAGGCGCTGAAGGCGCGCGCGCTCGATGTCGCGGATGATTCACCGAATACCGCAGGACCCTCCGCCTCACAGGCGGAACATGATCACGCCGGGATGGCGTCCACCGGCTCGGGGTTCGACTTCGCCACGATCGAAGCGCGCCTCAGCCAACGTTTGCGCGGTGCAGAAGATGAGGACGGGGCTGGCGATACGCCACCCAATGACTCCTCCGCTGCCGGGACCGTCGATGATGACGACCCTGCGTAAGCGAAATTCCTATTGATGAAATGGTTCATGTCATGAGCAAGACAGACACTGATAAGCGCAAGGCGTCACGCCAGAACGACGGCAAGTCGACCACTGGCAAGGCCTTCGCGGGCGGCAAGGCGACGGACAGCAAGGCGGCTGGCAAGCACGCTGCCAGCAAGGACGGCGCACAGCCGCGTCGCGACATGGGCAAGTCCACCCGTGGCAGCAAGGCCAATGTCGGCAAGAAGCCGGCCGCCGCCGAAGCCCCGGAATTGCGTCCGCTGCCGCCGCAGGCCAAGGGCGACAAGCTGGCCGACGACGAGAAGCTGCAGAAGGTGCTGGCGCGCTCCGGTCTCGGCTCACGCCGTGAGATGGAAGTCGCGATCAGCGCTGGCCGCGTCAAGGTCAACGGCAAGGTCGCCCAGCTGGGAGACCGCGTCGGCCCCAACGACCAGGTCAGCCTCGATGATCGCCCGCAGAACCTCAAGGGTGCCGAGGAAAGTGCGCGCCGCGTCATCATGTACAACAAGCCGGAAGGCGAGCTGTGCACGCGCAAGGACCCGGAAGGCCGTCGTACCGTCTTCGAGCGTCTGCCGCGCCTGAAAGGTGAGCGCTGGATCGCCATCGGTCGTCTGGACATCAACACCAGCGGTCTGTTGCTGTTCACCACCGATGGTGAGCTGGCCAACCGTCTGATGCACCCGTCGACCCAGATCGAGCGTGAATACGCCGTGCGTGTCATGGGTGAGGTCAAGCGCGAGCACGTCGTCAACATGGTCAATGGCGTCATGCTGGAAGATGGCCCGGCGCGTTTCACCGACGTGCAGGAATTCGGCGGCGAAGGCATCAACAGCTGGTTCCACGTGGTGATCATGGAAGGCCGCAACCGTGAGGTTCGTCGTCTGTGGGACTCCCAGGGGCTGACCGTCAGCCGCCTGAAGCGCGTGCGCTACGGCAACATCTTCCTCGACAAGCGCGCTCGCGCCGGTGAGTGGGTGGAGATGGAGCAGAGCGAGATCGATGAACTGTCCACGCTGGCAGGTCTCGAGCACCGCAAGGCGCCGGCCCTGACGCCGGACGAGCAGAACCGCTGGAGCCGCGACAAGCAGAAGCGTCGTCCAGTGCGCGCCATGAAGAAGCCACCGCAGCGCACACGCAAGCCGCGCTGAGGCTCTGCGGAGATCGCGTGCCTTGCGCTCGCCATCTCCGGCTGGCCTTCCGTGGGCCTGACGTGCATGTCAGCCTCGACATGCCGTCGGCAAGTCTCGCAAGCCCGCGCCTGTCGCGGGCTTGCGTGCATCTGGACGGTGGATGGCGTGGGGCTCTCGGGGCGCCATGAGCGGTCAAGCTGGTCATTTGCTTGAAGTTTTTTTGCAAAAGACTTGCGTCGTCTCAGGAATGGCGGTATCTTACGCCCCGCTTCGCAAGGGTCGTTAGCTCAGTGGTAGAGCAGTTGGCTTTTAACCAATTGGTCGAAGGTTCGAATCCCTCACGACCCACCATTTCTCGAAATGGTCTCTTGCAAAGCACCCGGCGGCGGGTCGTTAGCTCAGTGGTAGAGCAGTTGGCTTTTAACCAATTGGTCGAAGGTTCGAATCCCTCACGACCCACCATCCGCCACCCAGTTTTGGGTCGTTAGCTCAGTGGTAGAGCAGTTGGCTTTTAACCAATTGGTCGAAGGTTCGAATCCCTCACGACCCACCAGATCTTGCCCCGTGCCTTCATTGGCGCGGGGCAATTTTTGTTATGCGTCAGAAAGATTCCGCGGCGTTGCCTCGACCTCACGCCCGGGTACCTGGCGTGAGGTCGACTGGAGCGGGGAGCGTGGCAGGCGTATCCTTGTGCGCGAGCCACGGCTCATGTCCTTCAGAGGATGACGCTCGACAGGACACCGCCAAGGGCGATAGACGCCCAAGGCACCAGTTGCAGTCTGGGGAGCCCAGCTGCAGCGCAAGGGAGGGCCGCCACGCGCCGTTCGTGCTCATGGCCGGGCCCTGACCCACTCAGCACAGGGGGAGCCCCTGTGGGCTAGGTGAGAGACACATGAACAGCCTGACAAATGCCATGCCGGGTCGTGAGGCCCACGATAGCGTCCGCGAGCAGGTGCGAGAGCACCTCGCCCGTGCGTACTGCCCGACCCGTCCCGCGGCAGGGGATGCCGCGCTGATCGCCGAGATCAAGCAGCTGCTCATCAAGCGTGATGCCGTGCTGGTCGCCCATTACTATTGCGATGACGCCATCCAGCAGCTTGCCGAGGACACCGGCGGCTGTGTCGCGGATTCCCTCGAGATGGCGCGCTTCGGCGCCCGTCATGACGCCTCGACGTTGATCGTCGCCGGCGTTCGCTTCATGGGCGAGACCTCCAAGATCCTCTCCCCGGAGAAGCGCGTGCTGATGCCGACGCTGGAGGCGACCTGCTCGCTGGATCTGGGCTGCCCGGAAGACGAATTCGCCGCCTTCTGTGATGCCCATCCCGATCGCACCGTGGTCGTCTACGCCAACACCTCGGCGGCGGTGAAGGCGCGTGCCGACTGGGTGGTGACCTCCTCCATCGCCGTTGACGTGATCGAGCACCTACACGCGAAGGGCGAGAAGCTGATCTGGGCCCCGGACAAGCATCTGGGCGCCTATGTGCAGAAGCAGACCGGCGCTGACATGCTGCTGTGGGATGGTGCCTGCATCGTGCATGACGAGTTCCGCGCCCAGGGCATCACCGACCTGCTCAAGGTCCACCCGGACGCCGCGGTGCTGGTGCACCCGGAATCGCCGCAGTCGGTGGTGGAGCTTGCCGACGTGGTGGGGTCCACGTCCCAGCTGATCAAGGCCGCCGTCGAGCTGCCTCACGAGCAGATGATCGTCGCCACCGACCGCGGCATCTTCTTCAAGATGCAGCAGGCAGCACCGGGCAAGCAGTTGTTCGAGGCGCCGACCGCCGGCAATGGCGCGACCTGCAAGAGCTGTGCGCACTGCCCGTGGATGGCGATGAATGGTCTCGAGAATCTGGCCGCGGTGCTGCGCCGTGATCCCGCCGAGGCCAACGGCGAGGAAATCTTCGTCGACGACAGCCTGCGTGAGCGCGCGCTCAAGCCGCTGACCCGCATGCTGGAGTTCAATCGTGGCTGATCACGCCGACGCCTGATCGACGAGAGGCGCTGCAGGCAGGCGACGCAAACCGCCGCACCCGAGGAGTCGGGGCGGCGGTTTTTCATTGTCGGCGGGAAGGGGCGGGGGAGATCAGAACGCTTCGATGGCGTTGCGGTAGTCCTTGAAGTCCTCACGCCGCGCATTGATGCGATTGGCCAGCGCGAAGTCGTCTGCCTTGCGCGCCGCCTCATCGGCCAGTTTCAGCTGGGCGAAGGCACTGTCCATGCGTCCCTCGAGCTGCTCGAATTCCGCCCGGTACAGGAAGGCTTCGGCCTGATGCCCGCTGCGGCCACTGGCCTCGGCCGCCAGATTCCAGACCTTGGGATCATCGGGATGTTCGCGGCGCATGTCTTCCAGCTGTTGGCGTGCGCTGGCGGGGTCCTGCTGCAGCCTGACCTCGGCAAGTGCCAGGCGTGTCGGCAGGTAATCCGGCTGCAGGCGCAGCAGGCGTCTGGCGCGTTGCGTGGCCTCGTCATAGCGACGTGCATCCCGGGCGACCTCGATGGCACTGGCGCTGATCAGGGTGAGGTCGGGATGCTTGTCGTGCAGGCGGTCCAGCGCCGCGAGGGCGCTGTCGATCTCGTGACTCTCGGCGGCCGCCAGTGCCTGGTAGTAGGCGATGGCATCCGGATCGGCTGAATCCTCACGCAAGGTCACCAGCCCCTGGGAGGGCTGGCTCAGGTTGAGCGCCAGCAGGGCGCGGGCGCGTATCATCTCGTAGGCCAGCGTGCCCAGCGGATCAGGGGTCGCGGTCTCCAGGGCATCGGCACGCGCCTGGGTGTCACCGATACGTGCTTCGGTGACCGGGTGCGTCAGCAGGAATTCCGGCGCGTTGCTGCCCTGCAGGCTGGCCATGCGCTGCATGGCGCGAAACATGCGGGGCATGGCCTCGGGGTCGAAGCCGGCACGCGCCAGCGCCTCGATGCCGACACGGTCGGCCTCCTGTTCGAAGCGGCGTGAGTAGGCCAGCTGATCCGAGATCGCCGCCGCCTGGGTGCCGGCCATGGTCGCGAGACCGGCCGAGCCGCCACCGCCGGCCGCGATCACCATGCCGGCGAGAAAACCGGCCAGTGTCGGCAGGCGAGTTTCAGCCTGACGTTCCATGTTGCGGGCAAAGTGATGCTGGGAGAGGTGGCCCAGCTCGTGGGCGAGCACGGAGGCGAAGGCGTCGCGGTCCGGCGCGAAGGCGAACAGCCCCGTATTGACGCCGACCACGCCGCCGGGCACGGCGAAAGCGTTCAGCTGACTGCTGGCCACCAGGGTGATGATGAAGTCATTGCGGTCCAGCTCACTCCAGGGCGCCAGCTTGCGAACGATGCCATTGATCCAGTCCAGCGTGATAGGGTCATCCCATTCACGCACGTGGGCGCGGAACTGGCGCAGCCAGGCGCGTCCGATACGATATTCATCGTTGCTGGAAATGCCGCCGCTGGCGCTCCCCAGGTCCGGCAGTCCATAGTCGTTCTGCGCCACGGCGGGGGGGCTGGCCAGGGAGGCACCCATCAGCGTCAGGCTGAGCAGCAGGCTGGATAGGGTGACGCGTGTGGTGCGTGCGTGACGAACGCGACCGCTCAAGGGGGACAGCAACGACATGCAGGCAATCCTCTTCAATAAGGTGCAAGGCACAGTCGGCCCGCACGACACATGAAGTGAGCCGGACTGACCTGGCGACCCCTCACTCTCAGGGAGTGGCGGGGCGGAAAGTTGCTTTGTCAGGCAAGGTGCCCTTAAATCGGGGCGTTTTCAAGCTGCACCCTTCATGCGTGTGGCAGAACATCATAACGAGAACGGAAGGGCAGATGGCATTCGAACGACCTGGCGCTGAGACTGCGAATCCGACGGCTGATTCCACGGCCGATACCCACCTGACAACGCTCGATGCGCGCGGCCTGCACTGTCCGTTGCCGCTGCTGCGCACCAAGCTGGCACTGGCTGGCATGAGTGCCGGCGAGCAACTCGAGGTCCTCGCCAGCGACGCCGGCGCCTGGGGTGACATCCCCGCCTATCTGGCGCTGAGCGATCACGCGCTGGTCTCGCGTGAAGAGACGGCCGCGGGTGATTATCGCTTCGTGATCAAGGCGCTCGCGGAGGATGACCCCTCATGACCATGAAGACCCTGTTGCGTGGCTGGTTGGAGCGCTATTTCTCCGATGAGGAGGCGGTGGTGCTGTTTCTGGTGCTGGTGCTGGTCTTCGCGGCCGTCATCTGGCTGGGCAGCATGCTGGCGCCATTCTTCACGGCCTTGATCGTCGCCTTCCTGCTGCAGAGCGGCGTGAGCTTTCTGGAGCGGTTCGGCTTGCCGCGTCTGGCCGCCGTCAGTCTGATGACGCTGGTGTTCATGGGCATCATGCTGGCCAGTGCGCTGATCCTGTTGCCGCTGGTCTGGCATCAGCTGGCCAATCTGATCCAAGAGATTCCCGGCATGTTCGCCTCGGGACAGCGCTGGCTGGGCGAGCTGCAGCAGCGCTTCCCCGGCCTGATCACGCCGGAGCAGGTCCAGCAGTGGGTCGGCGCCGCCGGGCGTGAGCTGACCCAGTTCGGGCAACGTGCGGTGTCCCTGTCGCTGGCGTCGCTCGGCAACCTGATGGGCGTGGTGATCTATCTGGTGCTGGTGCCGATCCTGGTGTTCTTCATGCTCAAGGATCGCGAGCGGCTGGTGGAGTTCACGCTGGCATTGCTGCCGCGCAAGCGCCTGCTGATGAGTCGGGTGTGGAACGAGATGGATGACCAGATCGCCAACTTCGTGCGCGGCAAGGTGATCGAGATCGTCATCGTCGGTGGCGTCAGCTACGTCACCTTCGTCATCTTCGGATTGCCGTACTCGGCGCTGCTGGCCATCGTGGTCGGTTTCTCGGTGCTGATTCCCTACATCGGGGCGGCGGGGGCGACCCTGCCGGTGGCCGCCGTGGCCGGTTTCCATTTCGGGCTGGGCGATACCTTCATGTACGTGATGATCGCCTACGGCATCATCCAGGCACTGGATGGCAACGTGCTGGTGCCGTTGCTGTTCTCGGAGGCGGTCAATCTGCACCCGGTGGCGATCATTCTGGCCGTGCTGTTCTTCGGCGGGATCTGGGGCTTCTGGGGCGTGTTCTTCGCCATCCCGCTGGCCACGCTGATGAAGTCGCTGCTCTACGCCTGGCCGCGTCGTTCCCGCGCCGAGGCAGGCCTGCCCGAAGAAGAAGTGCAGGGCTGAGCGCATGCCCCGGGCCTCGTCCCGTGTCGCCTGCATGAAAAAGCCCCGCCGATCGGCGGGGCTTTTTCATGGGTGAGTGGCGGCGTTTCACCGCCATGGCCCTCCAGCAGGACCCTTGCGCACAGGCAGGCCTTGACGCTCGGGGCTTGCAGCCTTCCGGCGAGCATCACTTGCCGGCGTCGAGCTCGCGGGCGGCGTCCAGCACTTCCTCGACATGGCCCTTGACCTTCACGCCACGCCATTCGCGCGCCAGGTTGCCGTCGGCGTCGATCAGGAAGGTGGAGCGCACCACGCCGAGACTTTCCTTGCCCATGAATTTCTTCATGTGAATGACGTCAAAGATCTTGCACAGGGTCTCGTCCGGGTCGCTGATCAGCTCGAACGGGTAGCCCTGCTTGGCCCGGAAGTTCTCGTGGGTGCGCAGACTGTCGCGGGAGACGCCGAGAATCACGGTGTTGGCCGCTTCGAATTCCTTGAGGTGGTCGCGGAAGTCACCGCCTTCGGTGGTACAGCCCGGCGTGTGGTCCTTCGGGTAGAAATAGATGACGGCTTGCTTGCCCTTGAGGCTCGCCGGGGTGACTTCGGTGTCACTGGTGGCTTGTGCGGTAAAATCGGGAATTGGCTGACCGAGGCTGACGCTCATCGTGCTCTCCTGGCGATGACTGACGGCCATGTGGCGGCTGACAGTGTGGAATGAGGAAAAAAACCGGCAGTCATGGGCATCGCGCTTGCCCGGGTCTGCGGTATGTCCTGCATTACACGCAGGGCGCCCGAACTTGTCAAAGACGGGGCAGAACTCTTGTGTTTCACCGCCTTGGCGACCGGCGTCATCGGGCCCGTCCGGCGTGCATCTGTCCCGTGGACAGGCGAGGGAATCCATCGCTTTGCACAACCGGTGCAGATGGCGTCTGTACAGGCTTCGATGGTCTTTGTAACATCATCACCCTTGGCGCGACTCGCGTGTCGGCGTGCCCACGCAATCAGAGTCCTGCGTCAACCAATCTATGTCAGATGTCTGTCCCCGGGATCTGCTGTTTCAACAGCACAGGGACACGCCTGGCGCATCAGGCACCAGAGGAGAATTCGAGGGATGATCACAGGTAGCATTGTCGCACTGGCGACCCCGATGAAGGCCACCGGCGAGATCGACTGGGACGCCCTGCGCCAGCTGGTCGCCTTCCACCTCGAAAATGGCACCGATGCCATCGTCGCCGCCGGCACTACCGGCGAGCCGACCACCATGTCCTTCGCGGAGCACTTCGATGTCATCCGCTGTGTGGTCGAGACGGTCGCCGGCAAGATTCCGGTCATCGCCGGGACTGGCGCCAACGCCACCTCCGAAGCCGTCGAGCTTGCCCGTTATGCCAAGGAAGTCGGTGCGGATTACTGCCTCTCCGTGGCGCCGTACTACAACAAGCCGACCCAGGAAGGGCTCTATCAGCACTTCAAGGCCGTCGCCGAGCAGGCCGGCATTCCGGTCATTCTCTACAACGTGCCGGGTCGTACCTGCTCCGATATCTACAACGAGACGGTCTTCCGCCTCGCCGAGCTCGACAACATCGTCGGCCTCAAGGATGCCACCGGCAATCTGGAGCGTGGTCAGGAGCTGATCGACCGCCTCAAGGGCACCGATTTCGCGCTCTACTCCGGTGATGACCCCACGGCCTGCGACTTCATCCTGATGGGCGGCCACGGTGACATCTCCGTGACGGCCAACGTCGCACCGCGCCTGATGCACGAGATGTGCGCCGCCGCCGTCGCCGGCGATGCCGAGCGTGCTCACCAGATCAACACGCGCCTGATGCCGCTGCACTCCGCGATGGGCGTCGAATCCAACCCGATTCCGGTCAAGTACGCCATGCATCGCATGGCGCTGGCACCGGAAGCCGGCGTGCGTCTGCCGCTGACCTGGCTGTCCGAGCAGTATCACTCCACGGTCGATGAAGCGCTGCAACTGGCCGAGGTGCTCAACTGATGAGTCAGCGTCTTGTGCCACTGGCCCTGCTGACGGCTCTCGCGGTCGCCGGCTGCTCCAGTGATGGTTATTACTATGACCGCAACAGCGAGTATGCGGACGCCAGCATCGCGCCGCCGCTCGAGCTGCCCGAGACACGCAATCGTGCCGAATATCAGGACTCGATGCCGGTGCCACAGGCCAGCAGCGATTTCCTGGCCAGCGATGACTTCGAGGCGCCGCGTCCGCAGCCGCTGGCGACCAGCGAGAAGGGACAGCGTGAATTCGTCGCCCTGCGTCAGAGTGGCGATGCCCGCTGGCTGGCGGTGAATGCCGCGCCTGCAGCGGTCTGGACGCGCCTGCAGACCTTCGCGCGTGACCAGCAGCTGGACGTGCAGAGCATCGATGCCGGCAAGGGCGAGATCACCACCAGCCAGGGCGTGATCAGCGTCAATCAGGGCCTGCGTGCCGACGCCTCTGAAGTGCGTTGTCAGCAGGGCGGTGACGTCTCCGGCAGCTGCCTGAACGCGCTGCGTGGCTATCTGGCCGCCTCGCCTGCAGACAGCGGTGTCTCGCTGGCGGCGCAGTCGCTCAGCCGTGACGACCGGGTACGTCTGGAAGGCCGTGACGGTACCTGGCAGATCGACCTGGCACTGGATACCGAGCGCAGCTGGGCCGAGCTGCTCTACCAGCTGCAGAAGAACTTCAACACCGACTACCAGAAGCTGGTGGATCAGAACCGCTCACGTGGCGAATTCATGGTCAACTACATCCCGCGGGAAGATCGCGACGGTGGCTGGCTGGGGATCGGCGGGGATGGCGAGCCGCTGCCGATGGTGCTCACGCTGCGTGGCGAGCAGGATCATACGCTGGTCACAGCCAAGCGCGCCGACGGTGAAGAGACCACGCCTGCACTGGCCCGCGAGCTACTCGACGCCGTGGCGTCGACGCTGCGCTGAGCATGCTGCTTGATGCGTCTGCCGCCTCATTCGACCTTGCGTCGGATGAGGCGGCTGCGTTCTCGGCGCCGGCCCGCAGCGGCGTGATGTCGATGGCCTCGCTGGGCAGTGGCAGCAAGGGCAACGGCACGCTGATACGCACGCGCGAGGCGCTGGTGCTGGTGGACTGTGGCTTCACGCTCAAGGAGAGCGAGGCGCGTCTGGCGCGGCTCGGGGTGCATCCTTCGCAGCTGGATGCCGTGCTGGTCACCCATGAACATGGTGACCATCTGGGAGGCATCGGGCCGCTGGCGCGCCGTCATGGTGTGCCGGTGCATCTGACCACGGGCACCTGGCTTGCCGGCCGCGCGAAGAAGCTGGGCACGTTGCCGAGCCGTCATCTGATCACGCCGCAGCAGGAATTCGCGATCAAGGATCTCGAGATCCTGCCGGTGACCGTGCCGCATGATGCACGTGAGCCGGTGCAGTTCGTGTTCAGCCGACGTGGCGAGACGGCCACGCGGCGTCTGGGCGTGCTGACGGACCTCGGTCACGTCAGCGAGCACGTGCTGAGCTGCTTTGCCGACTGCGATGGTCTGGTGCTGGAGTTCAACCACGACCCGCAGATGCTGGCCAGTGGCCCTTATCCGCCCAGCCTCAAGCGGCGGGTCGGTGGACGGCTCGGCCATCTGGCCAACGCCCAGGCCTGTGCCGCGCTGCCGTATCTGGGGCTGGAGCGCCTGCAGCGGCTGGTCGCCTCGCACCTGTCGGAGAGCAACAATCATCCGTCATTGGCCCGGGAGGCACTGGCCCCCTGGCTTGCGGATGACGATAGCCGCCTGATCATCTCCGCGCAGGACAGCGGCTTTGGCTGGCAGGCCATCGCCTGATACTCATGACGCCCGGTCGCTTCGCGATCGGGCGTTTGTGATTCTGGATGAGCTGACCAGATGGACAGCTCTCGAATCACGCCATACACCAACGCCACGGTCCTTCTCGACTGGGCGTGACAGACTCAAGCGTGATCGATTCATCGTCGACCGCCTCAACACTCGACGCGACTAGCGTCATCAGGGGGAATCTCATGGAAAAGCGTGAAGAGCTCTACGCTGGCAAGGCCAAATCCGTCTTCGTCACCGACGATCCGGATCTTCTGCTGCTGGAATTCCGCGACGATACCAGTGCCTTCGACGGCAAGCGTATCGAGCAGCTGGACCGCAAGGGCATGGTCAACAACAAGTTCAATGCCTTCATCATGGAGAAGCTCAAGGCGGCCGGTATCCCGACCCACTTCGAGCGTCTGGTCAGCGACAACGAGTGTCTGGTCAAGCGTCTCGACATGATGGCGGTGGAGTGCGTGGTGCGTAACATCTCCGCCGGCTCACTGGTGCGTCGTCTGGGTGTCGAGGAAGGCCTCGAGCTCAATCCGCCGACCTTCGAGCTGTTCCTCAAGAACGACGAGAAGGGCGACCCGATGATCAACGAATCGCTGGTCGAGACCTTCGGCTGGGCAGAGCCCAAGCACCTGGCGCGCGCCAAGGAACTGACCTTCCAGGTCAACGACATCCTCAAGCAGCTGTTCCTCGATGGCGGCATCCTGCTGGTCGACTACAAGCTCGAGTTCGGTGTCTTCAAGGGTGAGGTCGTGCTGGGTGACGAATTCTCGCCGGACGGCTGCCGTCTGTGGGATGCCGAGACGCGCGAGAAGCTCGACAAGGACCGCTTCCGTCAGGGTCTGGGCGGCGTGATCGAAGCCTACGAGGAAGTCGGCCGTCGTATCGGGATCGATTTCACGGCGTGAGCATGGCGTGAGGCCGCCGCCTCACTCACGATGCACACATGAACGAGACGACCCTCCTGCCAGTGGCAGGAGGGTCGTCTCGTGTCAGAGGTTTGCATGTGCAGAGGTTCGCATGTGCAGAGGTGAAGCGGTACGGAGGCGTTACCCGTGGCGCAGTCTCGCCAGCTCGATCACCTGCTGTGCGACACTCGCCAGCGCGTGATCCTGACCTTCGTCATCCAGGCTGCCATCCTCGCGAAAGGCACTGCCTGCCCGGGATACCGCGATCTGCTGGGGCGCGACCAGCATGCCGAGGTTGTTCAGATAGAGTCGCACGAACGGCAGGGCGCGCATGCCGCCCATCCCGCCCGGGGACGCCGAGACGATGCCGACCGGCATGCCGCGCAAGACATCCATGCCGCTCTGGCCTTCGGTGTCCGGACGCGACAGCCAGTCAAAGGTGTTCTTGAGCAATGGGCTGAAGAAGCCATTGTATTCCGGGGTGGCCAGCAACAGCCCCTGATGGCTGGCAAACAGGGCCTGCAGACGGTCTGCACTGGCAGGACGCCCGTTGGCTTCTTCGCTGTCCCCATCGTAGAGCGGCATCGGGAAGTCGTTGAGGTCGAGCAGGTTGATCTCGGCTCCCTGATCGCCGGCCAGATGGGCGAGGCGAGTGATCAGGCGCCGATTGACGGAGGCCTTGCGGGTACTGGCGGCAAAGGCAAGCAGACGAATACTCATGCGGCGGACTCCCGGTGGAACACGTGAAGATGCTGGAATGCACGCCCAGTATGGTCAGGAGTCGTGACGGTTCGCCAATGCAATCTGGCATGGTCCTGATCTGGCACCGCTCTCTCGTTCAGCTGGCCACGATGGCGGCGACCTGCATCGTCAGGCTGCCGTCGGGTTGGGTGTACGCCGTGAAGCGCACATCCACGTCCACCAGCTGCACGCCATATTGACGCTTGCCATCGGCAGCCTTGGCGGCGTGGTAGGCGGGGCGCGGGTCCTGGGCGAGCACTTCCTCGATCAGCGCGCGCAGCGTGGCACTGTCGGAGCGCTGTTCAAGCTGCTGCTCGGCCTCGTCACTGAACATGACGGCATGGCGTGGCGGCGGGGCAGGCGCGTAACCGGCACGTGCCTGGGGCACGGCATCGACCCACGGCAGATAGGGCTTGATGTCCATCACCGGCGTGCCATCCAGCAGGTCATGGCCGCGCAGCAGCAGGCGCACGCCGCTGGCGCCTGTCTCGACGCCTGCAAGCTCGACCACCGACTGGCCCAGTCGGTTGGGACGATGGGTACTGCGCGAGGCGAACACGCCGGTGCGTGCATTGCCACCCAGGCGTGGCGGGCGGATCAGCGGCGTCCAGCGTGTGGGGCTGGCGTGGAACAGGAAGTGGATCCACAGGTGGCTGAAGCCGTCGATGTCGCGCACGCAGTCCGGGTCATCGAAGGGCGGCAGCAGGTGCAGGATGGCGGTGGCATGGCGTGCCAGACCCGGCTGGCGGGGAATGCCGAACTTGTCCGGGTAGCAGCTTTCGATGATGCCCACCGGCTGCATGGTCTGTTGCCCCAGTGTCATGGCCTGCTCACGCAGATGAGGGGGCAGCAGCGGCATGCGTCTGGCCAGTGCGGCATCGCTCATCGGGCGCTCGGTCGTGTCGGCGGTCGGATGGGGGCTGGCGGGCTGATCGGAAGAGGACATGGCAAGACCGTGGCAGAGGCTGAAGTGATGACGGGGCAGGGTGTCGTGTGACATCCCGGGCCGCCATGATGCCATGCTCGCCGTCGTACGGCATGACTGGTCTCGCCGGGCTGGCTTGTGTAGTCTGCCGCGAGAGCAGTGCCCAGCGGCACTGAGTCGTGATGCTGGCGTCGGAGCGAGAGCGCTCCACGCGATTCTTGAGGGCCAATCAGACCATGTCAGACCCCATCGCCATTGCCGCCACCGCCGATGGCCTGCAGCCGACGCTGGATCTTGATCATCTGGCGCAGGCGAGCCAGCAGTTGATCGAGGCCGGGCGCGCACTGGACGCTGCCGGTCAGGTGCCCGCCACGGGCGGCAACTTCTCCTGTCGCCTCAGTGATCGCCTGATGGCGGTGACTGCCTCGGGCTGCCACAAGGGCCGCCTGACCAGTGGCGATATCCTGGTCGGCGATTTCGCCGTCAGGTTGCTGGGCACATCACGCAAGGCCTCGGACGAGGCACGCCTGCATGGCCAGCTCTACGAGGATCTGCCGCAGGCGCAGGCGATTCTGCATACCCACTCCAGGGCCGCCACCGTGCTGTCGCTGTGTCATGAGGGCGATACCCTGAACCTGGAGGGCTTCGAACTCAACAAGGCCCTGGAAGGTATCAAGAGTCATGAGACGCCAGTACGTCTGGCGGTGTTCGACAATACTCAGGACATCGATGCGCTGGCGCTGGACGTGCGGGCCCGCCTCAAGGCGGATGTCGGCCTGCATGGCTACCTGATCCGTGGTCATGGCCTCTATACCTGGGCCAGCAGCATGACGGCCTGCCGCCGGCATGTCGAAGCGCTCGATTTCCTGATGGGCTGTGAACTGGAACTGAGGAGACAGCGATGAGCTTTCTGGCCATCTACGCCGAACAGGACGCCTCGCGTCCACAGTTGATCACGACCGATGGCGCGCGGATCGCCAGCGAACTCGAGGCCGAAGGCATCCGCTTCGAGCGCTGGACGGCGGGCTGCGAGTTGCGTGATCCCACCGACCAGGCTCAGGTGCTGGCGGCCTACGCCGACGATGTCGCGCGTCTCAAGCTGGAAAACGGCTTCGTGACCGCCGACGTGATCGGTCTGACGCCGGATCACCCCGAGCGGGAAGCGCTGCGGGGCAAGTTCCTCGATGAGCATCGCCACGCGGAGCACGAGGTGCGCTTCTTCGTGCGCGGCAGCGGCATCTTCTACCTGCATCTGGGTGAGCGGGTGCTGGCGGTCGGTTGCGAGAAGGATGACCTGATCGCCGTGCCGGCCGGTACCGCGCACTGGTTCGACATGGGACCGACGCCGGACTTCACCGCCATCCGCCTGTTCACCAATCCGGAGGGCTGGGTCGCCAACTTCACCGACAACGACATCGCCGCCCGCTTCCCGCGTCATGAAGCGCTGGCGGAACACTTCACCCAGACTGCCGCCCCGCATTCCCAGGAGTCCGCATGATTCGCGCCATCGTCACTGACATCGAGGGCACCACCGGCTCGATTCGCTTCGTGCATCAGGTGCTGTTCCCCTATGCGCGCGCCAATCTGGGCGATTTCCTGCGCGCCAATGCCGAGCGCGATGATGTCGCCGAGCAGCTGGCAGCCACCCGTGAGCTGGCCGAGGCGCCCGAGGCGGACCTCGAAACCGTGATCGGCATCCTGGAAGGCTGGATCGATGCCGATCGCAAGGCCACGCCACTCAAGGCCCTGCAAGGCATGGTCTGGGCGAAGGGCTACGCGGACGGCGACTTCACCGGCCATGTGTATCCCGATGCCGTGAAGGGATTGCGTGACTGGAAGGAACGCGGGCTGTCCCTGCATGTCTATTCTTCAGGCTCGATCCAGGCGCAGAAGCTGCTGTTCGGTCACTCGGATGCCGGGGATCTCACACCGCTGTTCGCGGGCTACTTCGATACCACGACAGGGCCGAAGCAGGAGGCCGAGAGTTATCGTCGGATTGCCGCGCATCTGGGCCTGCCGGGTGCCGAGATCCTGTTTCTGTCCGATGTGGTGGCTGAGCTCGATGCCGCCGCGGCCGCCGGCTTCCAGACCTGGCAGCTGGTCCGTGAGCCCGGCATGGTCACGGGGGATCACCCTCAGGCCAGTCGCTTCGATGAAGTGTCCTTCAGTGGGTGAGAGGCAGTCGCTGATCAGACGTCTCTCGACACCCTCTGAGCCACCGCGAGTCAGCCGCATTCCCGAAAGCGAATCGCCCCGTCCCGGGGCACAAGGAGGACCTACGATTGCACAGCCAGACCGATAGCCGCGCAGTAGCCTCGCGCATCAGCATCGTGACCGCGCAGCCGCGCCACGCCGCGGATCAGGCCGAGGTGTTCTATCAGGCCGTGATGCAGGGAGCGGCCAGTCACTATGATCTGGCGCAACGCCAGCAATGGGCGTCCCGTGTGCCCAGGGATGCCGAGCGCTGGGCGGCGCGCCAGCATCGCTTCGAAGTGCTGGTGGCCGAACGGGACGGGCGCTGCATCGCCTTCTGCGAGTATGCCCCTGAATGGCCGCTGGCCCGGATCGAGATGCTCTACGTCTACCCGGGGCTGACCGGGCAGGGGATAGGCACCCGCTTGCTGGAGGAGGCCGAACAGGACCTTCGCCGACGCAAGGTGCGGGTGGTGAGTCTGGAGGCCAGTCTGATGCTGTCGCCAGGGCTTGCACGCCGCGGCTGGGAGAGTCTGGGGCTTGAGCACGTCAAGCGAGGCGGCATCTGCCTCAAGCGCGAACGCTTCGAGAAACGTCTCGACGAGTGACGCGTGCGTCACGGTGATATCGGACATGAAGACGCCCCCACCGGTCACCCGGTGGGGGCGTCTTGCGTTCGACAGGGTAACGGACCTGGCTGGCGATCAGGCCATGGTATCGACGATACCGCCTTCCACCCGCAGCGCGGCGCCGGTGGTGGCGCTGGCCTGCTCGGAGGCCGCGTAGACGCTCATGTTGGCGACTTCCTCGGGGCTTGCCATGCGCTGGAGGATGGAGGTGGGGCGGGTCTGCTGGACGAAGTCGGCCTCGACCTCCTCAAGCGTCCTGCCTTGCTCCTCGGCGCTCTTCTTGAGCATCTCGAGCACGCCCTCGGAGCGGGTCGGCCCGGGCAGGATGGCGTTGACGGTGACCTGCGTGCCGGACAGCACCTTGGCGAGCCCGCGTGAGACGGACTGGACGGCGGACTTGGTCATGCCGTAATGGACCATCTCGCTGGGGATGTTGAGCGCCGACTCGCTGGACAGGAACTGGATGCGCCCCCAGTCGCGCTCCTTCATGCCACGCGCATAGTGGCGGGACAGACGTACTGCCGACATCACGTTGACCTGGAAGAACTGCTCCCAGGTGTCGTCGTCGGTCTCGAAGAAGTCCTGTGGGGCGAAGATGCCGACATTGTTGATCAGGATGTCGGTGTCCGGGACGGTCTGGATCAGCGTGTCGCAGCCTTCGCGCGTGCCCAGGTCCGCGGCCACGCCCTGTACCCTGCTGTCAGGGACGTCACTCTTGAGCTGGGCGATGGCGTCATCGACACGTGCCTGGGTACGGCCGGTCAGGGTGACGCTGGCACCCGCGCGGGCGAGTCCCGTCGCGATGGCAAGGCCGATGCCGGCGGTGGAACCACTGATGATGGCGCTGCGTCCGTGTAGATCAATCTGCATGCAACCTCCTTCACGGCAAGCGACGGCGTTCGCACACGATGGCCTGGCACCTGGGTGAGTGCCGAGACAACGGTCACGAATCGGCTCGCTGCTGTCATCTGGATGTCCTTGTTGCGTGGCGGTGCCGGGCGCGCAATGCAAGGGGCAGCGCCGGTGCGGATCAGATCTTGCGAAGGTGCATGTGACGCAACAGGCCGCCAGGCCCGAGGTCGCGGTCTTCCATGCGCTGTATGGCATGCCCTTCCAGCAGGCCATCGAGAGGCACGCTGAGATTGGTGGCCAGCAGGCGGGCCAGCGGATTGAGCAGCCGCCGGATCACCCCGGCTGGCTGTTGACCGCGCAAGCCCTTGTCGAGCAGGGACATCTCGCCGTCCGATGCCAGCACGCGCAATGCTTCATCGAAGGCTGTCTGCGGTTCTGGCACGACCGCGAAGATCAGGTGGGCGATCACGACGTCAAAGTGGCCATCGGGAAAGTCGAGCGCCATGGCATCGCCCAGCTTGACGTTGGCATCGAAGCCCAGCGCCTCGGCGCGCTCGCGGCAGCGGCGCAGCATGGCGGGCGAGGCATCGACCACCTCGAGTTCGATGTCACGGGGCAGGAAGGGCAGGTCGAGCCCGGTGCCGCCGCCGAGCAGCAGCACGCGAGTCCCGG
Source organism: Cobetia sp. 14N.309.X.WAT.E.A4 (assembly GCF_030397495.1). Lineage (NCBI taxonomy): Bacteria > Pseudomonadati > Pseudomonadota > Gammaproteobacteria > Oceanospirillales > Halomonadaceae > Cobetia > Cobetia sp. 14N.309.X.WAT.E.A4. The sequence continues at coordinate 35,654 of NZ_JAPNXT010000010.1, forward strand.
CTTTCAGGTCCAGTGTCGCGATGGCGTCTCGGCGTGCCGAGCGCAGGGCACGCGCTGCCACGCGGTCGTAGATCGGTGCGTAGAGGCTCCAGCGGCGGGTCTGCCAGCGTCCGCCTGACACCGTGGAGGCGGCAGGCGGACGCTGATGAGGAGATGGCGAGGACATGGGGCGCCTCCCTGGCGGTATGGCAAGGCGTCATGAAGATGGACCGGTGTCACCGGTGGCATCAGCAGGACAGGAGCTGACCAGCAGGAAGACACTCACCTGTCATCTGGCTAGCGGGTCTCGACAGTGTAGATGCGCATCGACAGGTCGATGGCCGTCACGTCCTTGGTCAGCGCGCCGATCGAGATGCAATCCACGCCGGTGGCGGCGATGCCGGCCAGGGTGCTCTCGTTGACGTTGCCCGAGGCTTCCAGCACGGCTGGCCTGGCATGCGCCTTGTTGCGCGCGACGGCCTCGATGAGCTGATCGTTGTTGAAGTTGTCGAGCATGATGACGTCGGCACCGGCATCCAGCGCCTGTTCCAGCTCCGCGAAATTCTCGACTTCCACTTCGCAGGTCAGGTCCGAGGCGATATCGCGTGCCTCACGGACGGCGGCCGCGATGCTGCCACAGGCGGCGATATGGTTTTCCTTGATCAGGAAGGCGTCATACAGGCCGATGCGATGATTGTGGCCGCCCCCGCAGCTGACGGCGTATTTCTGGGACACTCGCATGCCGGGCAGCGTCTTGCGGGTATCCAGCAGACGCACGCCGCTGCCTTCCACGAGTGAAGCGTAGTGGTGGGCGCGGGTCGCGGTGCCGGACAGCGTCTGCAGCAGATTGAGTGCTGCGCGCTCTCCGGTCAGCAGCGAGCGAGCGGGACCTTCCAGCTCAAGGAAGGGCGTGTCGGCCTCGAGTCGGTCACCATCGCTGGCCAGCCACTTGAGACTGACACGCGAGTCGAGGCGACGAAAGAGCTCATCCACCCAGGGCACGCCGCACAGAATGGCCGCCTCACGGCTGATCACCCGGGCCTTGGCCCACTGTCTTTCGGGAATCAGCTCGGCGGTGATGTCGCCACCGCCAACATCTTCGGCGAGCAGGCGGGCGGCGCTGGTGCGGATATCCTCGGCGAGGGCGTCGTGGAAGTTCATGCGCGTCTGATCCTTGTGCAAGAAGTGCTGCCGGAGCTGGTATCGCGCCGCAGGAAGCCCCCCGACACAGACCCATGGCTGCCGAGCATGCCATAATGTGCGCCATTATAGGAAAAGCCGCGCGGGCGGTCAGTCCCTGTGTGCGATACCGGTGCGATATCTCGCCTGACGGTGCACCGGGCCGGCAGGATCACGATCAGGCCGTCATGAAACTCACGCCCCGCGTGCAATGTCGTTCCCGTCTGGAGTCATCGATGCCCCCCTCGTCTTCCTCCCCATGGTCGGGCCAGCTGGCGCGACTGGCCGTCACCCCTGAGCACTGGCTGGAAAATGCCCGTCAGGTGCCGTCGCCCAACCACAATGCGCGTCCCGAGGGCGAAGTGTCGGCATTGGTGCTGCATTCCATCAGCCTGCCACCGGGGCGCTTCGGGGGGCCGGCCATCGAGCAGCTGTTCACCAATCAGCTCGACCCCGGTGCCCATCCCTACTTTGCCGACATCCATCATCTGCGCGTCTCGGCGCATGTGCTGATCCAGCGTGATGGTCGTCTGGTGCAGTTCGTGCCCTTCGATCGTCGTGCCTGGCATGCGGGGCGGTCGCGCTGGCATGACGGAGCGCGTGAGCGCGTGGAGCTCAATGACTTCAGCATCGGCATCGAGCTCGAGGGCGATGAGGTGCACCCCTACCGCGAGGTGCAGTACCGGACGCTGGCACGGACGGTCGCCGGCCTGATGGCCCGCTACCCGGCGCTGACCCGTGAGCGCATCACCTCGCATGCGCGGATTGCGCCGTTGCGCAAGACGGATCCTGGTCCCGCCTTTGACTGGGCTTACTTCGATCGCCTGCTGGACGACATTCAGGACTAAGGTCGCAAGTGCCTCGCGATGGTGCAATGCAGCATGCAGGTGCCGGATTCCGGTCAGGGAGCGTAGCCACGGGGCGCGTTGGTAGTTTTATTACAAGACGTGCTCCAGGCGACGGCTGGCATGCGGCGGGAAATCCCGCTCGGCACTGGCCGAGACCCGCACGGCCACGGCGGTGCCAGTCCATGGCGCACGGCTGCGCGGCCATGCGCACCGAATTGGCACGGGGGGGTGTTTGCGGTATCTTTCACGCCAAATGACTGCATCTTGTGCCCTGCTTTGACGCACGAAGCACAACGCATCTGCAGCCGGAGTCTCCGGTTGCCGCGGTTTTATCGGAGACGCGGCCCACTCAGAAGGCTGTGCCCACACTGAAGAGCGCCACTGGTTCCGATGTAGCATTTCGTCGGAACAACTGACAAAAAATTTCTTCACTCGGAGAGACGTCTATGAGTCTGGAGGCAAGAGAAGATCTCGATCCGATCGAAACCACGGAATGGTTGGACTCCCTGGAATCGGTTCTGGATCGTGAGGGTGAGGATCGTGCCCAGTACCTGATGTCACGCCTGGCCGACCGCCTGCGTCGTGATGGCCATCAAGTACCCTTCTCGGTGACCACGCCCCATCGCAACAGTATCCCCGTGCACCGCGAAGCGCGCATGCCGGGCGACCTGTTCATGGAGCGTCGTATCCGTTCGCTTATCCGCTACAACGCCATCGCTCAGGTGATCCGCAACAACCGTGCCCACAAGGGCCTGGGCGGTCACATCTCGAGCTTCATGTCCAGTGCGACGCTTTATGATGTAGGTTTCAACCACTTCTTCCGTGCACCGGAAGGCGATTTCGAAGGTGACCTGCTGTATATCCAGGGCCACGTGGCACCGGGTATCTATGCACGTTCCTTCCTGGAAGGTCGTCTCAGCCAGGAGCAGATGGACAGCTTCCGTCAGGAAGTCGACGGCAATGGCCTGTCCTCCTATCCGCACCCGTGGCTGATGCCGGATTACTGGCAGTTCCCGACCGTCTCCATGGGTCTGGGCCCGATCCAGGCGATCTACCAGGCGCACGTCATGAAGTACCTCAACTCGCGTGAGTTGAAGTCCATGTACGACCGCAAGGTGTGGTGCTTCATGGGTGACGGCGAGTGTGACGAGCCGGAATCCCTGGGGGCCATCTCGCTGGCGGGTCGCGAGAACCTCGACAACCTGATCTTCGTCATCAACTGCAACCTGCAGCGTCTTGATGGTCCGGTGCGCGGCAACGGCCGCATCATGGACGAGCTGGAAGGCGTCTTCCGTGGTGCCGACTGGAACGTGCTCAAGGTCACCTGGGGTCGCTTCTGGGATCCGCTGTTCGAGCAGGACAAGAAAGGCATCCTGCAGAAGCGCATGGACGAGGCGGTCGACGGCGACTACCAGAACTACAAGGCCAATGGCGGCGCGTACACGCGTGAGCACTTCTTCGGCAAGTACCCGGAGACGGCCGATCTGGTCAAGGACATGTCAGACGACGACATCTGGCGTCTGAACCGTGGTGGCCACGACCCGTACAAGGTCTACGCGGCGTATCACGAGGCGGTCAACAACGCCAATGGTCGTCCGACCGTCATCCTGGCGCACACCGTCAAGGGTTACGGCATGGGCATGGGCGATGGCGAAGCGGCCAACGAAGCCCACCAGGTCAAGACCATGGAGCACGAAGCGCTCAAGACCTTCCGTGATCGCTTCGGTATCCCGCTGACCGACGAGCAGCTCGAGGAAGTGCCGTACTACAAGCCGGCGGACGACAGCCCGGAAATGAAGTACATGCACCTCATGCGCGAACGTCTGAACGGCTACCTGCCGCAGCGTCGCACCGAGTATGAAACGCTGGAAATCCCGCCGCTGGACGACAAGATCTTCGCGTCCCAGCTCAAGGGCTCCAACGGTCGCGAAGTGTCCACCACCATGGCATTCGTGCGCGTGCTCAACGGTCTGGTCAAGCACAAGACCCTCGGCGAGCGTGTCGTGCCGATCATTCCTGACGAAGCGCGTACCTTCGGCATGGAAGGCATGTTCCGTCAGCTGGGCATCTACACCGCGGCAGGCCAGAAGTACGAGCCGGTCGACAAGGGTCAGATCATGTATTACCGCGAGGACCAGAAAGGTCAGGTCCTCGAGGAAGGTATCTCCGAAGCGGGCGCCATGTCCGCGTGGGTGGCGGCGGCAACGTCCTACGCCAACCACAACCTGCCGCTGATGCCGTTCTACGTCTACTACTCGATGTTCGGCTTCCAGCGCATCGGTGATCTGGCGTGGGCCGCGGGCGACCTGCAGGCACGTGGCTTCCTGGTCGGCGGGACCGCCGGGCGTACTACCCTGAACGGTGAAGGTCTGCAGCACCAGGATGGCCACAGCCATATCCTGGCCTCGACCATCCCGAACTGCCGCACCTACGACCCGACCTATGCTCACGAAGTGGCGGTCATCGTGCAGGACGGCATGAAGCGCATGTTCGAGCAGCACGAGCCGGTCTTCTACTACCTGGCGGTGATGAACGAGAACTACGAGCAGCCGGAGCTTGAAACGGTGCCCGCAGACGACATCATCAAGGGCATGTACCTGCTCAAGGAAGGCGCGAAGGACGGCAAGGCACGCGTTCAGCTGCTGGGTTCCGGCACCATCCTGCGTGAAGTCGAAGCCGCTGCCGTGATGCTGAAGGACGACTACGGTGTCGATGCCGACATCTGGAGCGTCACCAGCTTCAACGAGCTGCGTCGCGAAGCGCTGGAACTGGATCGTCAGGCCTTCCTCAAGCCGGAAGAGACCCCGGCCAAGCCGCACATCACTCAGTGCCTGGAAGGACGTGACGGCCCGGTCGTGGCGGCCACTGACTACATGAAGCTGTTTGCTGACCAGGTTCGCGCCTGGGTGCCGGCTGACTATCACGTGCTCGGTACCGATGGTTTCGGTCGTTCCGATACCCGCGAGAAGCTGCGTCACTTCTTCGAAGTCGACCGCAACTTCGTCACCGTCCAGGCCCTGAAGGCGCTGGCGGATCGTGGTGAGATCGACCGCAAGGTGGTCGCGGAAGCGATCAAGACCTACGGCATCGACCCCAACAAGCCGAATCCGCTGAGCGTCTGAGCGGAGATCGCGGAACAGGCGAGCGGCACTCCATCCTCGACATCAAGATGATGCGAAGGTGATTCGGGTGTCGCTCCCCGTGCACGTTTTGGAAGGAGCACGATCTTGAGCAGCGAAATCATCAAGGTTCCCGACATTGGCGGTAGTTCCGATGTCGAGATCATCGAGATACCGGTGGCGGTCGGAGATGTCATCTCCGCCGAAGACACCATGATCACTCTTGAGTCCGACAAGGCCAGCATGGATGTGCCGGCACCGAAGGGCGGCAAGGTGGTGAAGATTCTCGTCAAGGAAGGCGACACCGTCTCCGAAGGCGACGACATCCTGGAGCTGGAAGCGGAAGGCGGTGGTGACACCTCCTCTGACGCTTCTGACGAGCAGGAAGCGCCGAAGGAAGAGGCTCCCAAGCAGGAAGCGTCTGAGCAGCAGGCGCCGAAAGAGGCCGCTGCTGCACCGAAGGCCGCTTCCGGTGGTACCCGGACCGTCGACATCGTCGTGCCGGACCTGGGCGACTCCGAGGCCGTGCCGATCATCGAGATGGCGGTCTCCGAAGGCGACGAAGTCGACGCCGAGGATGCGCTGATCACGCTGGAGTCCGACAAGGCCAGCATGGACGTCCCGAGCCCGCACAAGGGCAAGATCGTCAAGCTGACCGTCAAGGAAGGCGACAACGTCGCGTCCGGTGACGTCATCGGTCAGATGGAAATCGCCGGTGAAGGCGGTGACAGTGCGGCGGAATCAGCGCCGGCGGAAGAATCCTCCGCGTCTGCGTCTGCGTCTGAGTCTGAAGAGACCGCCTCTGAAGCGCCGGCTGCCGAAGAAGAGCAGGCCTCCGGTGAGCCGGCCTCCGGTGAGCCGGAGCGCAAGGAATTGCGTGTCCCTGATCTCTCCGGCAGCGACAGCGTGCCGATCATCGAGATGGCCGTGGCCGTCGGTGATGAGGTCAACGAGGAAGACGCGCTGATCACGCTGGAATCCGACAAGGCGACCATGGACATCCCGAGCCCCTACAAGGGCAAGGTGGTGGAGCTTTCCGTCAAGGAAGGCGACACCGTGTCCGAGGGCGACCTGATCGGTTACCTCGAGGTTGCCGGTGCCAAGCCTGCGCCGAAGGCTGCCAAGGCGGAGGCTCCGGCCGCGCCCAAGGCAGACAAGGCCGAGCAGAAGCCTGAGCCGACACCGGCCGGTACGCCGAGCCCGGAAGCCCAGATGGCGGCCCACAAGCCGAGCAAGGGTGCCAAGGTCCACGCAGGGCCTGCGGTTCGCCTGCTGGCGCGTGAGTTCGGTGTCGATCTGGCGGACGTCTCCGGCAGCGGTCCGAAGGGCCGTGTGGTGAAGGAAGATGTCCAGGCCTACGTCAAGCAGATGATGCAGAAGGCCAAGTCCGCACCGGCAGCCCCTGCCGCGCAGGCCACCGGCGGTGCCGGTATCCCGCAGGTGCCGGATCAGGACTTCAGCCAGTTCGGTGAGATCGAAGAGTCGAAGATGGGCCGCCTGATGAAGGCGGGTGCCACCAACCTGCATCGCAGCTGGCTCAACGTTCCGCACGTGACCCAGTTCGATGAAGCCGACATCACCGAGCTCGAGGCCTTCCGCAAGTCCATGAAGGCCGAGGCAGAAGCGGCAGGCGCCAAGCTCACGCCGCTGCCGTTCATGATCAAGGCGGCTGCCCACGCGCTGGCCAAGTATCCGCAGTTCAACGTCAGCCTCAAGTCTGACGGCGAGACCCTGGTGCACAAGAAATACGTGCACATCGGTATCGCGGTGGATACGCCGGACGGCCTGATGGTGCCGGTGATCCGCAATGCGGATCAGAAGAGCCTGCTGGAGCTGGCCCGCGAATCCGTGGAGCTGGCCAAGAAGGCGCAGACCAAGAAGCTCAAGCGCGAAGAGATGACCGGTGGTTGTTTCACCATCTCGAGCCTTGGCTCCATTGGGGGTACTGCCTTCACGCCGATCGTCAACACGCCGGAAGTCGCCATCCTGGGTGTCTCCAAGGCGCAGATGAAGCCGGTGTGGGATGGCGCTGCCTTCCAGCCGCGTCTGATGATGCCGCTGTCACTGTCCTACGATCACCGTGCGGTGAACGGGGCGGATGCGGCACGCTTCACGGCGTATCTGGCTCAGGTGCTGACCGACGTGCGTCGTCTGCTGCTCTGATTCGCACCTTGCATGACAAGGGCAGGTGCCAGATGGCCTGTCGACAGAACGGCCTCCTTCGGGAGGCCGTTTTTTTGTGCATGTCCGTTGGCGTGGCAGGGCGGCGACAGCTGTTGCTGCCCTGCACAACATGCGATGCTTCACGCCAACCTGCCGCGATCTGCCGCATCGTGCTGGCACTACCCGGGAAGGCCGGTTCTCGCAACACACAAGGAGCAAGACAATGGAATGGTTGATGGACCCTTCGGCATGGGTGGCTCTGGCGACCCTGACCGCGCTTGAGATCGTGCTGGGCATCGACAACATCATCTTCCTGTCGATTCTGGTCGCGCGCCTGCCCGAGGCTCAGCGCCAACGTGGCCGCATGATCGGTCTCGGCCTGGCGATGGGCATGCGCATCGTGCTGTTGATGTCGTTGTCATGGCTGATGTCACTGACGACACCGTTGTTCAGCGTGCTGGATTTCAGCTTCTCCGGGCGGGATCTGATCCTGGTCTTCGGGGGGCTGTTCCTGCTCGGCAAGAGCACCCATGAGATCCATGCCAACCTCGAGGGTGAGGACCCGGCGGAAGAGGGCGCGAAGAAGGGCGGTGCCAGCTTCATGGCGATCATGGTCCAGATCGCGTTGATCGATATCGTCTTCTCGCTGGATTCGGTGATCACGGCGGTGGGCATGGTCGACCATCTGACGGTGATGATCATCGCGATCGTCATCTCGGTGGGCATCATGATGGTGGCGGCCAAGCCGATCGGTGATTTCGTCGATCGCCACCCGACCATCAAGATGCTGGCCCTGTCCTTCCTGATCATGGTCGGCATGATGTTGATGGTCGAAGGCTTCGGCGTCCATGTGCCCAAGGGCTACATCTACGTGGCGATGGCCTTCTCGCTGGCGGTGGAAATGCTCAACATCCGGCTGCGCGGCAAGCGGGCCAAGGCGGTGCGGCTACGTCGCAGCAGCCAGGCGGAAGAGGTCGCCGAGTGAGGTCATGACCCCCAGGCCATGACGCCTGAACCCTGAAATGAGTGGAACCCTGCCATGACGCCCCTGCGACCGAGTGCCGCGGGGGCGTCATGCCATCGTGAGGCTGGATCACGAGGCGCTGCACGCGCCGATCGCCTCGTCCGTCATCAATGAGCCAAAACAGTGCCAAGGGGCGTCATGCGCGCCTTTGGTGTGCTTGTGCGATGGCCGTGTGAGCGGTATCGTCAGCCCTTGCGTTGCATAGCGATGACATAATGAGATCGTCAGTGCGTGGAGAGTGTTCGTCACGCCACCAGTCGGTCCGCTTCCTGTTTCATCCTGGTCGCAAGCCGCTCGAGGCCCCGTGGCTGTCTCCTTCACTGTCATGTCGATGGGGAGACACTGCGCAGGTCAGCGCGTGAGCCGAGTCGTCTTGAGCGCTCGGCGGCCAGAGCGCCTCGGATGGCCATCTGCCGTCGAGGGTAGGGCACACAAGCCCGGATGACCCATTTACACCCGTTTCACGCTTTTCATTTGCACACTCAAGGAGCAGTACCGATGCGTTTGATCCTGTTGGGCGCCCCCGGCGCCGGCAAGGGCACTCAGGCCCAGTTCATCTGCGAGCGTTTCAACATCCCGCAGATTTCCACCGGAGACATGTTGCGTGCAGCGGTCAAGGCCGGCAGCGAGCTGGGGCTCAAGGTCAAGGAGATCATGAATACCGGCGGGCTGGTGTCCGACGAGATCATCATCGCTCTGGTCAAGGAACGCATCAGCCAGCCCGACTGCGAAAACGGCTTCCTGTTCGATGGCTTCCCGCGCACCATTCCGCAGGCTGACGCCATGAAGGAAGCGGGCGTGAAGCTGGACCACGTGGTCGAGATCGCCGTGGCGGACGAGGAAATCGTCAAGCGCCTGTCCGGTCGTCGTGTGCACCCGGATTCCGGTCGTGTCTATCACATCGAGTACAACCCGCCGCGCGAGGAAGGCAAGGACGACGTCACTGGCGAAGCCTTGATCCAGCGTGAAGATGACCGTGAAGCCACGGTGCGCAACCGTCTGTCCGTCTACCATGAGCAGACCGAGCCGCTGGTCGAGTACTACTCCAGCTGGTCCGCCACTGGCGATGCCCAGGCACCGGCCTACCATCGCATCGAAGGCATCGGCTCCGTCGATGACATTCGTGCCCAGCTGGTCAGCGCGCTGGAGCAGTGAGTCGCGTTGCCTGAGACGGCATGAGGACTATGGCGCCGCCATGGCCCGCATGATGTGCTCTTTCGGTATCAAGCGCCTTGAAAACGCCCGCAGGCTTTGTCTGCGGGCGTTTTCTTTGGTCGCGAAAGCGAAATGGCGTGTTGCGACAGACCCCTTCTGCAGCGCAGGTTCGCGGCCTGTGGCACGACTGACGCACAGCGCCGACACCTGCCGTGGACACCCTGCGTCTTTTGCTGCTAGCGGGGGACGGGTAGAATCGCATCACATTTTTCTGATGATGAACCGCCCATGACCACGCTTCTGGCCATTGATGCATCCTCCTCCGCCTGTTCCGTTGCCCTGTGGCAGGACGGCGTTGTTACTGCCGAGCGCTGTGAAGCTCCCCGTCAGCATACCCAGCTGATGATGCCGATGATCGAGACGCTGCTGGCAGACGCCCAGCTGACGTTGAAGGATCTGGACGCGCTGGCCTATGGCCACGGCCCGGGTTCCTTCACGGGCCTGCGCATCGCGGCTGGCACCATCCAGGGGCTGGCCTTCGGGCTTGAGGTGCCGGTGATCGGTGTCTCGACCCTGGCGGCGCTGGCGCTGCAGGCCCATCGCCATCACCACGCCCGTTTCGTGTTGCCGATGCTGGATGCCCGCATGGGCGAGCTTTACACCGGCGCCTATCGTGTGGCGACCTCCGCCGAAGGTGAGGTCGAGGTCAGCCAGCTGCTGCCCGAGCAGGTCGTGGCGCCGGGACTCGTGGAGTTGCCCCAGGAGCTTCGTGAGCACGACTGGCTGGCCATCGGTTCCGGGCTGGTCATGCACGATGCGCTGCCGGAAGCCTTGCGCGCCAGCATCGTGCAGCGTCTGGAGGCACCGCAGCCGGATGCCGAGGACATGGTCATCCTGGCGGCACAGGCCTTTGCGCGCGGCGAGGCAGTCGCTGCCGTCGAGGCGCAGCCTGTCTATCTGCGCAACGAGGTGGCATGGCGCTGATGGCGCCAGGGATCGCCATCCTCTCGCGTCAGTCAGGTGGTCTGCCAAGGCTGCCGTAAGGTTTCAGCATCACACTGCGGCCCCCTGATGTCGGTCGCGCATCGGCTGACAGGGAACCGTTCTGTCATCACCGCACCTCGCAGTGCCACAGGCGATGTCTGTCGTCCGTGTGGGCCATTGAGGCCCGTTACTCTTAAAAGGATGTTTCATGGAACTCATGCACGTGGTGGCGTTGGCCGTCATTCAAGGTCTGACCGAATTTCTGCCGATTTCCTCCTCCGCTCACCTGATCCTGCCCTCCCAGGTGCTTGGCTGGCCGGACCAGGGACTGGCCTTCGATGTCGCGGTCCATGTCGGTACTCTGCTGGCCGTGGTGATGGCCTTTCGCAAGGATGTCGTCAATATCCTCGCTGGCTGGTTCGGACAGTTCAGCGGTTCTGGCGGGCTTGCGGCGCGTCAGACCGACGACAGCCGTCTGGGCTGGGCGGTATTGCTGGCGACGCTGCCGGCCGTCGTCTTCGGTGGCCTGTTGGGCGATGTGGTGGAAACGGCCGGGCGTTCGACTGCCGTGATCGGCACGACCACCATCGTCTTCGGTCTGCTGCTGTGGTGGGCGGATGCCAAGGGCACGCGCACGCGGGATCTGGCGACGCTCACGCTCAAGGGGGCGTTGATCATCGGTCTGTTCCAGGCATTGGCACTGATTCCGGGCACCTCGCGCTCGGGCATCACCATCACTGCCGCACTGCTGCTGGGCTTCGAGCGTCAGAGTGCGGCACGCTTCTCCTTCCTGCTGTCGATTCCGCTGATTCTCGCGGCGGGCTCACTCAAGGGGCTGGAGCTGATCGAGACCGGCAGTGAAGCCCAGCTGTTCGATGTCGGACTGGGTGTGGTGCTGTCCTTCGTCTCGGCGCTGGTGTGCATCAAGCTGTTCCTCAAGGCCATCGACAGCATCGGCATGTTGCCCTTCGTCATCTACCGTCTGCTGCTGGGCGTGCTGCTGTTCGGCATGCTGTTGCTGTAAGTCGCGTACGGCAGGTTCAGTCTTTCTCCGACGGCGTCGCTCTTGCGGCGCCGTCGGCGTTTCTGTCAGCCTTGCTTGCGCTTATCATGTCGCCTTTGTGCTGGTCTTTCGCGAGTCCCAGCGTCTCTTCATTTCCATAGAGCCCGTTCATGCTGCCATCCGATCCCCTCGCTCTTTCCTCTGACGCCGCTGACGCGACCCCCGTGATCGCCATCGCTCGCTCGCAGCTGGCGGTGCATCCGGAGCTCGCCATGCTGGCGGCGCACTTCGGGATCGCCATCCGGGACGATGATGCGTTGCCGGCTCTGCGGCTCGAGGTGGCGCAGGACGAGCAGGGCGTACCGCGGGTCGTGATCGCCGGTGACGAGCGCGAGTACGGCAAACCGCTGCATGTGGATTTCGTCGCTGGTCGGGCGGACCACCGCCGGCGTTTCGGCGGGGGACGCAATCAGCTGATCGCGCGGGCCTGTGGCCTGAATCGCGGCGTGCTGCCAAGCATCGTCGATGCCACCGCCGGGCTGGGGCGCGATGCCTTCGTGCTGGCAAGTCTCGGATCGCCGGTGCTGATGATCGAGCGTGTCGCCGCGACGGCGGCGATCCTGGTCGATGGCCTGACCCGCGCGCAGGGCTGTGCAGACGACGAGATACGCGAGATCGCGCTACGCATGCAGGCGCTGCAGGGGGATGCCTCGCGTGATCTGGGAGAGCTCGTCGCGCTGTGGGATCAGCCGCCGCAGGTGGTGCATCTGGATCCGATGTACCCGCACCGTGACAAGTCCGCGCTGGTGAAGAAGGAGATGCGGCTCTTCCGTGCCCTGGCGGGGGATGACGCGGATGCGCCGGCCTTGCTGGATTCGGCACTGGAGGTCGCGACCCATCGGGTGGTGGTCAAGCGTCCGCGCAAGGCTGAGCCGATCGGCGGCATCGCGCCGAGTCATGTGGTGGAGGAGAAGACCAGCCGCTACGACGTCTACGTCAAGCAGGCGCTGCGCTAGCCGCGAAGGCCGGGTGATGCACCCTGACGTGCATGACCGCTCTGAAGATGACAGGACCCCGCTCGCGTCTGCCGCGAGCGGGGTCCTGTCGTTCATGCGAAGGGATGGCGTGGCACCGTTGTCAGCGTGGCTCGTCAGCCGAGTCAGCATTGTCCTCTGGCGTGTCCGGCGTATCGCGCAGGCGCACATGCTGCAAGCGATGGCGCAATGCCGGGTCGAACAGGTCGCGCCCACGGGTCTGCAGGTCTTCCAGCGCTTCGCCGAAGCACAGGCGGTTGTCGTCCAGCCAGATGAAGTCCAGCTCCAGCAGGGTATCCAGCAGGCCGCGGAACAGTCGCTTGTCGAAGAACTCGGGCGCGTTGAGGCCCGAGAGCAGCGTCAGCCGCTCTGCCAGCGCGCCGGAGTGGGTCTCGAGGGCTTCGCGATCCAGCGTGCCGCTGCCGTGTTGCAGCAAGGCCGCGATCAGCAGGTAGCCGCGCTCCAGCGTCGGCTGGACCGGCTGGGCCAGCAGCCGCAGCTGCTCGGAGGATTCCTGGCTTGCGACCGGACGCGACCAGCGTTCGGGCGTGTTCTCGGTTGCCGGCTGGTGTTCCAGCAGGCCCTCGTCGCTGAGCAGCGCGAGGGTGGCGGCGATATCGCCTTTCAGCTCCGGGGCTTCCGGCACGAACAGTTCACGTACCAGTACGGGCCAGGCCGGGCTGATCTGCTCATCCAGCGCCTGCAGGGTGTACTGGGCGGTGTTGCGGAAGGCGAAGGCGATCAGCGCCGGCAGCGCCAGCAGATGCAGGACGTTGTTGCGGTACCAGGTCAGCAGGCTGGCCTGTTCCGGTGTGGCGATCACCAGCTCACCGAGGTGCTGGGGGCGCAGGGTGACCAGCCCCAGGTGCGCACAGTGCGCGATCCATTCTTCCGGCGTGCCTTCGGGCAGGCTGTGGTCCTGCCGGCCAGGCAGCTTGCCGGCCAGCCGCACCAGCATGGCCAGCTGGCGCTGCATCAGGCTGGACTCGATGGCGTGGTGTGCGGTGGAAAGCAGTACCAGCGCCGACAGCGAGACAGGGTTGAGGGCCGCGGCGGCATTGATGCGCGTGGCGATCTCGTTGCCCAGTCGCGGCACGGCACTGGTCAGCCATTCCGGACGCCGCTGGTGGCGACTGGCCTGCCACTCGGGAGTGGTCTCGTCCAGCCAGGCCCCCAGCTTGAGCGGCTCGCCAATGTTGAGATAGACCTTGCCGAAGGGCTGCTTGAGCTGCCCCAGCACGCGAATCAGATCCAGCGGCGACTCCTTCTTCTTGCTGGCGCCCGACAGTTCACGCTGATAGCTGAGGCTCTCGAAGACCTTCTCGTAGCCGATGTAGACCGGGACGAAGGCGACCTCGCGGCGCGTGTCACGCAGGAAGGAACGTAGCGTCATCGCCAGCATGCCCGGACGTGGCGGCAACATGCGGCCCGTGCGTGAGCGTCCACCCTCGATGAAGTATTCCACCGGGTGCCCGCGGGTGATCAGCTGGTGGACATATTCATCGAAGACCGCGCCATAGAGGCGATTGTCACGGAAGCTGCGGCGCAGGAAGAAGGCGCCGCCACGCCGGAGGATCGGGCCGATCACCGGCATGTCGAGATTCTTGCCGGCTGCCACGTGCGGCGTCATCAGCCCTTCGTGGAACAGCACGTAGGACAGCAGCAGATAATCGATATGGCTGCGATGGCAGGGCACATAGATCAGCTCGCAGTCCCCGGCGATCGCCTTGACGCGCGACATGCCGCGGATCTCGATGCCGTCATACAGCTTGTGCCACAAGCGCTTGAGGGCGTGAGCCAGGAAGCGCTGCACGGGATAGCCCATGTTGGAGGCGATCTCGCGGCCGTATCTCAACGCGCGCTTCTCGAGACGCGCGGGACGCTGGTTCTGGTCGCGGGCCAGCTCGCTGATCACGTCCTGTACGGCGGGCGCCTTCTGCAGATTGCGGATCATGGTGTGGCGATGCGAGAGGTCCGGCCCCAGCAGTCGGGTGCGCACGCGACGAAAGTGCACGCGCAGCAGACGAGCGATGCGCCGGCGCGCCAGCGCCTGATCCTCGGGACCTTCGCGCAGCACCTCGTGGAGCTTGAGCGGCTGGCCGAAGTGCACATCCACCGAGCGACCATGCACGAGGATGGCGATGGCGCGACGCAATACCCCGGTGACACGCCAGCTGTCAGCGGAGATGAACTTCCAGAAGCCGAATTCCTTGCCCGGCGCACGCCCCCAGAACACGCTGACCGGTACCAGCTGGACCTCGACCTCATCCGGGGCGTTCTCCAGTGCCTCGATCAGCTGTGCGAGTCGTCGGGAGAGCAGGCCCTTGCCCTTGCGTGAGTGACGCAGCAGGCGCAACCGCGAGTGACTCAGACGCATGTCGCCTATGCTCAAGGGCAGAGTGGGAGATGGCAGGCCACGCCCCTCGCAAAGCTGCTCGATCACCAGTTCATCGGAGAGCGCCTGATAGGGGAAGACGTAGACCACCGGCAGGTCGGGGTCGAGATTCAGGGCACTGTGGTCCAGCGCGTTGATGTCGGGTTCCACCGCGCGCAGCTCCACCCATTTGTCCAGCAGACGGCGGCTGAGGTTGCGCAGAGGGCGCAATAACAGGGTGACGGGCGACATGGCGGAGCCTCGCAGGTGTACTCGAAAAGTTCGATGGTGAGACGCTGTCACAAGCAGGATCGTTTGCGTTGACTCACAGGATGCGGGAGTGGCGATCCGAGGATATCGACGTTGGGTCGCCGCATGCATGATATTGATCATTATACGCATTCTGTTCGATGACGCCGATATCGGCTGTCATTGCCCAGTGCGGGAGCGACGGGAGGCATGTCATGCTCGGAATGTGGCGTTCAGGCAATCGATTTACCCTGCTGCCGGAGGGGGCGCGCTTTCTGCCCAGCATGCTGGAGGCGGTGGAAGCCGCACGTCACTCGATACTGCTCGAACTGTATCTGGCCGAAAGCGGTCACCTCAGTCGGGTCCTGATCGAGGCTTTGAGCGCTGCGTGCCAGCGTGGCGTCAATGTACTGGTGCTGCTGGATGGTTTCGGCTCGCTGGGGCTCGAGGAGGCGGATCGCCAGCGCATGACCGAGGCCGGCATCGCCCTGCGCTTCTACAACCCGATTCGCTGGTGGCGGTTCGGTCGCAACCTGACGCGGGATCACCGCAAGCTGCTGGTCGTGGATGGCGAGGTGGGCTTCACCGGCGGTTTCGGGGCGGTCGATGAGTTTGCCGAGGCCTGGTCAGAAGTGGCGATACGCATCGAGGGGCCCTGTATCCGTGACTGGGTCAGGCTGTTCGCGCGGGTCTGGGATTCCGCTGCCAGCGAGGGGCAGGGGCGTCGTGAGGCCGTGCGCAGCGTCAACATCAATGCGGTCAACGTCGTCACGGGATATCTGGGGATGCGCGGGCGTGTCGTCTGGGGCCATGGATTTCGTTATCAGGCGATTCGCCACTCGCTCCAGCATCAGGCCAGCAGCACCCGCAAGCGGCTGTGGATCTGCACGCCTTACTTCGTGCCGACCTTCAGCATGCGTCGACGCCTCAAGCGGGCGGCTCGGCGCGGCGTCGATGTGCAGCTGTTGATCGCGGGACAGCATCACGACCATCCCGGCGTGCGTTCTGCGGGGCAGCGTTTCTATGCGAGTCTCCTCAAGGCGGGCGTGCGGATCCATGAATTCCAGCCGCGCTTCCTGCATGCCAAGTTCTCGCTGGCGGATGACTGGGTCACGCTGGGGTCATGCAACTTCGATCACTGGAGCCTGCAATGGAATCTGGAGGCCAATCAGGAGGTGCAGGACCATCGCTTCGCGGCGGAGGTGGCGGCGCTGTTCGAGCAGCATTTCGCGCGCAGCGTCGAGATCACCCGGGCTGCCTGGCAGCGTCGCTCTCTGGCGCAACGCTGTCGCGAGTGGGGCTATGGCACCCTGGATAGCCTGGTGACGCGGCTGCGCTAGCCAGTTCACGGATGTCAGACACTGCTTCGTGACACGACAACGCCGGACGACCCCAAGGGGCGTCCGGCGTTGTCGTGTCTGGCGCTGCGCGGCGCAAAGAGGGGGATGGCGGGGGCTCAGCGCTTCTTGCCGCCACCCTTGCCAGCAGGCTTCTTCGCGCCGCCCTTGCCACTGCCCTTGCCGCCCGCATGCTTGCCACGCGGAATGCCCGCGGCGCCCGGCGTTGCGGCTCCCTTGCGGCGCGGTGATGGCTTGGGGCTTTCCGGCGGCACGCGATAGAGCAGGTAGAGATCCAACAGCAGTTCCGGCAGCTGGTTGACGAAGCGCTGGGCACCGACGGGGTCGGCGATCAGCTCGCCGATCTCCGGGTCTTCATCGTCGAATACGCCCGAGATGGCCATGAAAGGCAGCAGCAGCTCGGCCGCGGTCTCTTCCTGGGTCCCGAACCAGGCTTCCTCGTCCATGAAGACACCTTCCATGAAGCCTGCACACCAGTCACCGATCGGCGTCTCGACAGGGTCGAGGCCACCGAGTTCCAGCTCGAACAGCAGCTCAGGCAGGATGCCGTGCTCGAGGGCGTCGATGGCATTGGCGCGCATCTGCTCGAACAGCGCGACCACCTGGGCTTCCTGCTCGGGGCTTTCATAGGCTGGCTGCCCCTGGAACAGCTCCGGCAGCCACAGGCTGGAAGGCACTTCGCGTGGTGCGATGGCCAGTGCCAGCATGAAGCCATGCGCGCTGATGATGTCGAGGGCTTCCGGGCCGACAAGGTCGGATTCAAGGAACTCATCGAGGATGTCGAGGGATTCATCATCCAGCAACGGCTGGGTCTGGACAGGCTCGGCCATGGGGAAGGTCTCACATGCGGGATAGAAGTCGGGCAGGGCGTCGCGGCCACTGCGAATGTGGCTAGTGTATCATCTCGTGGCAAGGGTTTTCGTCGCCACGAAAGCCCCTGAATCGTCGAATTCTCCACTTTCTTCAGCGGTTGCCGTTCACCTCGATCGTCTGGCATCAAGGGGTCGTCTCATGTCTTGTTCCCGTGTCGCGCACGCCGTGGATGGCAGTGTCGTCAGTCGATATCGCTTTCCCGTCGACCATGTGCTGGCGTGTCTCGGTGATGCGGTCGCCGACCCCCTGCCGTTGGCCGATGAGCAGACACTGGATGCCCTCAGCGAGCCGCAACTGCATGCCATGCTGCAATCCCGTGTGCTGGCCTGTCTGGCGCGCGCACGTGCGCACTATCCCGAGATGCGCATGCCCGCCGTGTCCTGTCGTCTCAGAGGACGCACTGCCGGGACAGCCGAACCGGCGCGCCAGCGCCTGCGCTTCAACTGGCAATTGCTGTGCGAGAACCGCCATCACTTCCTGAGCCAGACCGTCCCTCATGAGGTGGCGCACTGGGTGGTGATGGAAGTGGTGGAGCGCGCGCGCGGCCAGCGGGTCAAGCCGCATGGCCCGGAGTGGCAGCAGGTCATGACGAATCTCTATGGTGTCGCACCTGAGGTGACCCACCGCATGGATGTTTCCCGCGCGAGTCCGATGCCCTGGGCCTACGGATGCGATTGCGAGACACCGCACTATCTGAGTCATCGTCGACATGCCAATGCGCTTCGTGGGCAGCGTTACCGATGCCGGCAGTGCGGGAAAGCGCTCAAGGGGCCATTGAGCGATTCCTGATGCCTGCCATCGCCTTCCGTGCTGTCCTGCCTCCCGTTTTCAATGCCGCCGTGGCGCGCTCAGTCCCTCTGGAGTGCGGGTTTTCTGCGGCGAAAGTCGCTGTGACCTTGGTGTTATTTGTTGATAAATAGTTGAAATTATTGGGAAAAAATTGTCTACCAAGGTCTAGTGTGTGGCCCCCCCATGCTTGGGTTTAAGCTGAAACGGACTAGCCATGACTCGTCCGCAGCGTACCCGTGTCGTATGAGGCAGCCCGAGGCGTGTCGCCCGCCAACTTCCAGAGGTCGAACAACAATGAGCGAAGATGCCAAGGTCCACCCGGTCAAGCCTGATGTTGCCGCCCGTGCATGGGTAGATCGTGAGCGCTATCAGGCCATGTATCAGCAGTCTGTCGAGGCACCCGAGGATTTCTGGGCCGAGCAGGCGCAGTCGCTGGACTGGTTCAAGGCGCCCTCGGTGATACGCAGTACCGACTTCGGCCCTGAGAATGTCGATGTGCGCTGGTTCGAGGATGGTCAGCTCAACGTGGCCCACAACTGTCTGGATCGTCATCTCGAGGAGCGTGGCGACCAGGTGGCGATCATCTGGGAAGGGGATGACCCCAGCGAGTCCCAGTCGATCACCTATCGCGAGCTGCATGCGCGCGTCAGCCAGTTCGCCAATGGCCTCAAGGAACTGGGCGTGGGGCGTGGTGACGTGGTCACCCTGTACATGCCGATGATCCCCGAAGCGGCCATGGCGATGCTGGCCTGTACCCGCATTGGCGCGGTGCACTCGGTGGTCTTCGGGGGCTTCTCGCCGGACGCGCTGGCAGGACGGATCGCCGATTCCAGCTCGCGTATCGTGATCACCGCCGATGAATCGCTGCGCGGTGGCAAGCGAGTGCCGCTCAAGGAGAATGTCGACGATGCGCTGGAGCGCGATGGCACCGGCTGCGTCGACCACGTGCTGGTGGTGCGGCGTACCGGGGGTGACGTGCACTGGGGGAGTCGTGATCTGTGGTTCCACGAGCTGGTCGACCGTCAGTCCAGCGACTGCCCGGCAGAAGCGATGGGCGCGGAAGACCCGCTGTTCATTCTCTACACCTCCGGCTCCACCGGCACGCCCAAGGGGCTGAAGCACACCACGGGCGGCTATCTGCTCTATGCGGCCATGACCCATCGTTACGTCTTCGACTACCACGATGGCGACATCTACTGGTGCACGGCGGATGTCGGCTGGGTGACAGGGCACAGCTACATCGTCTATGGACCGCTGGCCAACGGCGCGACCACGCTGATGTTCGAGGGGGTGCCCAGCTATCCGACTCACGGGCGCATGGGGGAGATCGTCGACAAGCATCAGGTCAATATTCTCTACACGGCCCCGACTGCCGTGCGCGCGCTGATGGCACACGGTGATGGCGTGATGGACTCCAGTTCCCGCGACAGCCTGCGCCTGCTCGGCTCGGTGGGTGAGCCGATCAATCCTGAGGCATGGGAGTGGTTCCACCGCGTGATCGGCAAGGGCAACTGCCCGCTGGTGGATACCTGGTGGCAGACCGAGACCGGCGGCATCATGATCGCGCCGCTGCCGGGTGCCACGGATCTCAAGCCGGGTTCCGCCACCTTGCCGTTCTTCGGCGTGCAGCCGGCGCTGGTCGACAACGAGGGCAACATTCTCGAGGGAGCCACCGAAGGCAATCTGGTGATTCTCGACAGCTGGCCCGGGCAGGCTCGCTCCATCTGGGGCAATCATGAGCGTTACGTGCAGACCTATTTCTCCACCTATGCTGGCATGTACTTCACCGGCGATGGCTGCCGCCGTGACGAGGATGGGTATTACTGGATCACCGGACGCGTCGACGACGTGCTCAACGTTTCCGGGCACCGCATGGGCACGGCCGAGATCGAGTCCTCGCTGGTCGCGCATGAGGCGGTCGCCGAAGCCGCGGTGGTCGGTTATCCCCACGACATCAAGGGGCAGGGGATCTACATCTACGTGACGCTCAATGATGGCATTGAGCCAAGCGATGAGCTCAAGAAGACTCTGACCCAGTGGGTGCGCAAGGACATCGGGCCGATCGCGTCACCTGATGTCATCCAGTGGGCACCGGGACTGCCCAAGACGCGTTCCGGCAAGATCATGCGGCGTATCCTGCGCAAGATCGCCGCCAACGAGACCGACGGTCTTGGGGATACCTCGACGCTGGCGGACCCGACGGTGGTGGATGATCTGATCGAGCATCGCGCCAACCGCTGAACTCGTCGGATGGCGGCCATGCAGGCCTGACGAGACACGTCGCGACATCGAAGCGCGGGAGCCTGGCTCCCGCGCTTTTTTTTCGTGTGCGTCCGGGTCATGCGCTCCTGTTTCGTGGGTACCTGTTTCGTGGGTGCCTGTCTCGTGCACATTCTGGCCGTGTCTGAAGCAGGAAAGGTTGGCCATCGATGAGCGGCTGACTTGATAATGATGCGACAACCCGCATGCGACAGGTGGGCCTGATGGCCTCCCTGAGCATTTCCTCATTCACTTCATGATCAAGGCAGCCCCCATGTCAGCAGGCAAGTCGGATGCATCCTGCGCCACGTCTCAGCCCGCCACTTCCTCACAGGTTGCATCATCGTCATCCACCGAGGGCGAGAACCGTCCACGCGCTGTCGTGCTGATGTGCCTGTCGGCGATCTCCTTCGCGTTGATGGGGGCGATGGTCAAGTTGAGCGGTGACTTGCCGCTGTTCGAGAAGGTCTTCGTGCGCAATCTCGTAAGCCTGGTGGTTGCCGTCGTGATGGTTCGCATGGCGGGCGCTCGTCTGCTGGGACACTGGCACCATCAGCCGTTGTTGCTGGCGCGCTCGCTGATCGGGCTTGGCGGCGTGATGAGCTTTTTCTACGCCATCGATCACCTGCTGCTTGCGGATGCGACTATCCTAAACAAGCTGTCGCCGTTTTTCGTGATGCTGTTTGCCGGCATGTTTCTGGCAGAGCGCCTGGGCGGCTGGCGGCTGGTAGGCATGCTGATTGCCTTCGTGGGGGCGACTCTGGTCATCAAGCCGCAGCTGGCGTTCGCCGAGGGAGGTGTGGAGGCACTGTTTCCGGCGCTGGTCGGATTGGGCTCGGCCATGTTGGCCGGTGCTGCCTACACACTGATTCGGGCGCTGCGAGGGCGTGAGGCTTCCGCGACAATCGTGTTACATTTCTCGCTGGTCTCCAGCATCGTCACCCTGGTGCCGATGCTGATGAATCCGGTGATGCCCAGTGCGCCACAGGCACTGGCCCTGTTGGGGATCGGGGTCTTCGCGGCCGGTGGCCAGATCCTGATGACCACGGCCTATCGGCTGGCGCCCGCGGGGGAAGTGTCGATCTATTCCTATCTCACCATCGTGTTCTCCGCATTGGCCGGCTGGGCGATCTGGGGGGAAGTGCCGGACGCTGCCAGCCTCATGGGTTTTTTGCTTATTGCCGGTGTGGCACTGGTCGGTTGGCATGCGAGTCGCGTTGCGGTTAGGGTGGTCTGACTCTCCATCCGCAGGATGCTGTCAGAATTCACTTGTGCATTGTCCACTCATCATTGGGCAATCCGTGCGATACTCGTGTTCCCCGAGCGAAACATCAGTATGTCTCCCGATGGTGGGCTGCTTTGTTAAACGCGCGTTCCATGGGGTAACATGCCAGAAAATAACGGCGATCATTGACCGGCCAGGAAGGTCGGTGATGATCACCATCGGGGTTTTGGAGGAGACTCAATGGCCTTTGCCCAGAAGTTCATCGTTGCAGACGATCATCCGCTCTTTCGTGCCGCACTGACGCAGGCACTCAGGCAAGTGGCCTCACAGGCAGAGATTGTCGAAGCCGACAGCATGGACGCGACCAACGATATCGTTGCCCGCCACCCCGATGCTGATCTGATCCTGCTGGACCTGCACATGCCGGGAGCCCATGGCTTCTCAGGCCTGATCCAGCTGCGTGGTCAGACGCCGGATATCCCGGTCGCCGTCGTATCCGGTAGCGAGGAGCCCTACGTGGTGCGCCGCGCCATCGATTATGGCGCTTCCGGTTTCATCCCCAAGTCCGCAAGTCTGGATGTGATCGCCGAGGCGATCGGCGAGATTCTCGAAGGCGAAGTCTGGCTGCCGACGGACATCGCCGAAGCCATGGGCGAGTCCAGCGAAGATGAGTCCCGCTTTGCCGAAGCGATCGCCTCGCTGACGCCACAGCAGTTCCGCGTGCTCAACATGCTGACGGAAGGCCTGCTCAACAAGCAGATCGCCTATGAGCTGAATGTGTCCGAGGCCACCATCAAGGCGCACGTGACCGCCATTCTGCGCAAGCTTGGCGTGCATTCCCGCACCCAGGCCGTCATCGCGGCGCAGCGTCTGGAAGTCGAGCCGCCGAAGGTTCGCTCCTGAAGTGGCTGTGATTGACGGGATGATGCATCCCGTTCGATGAGCATGATTCTGCTTCGGAAAGACAAAAGCCCGCCCTGTCACTGACAGGGCGGGCTTTTTGCGGATACAGCGCCTGCTCGTTCACAGGCGCTGCGCGATCCACCCGCGATCAGCCATCGCCGTTCTCCGGGGCTCCGCCTGTCTCATCCGAGGTACCGCTGGCATGCTTCTCGGCACGATTGGCCTGCAGGGTACGCGTCAGCAGTGCGCGCAGCGCCGCCGGACGCACCGGCTTGAGCAGCAGGTGATAGCCGGCACGGCGTACCTCCTCGGCGACTTCGTCAGTGCGATCCGCGGTGATGACGATGCCGGGCACGGAGCCTGCCAGGCGTTCATCCAGAGCATCCAGCGCCATCAGACCGGTCACTTCATTGTCGAGGTGATAATCGGCGAGGATGGCATCCGGATCACCATCCAGATTGCGAATCACGGATTTGGCGCCACCGATGGACGTGGCGGTGAAGACTTCGCAGCCCCAGCCGGACAGCATCGCCTTCATGCCTTCCAGAATCAGGCTCTCGTTGTCGATGCACAGCACGCGGGTGCCGGTCAGCTTGTTGCCGGCGCGCTTGCGGGCCGGGACGGCATCCGGCTGTTCAGCGGCCGGCAGTGTCTTGCTGATCGGGACGCTGACGGCGAAGACCGTCCCCACACCGACCCAGCTGCGCACCGTGATCGGGTGATCGAGCACGCGACTCATGCGCTCGGCGATCGACAGGCCCAGCCCCAGCCCCTTCTCGCTCTCCTTGTGACGCTCGCTCTGATCGAGACGCCGAAATTCCTGGAAGATCTCGGTCAGCTTGGACTCGGGGATGCCGGGGCCGGTGTCCCAGACTTCGATGCGAATGCGATCCCCCAGGCGGCGACAGCCCAGCAGTACGTGGCCCTGACGGGTGTAACGCACGGCGTTGGACAGGAAGTTCTGCACGATGCGCCGCAGCATCTGGCCGTCAGAATCCACCGCCAGCTGGGTCATCACCACCTTCAGGTCCAGCCCTCGGTCTTCCGCCATCACCTCGAACTCGGCCTTCAGCGGCTTGAGAATATCCGACAGGCGGAACACGCTGCGACGTGGCGCCAGCGCGCCGGCATCGAGCTTGGAGATGTCGAGCAGGGTGCTGAGCAGCTCCTCGGCGGCCTGCAGCGAGTTGTCGATGTGATTGGTGGTGGTCTTCATCTCGCCTTCCACCTGCTGGGCGAGAGCGGAGGTGAACAGACGTGCGGCATTCAGGGGTTGCAGCAGGTCATGACTGGCCGCGGCCAGAAAGCGCGTCTTGGAGGCGTTGGCATCCTCGGCCAGCTGCTTGGCCTGACGCAGTGCCTGCTCGGCTTCCGCGCGCACACGGTTCTCGGTACGCAATGCCTCGTTGACCTGTGACAGCTCCTGGGTACGCACGCGAACGCGTTCTTCCAGATTCTCGTTGGTTTCCTTGAGGGCAATCTCGGCCAGGCGACGTTCGGTGATGTCCTGATAGAGCGCGAAGAAGCCGAGGATGTTGCCCTTGCCGCTGAAGTGCGGCGTATAGGTCACCAGCATGTAACGCACACCGCCCTCGGGGGCTTCCAGCGAGATCTCGAAGGAAACGCGTTCCCCCGCCAGGGCGCGCGTCATCCAGGGGGCGCGCTGGCGATAGATGTCTTCAGGCATCGCCGCCTCGGCCGGCTCGCCGATGACGGCGGTACGGTCGATGCCCATCACTGCTTCATAGGCGCGGTTGGTGAAGAGGTAACGACACTCCTTGTCGAAGTAGGCGATCAGCGCCGGCACGTTGTCGGTGTAGATGCGGATGTTGTTTTCCGAGCGGATCAACGCCTCTTCGGTGCGCTTCTGCTGGGTGATGTCCTGGTAGGTATAGACGAAGCCGCCGCCGGGCATCGGGTTGCCCTGGATCTCCATCACGGTGCCGTCCTGGCGATAGCGCACGTAGCGATGCGGCTCGCCGTCACGGATGGCGTCCAGCAGCTGATCGACATGCTCTTCCGGGTCGCCCGGGCCATATTCACCATTGTGCGCGTTGTAACGGAAGATGCGATCGATCGGGGCGCCGACACGGATCAGGTTGTCAGGGAAGCGGAACATGTCCAGATAGCGCTGATTCCACACCACCAGGCGCATGTGCTGGTCGACCACGCTGATGCCCTGGTGGATGTTCTCGATGGTGGCCTGCAGCAGGGCGCGGTTGAATTCCAGCACCTGTGAGGCTTCATCGACGATGGAGATGACATCCGAGATACCGATGCCGCGTCCCTGCAGGGCGGAGTTGACCACGATCCGCGCCGAGGAGGCACCGAGCACGGAAGCCAGGAAGCGCTCGGTGAACTGGATCAGGTCGATTGACGCGCGCCCGTGGAGTTCCAGCGGCTGGCCGCTGCGGCGTGCGTAATCTTCGAAGGCGCGTTCGACCTGCTCATGGCTCAGGAAGCGCTCACAGAGTACGCGCAGGTCCGAGACGGAGGTAGAGCCGGTCCACGGGCGCGAGACGCTGGTCTGACGCGTCTCGACGCTATCGACGAACAAGGATGCCTGGATGCGCTCGACCACGCGTTGCGGCGTCATCTGCGAGACGAAGATATAGCCGAACAGGTTGAGGCCGAGAGACAGCATCACGCCGTGGGTCAGCGGGTCACTGAAGCGGAAGCCGAACAGGCCATGCGGCGAGAGCCAGTCGATGCCGAGCGGACCGTAATTGACCATGTCGGCGGGCATCAGGCCTGCCTGGGCCAGTGCCGGAACCAGCAGGGTCCAGGCCCAGACGGCGAAGCCGAGGTTGAGGCCGACGATGACCCCCAGGCGATTGCCACGCTTCCAGTAGAGCCCACCCAGCAGAGAGGGCGCGAACTGGGCCACGGCGGCGAATGACAGCAGCCCGATGGCTGACAGCGTGCTGTATTCGGCGATCAGCAGATAGAAGCCGTAGGCCAGGCCGAGAATCATCACGATGGTCAGGCGGCGGGCCAGCAGCACGATATGACTGTAGTCGCGGGCTTCGGTATCGAACCAGCGCAAACGGAACAGCAGCGGGATGACGATCTCGTTGGAGATCATGATCGAGACCGCGACCGCCGCGACGATGACCATGCCGGTCGCGGCCGAGAAGCCCCCGATGAAGGTCAGCAGGGTCAACCAGGTCTGATCTGCCGCCATCGGCAGTGCCAGCACGAAGCTGTCCGGTGACACCGAGCCATCCGGGAACATCGTCAGGCCGGCGGCGGCGATGGGCAGCACGAAGAAGGAGATGGCGATCAGATAGATCGGGAACAGCCAGCGGGCGCGGCGGGCATCCGAGTGGTGGGTGTTCTCGACCACCGCGACATGGAACTGGCGCGGCAGGCAGAAGATGGCCAGCATCGCCAGCAATGTCTGGGCCCAGAAGCCGGAGCCGAAGGTCTGGTTCTCGAGCTGTTGCTGGAGCTCCAGATAGGTGTCCGCCTTGGTGAAAAGATCCCCCAGGCCATTGAACATGCCCCAGGTGACATAGGCGCCCAGCGTCAAAAAGGCGATCAGCTTGACCAGAGATTCGAAGGCGATGGCCTGCAACAGGCCGACATGGTGCTCGGTGGCATCGGTATGCCGCGTGCCGAACAGGATGGCGAATATCGCCATCACCGCCGCGACATAGAAGGCGGTATCCCCCAGCCAGGCAGTGCGCGTGACGTCACTGGTGTCGGTCAGTACCTGATAGGCACTCGACACCGCCTTCAGTTGCAGGGCGATGTAGGGCAGGGTGCCGACCAGTGCCACCAGCGAGGCAAACACGGCCAGTGACTGCGTCTTGCCGTAGCGCGAGGCGATGAAATCGGCGATCGAGGTGATGTTCTGTCGCTTGGCGACGCGAATCATCTTCAAGAGGATCGGCCAGAACAGCAGACAGGTCAGGATCGGCCCGATGAAGATGCTCAGGTAGCTCCAGCCACTGGTCGCGGCTTGGCCGACACTGCCGTAAAAGGTCCAGCTGGTGCAGTAGACCGCAAGCCCCAGACTGTAGACTGCCGGTCGGCGACTGGCCGACCCGTGCTTCTTGGCGTTGCGATCCCCTCGCCACGCAATCATGAACAGTACCGCGATATAGCCCAGCGCCACTGCGATTAGCCACCACCCCTGGAACATGTTGCTCTCCTCTCTGGAAGCGCCATTCTACGCAGGCCCGGCCATGAGTCCCAAGCCTTGCAGGCCGCTCGGGGCTTCCTCCTGGCCATCAGACGACAAGATGTCCGCTCTCGCTCGTCCGTTCTCACCCGGCCTGAGGTGTCTCCGGCAGAAAATTGCGCCGCTTTCTTTCAGTGACATGACGAAAGAGCGGGACCGTCTCACCGTCATTTCCGACGCGTCACGAGAATGTCTCGTTACTCATTTGGCCAATAGACCAAGGGAGTGCGTCTTTAGTTTATCTTTCAAGTATCTGTTATTTAAGGAATTGATGAGAGGCGTCATGAGGTCTTCAAGCGGATGCTCATGCTCTCGACTAAAGTCAGCCTGCGATGAGCTGGCCCCTTGGCTACTGTCAGAAGCGAGTCGCCAAGTTTCCTGATAAGCAACGCAAGACGCAGGGAATATCACTCACTCCATGAGGACGAATGATTCAGTCAATGGAGACCATTCATCGGTTCATCGCCGATGGGTCTCTCGCCAATCACAATAACAATGCGAGAACTCCGTCATGAAGGAAGAGAATGCCAAGGCGTATTGGGCCGCCAATATCAGACTGATCATGGGGTATCTCGTGATCTGGTTTGTCGTGTCCTATGGATGCGGAATCCTGTTGGTGGATGTCCTCAACAATATCCAGTTCTTCGGTTTCAAACTCGGTTTCTGGTTTGCTCAGCAAGGGGCGATCTATTTCTTCCTCGCGCTGATCATCTTGTACGCCCGTTCGATGAACAAGCTGGATGAACGCTTCGACCTCCATGAGCAATGAGCGGTGTTGAACCGCTTCCGTGGGCAGGTCTGCGATGAATTCCAGCAACGGCTCTGCAGGAAAGGAACAGGACTGAGCGTTTCATCTCTCACGACAACAAGATGATCGATATCGCCAAGGACAACGCCAATGGATGTTCAATTACTGACGTACCTTTTCGTGGGCGCCTCGTTCGCGCTCTACATCGGCATTGCGGTGTGGTCGCGTGCCGGCTCTACCAAGGAATTCTACGTGGCGGGCGGAGGGGTCCACCCCATCGCCAACGGGGCCGCCACCGCTGCGGATTGGATGTCTGCCGCCTCCTTCATCTCCATGGCGGGCATCATCGCCTATGTGGGCTATGACGCCTCCGTCTATCTGATGGGCTGGACGGGTGGCTATGTGTTGCTGGCGATGTTGCTGGCACCGTATCTGCGCAAGTTCGGCAAGTTCACGGTGCCGGATTTCGTCGGTGACCGTTATTACTCGAGCGTCGCACGTACCGTGGCGGTGGTCTGTGTCATCTTCATTTCCTTCACCTATGTCGCGGGTCAGATGCGCGGCACCGGCATCGTCTTCGCGCGCTTCCTTGAAGTGGACGTGAACGTCGGTGTCGTCATCGGCATGGCGATCGTCTTCTTCTATGCCGTTCTGGGTGGCATGAAGGGGATCACCTATACCCAGGTGGCGCAGTACTGCGTGTTGATCTTCGCCTTCCTGGTACCGGCCGTCTTCCTGTCGATCATGATGACCGGACACGTGCTGCCTCAGACCGGCTTCGGCGGCACGCTGGTGGATGCACAGGGCAACGATACCGGCGTCTATCTGCTGCAGAAGCTGGATCAGGTCGTGACCGACCTCGGCTTCCGCGAGTACACCGAAGGCTCCAAATCCACCATCGATGTCTTCTTCATCACGGCGGCACTGATGTGCGGGACCGCGGGTCTGCCGCACGTCATCGTGCGCTTCTTCACGGTACCGACCGTCAGGGATGCGCGTATCTCCGCTGGCTGGGCGCTGTTCTTCATCGCACTGCTCTACACCACTGCGCCGGCCGTGGGTGCCTTTGCGCGGGTGAACCTGGTCGAGACCGTCAACGAGACAGCCTATGAGGAACTGCCGGGCTGGTTCTACAACTGGGAGAACACCGGTCTGATCGGCTGGGTCGACAAGAATGGCGACGGCATCATCCAGATGCGCGGCGGTGACCCCTTCGCGGGCAAGCCGAGCTATGAAGGCGACGCCGACAGCCAGGCCGCTCGTGGTGAGTATGGTCAGCGTCTGGTGAGCAACACGCCCACCGACAACGAGAGCGAGGTCTACATCGACCGCGACATCATCGTGCTGGCCAACCCGGAAATCGGCAATCTGCCGGCATGGGTCATCGCGCTGGTGGCGGCAGGTGGCGTGGCGGCGGCGCTCTCGACGGCAGCGGGGCTGTTGCTGGTCATCTCCTCGGCCATCTCGCATGACCTGCTCAAGAAGACCTTCAAGCCAGACATCACCGAGAAACAGGAGTTGATGGCAGCTCGCATGGCGGCAGCGGTGGCTATCGTGATCGCCGGTTACTTCGGCATCAATCCGCCAGGCTTCGTGGCGCAGGTGGTGGCCTTTGCCTTCGGTCTCGCGGCCTCGAGCTTCTTCCCGGTCATCCTGCTGGGGATCTTCTCCAAGCGCATGAACAAGGAAGGCGCCATCGCGGGCATGCTGGTCGGGCTGGTGTTCACCTTCAGCTACATCGTCTACTTCAAGTTCATCTCGCCGGAGCTCAACACGGCGGAGTACTGGCTGCTGGGCGTGTCGCCGGAGGGGATCGGCTCGCTGGGCATGGTGCTCAACTTCGTCGTCGCGGTCGTCGTCTGCAAGGTGACACCGCCGCCGCCCGAGCACATCCAGCATATCGTCGAGGACATCCGCGTGCCGCGCGGGGCAGGAACGGCAGTGGATCACTGATCCCTGACGACAGCGCCTGGCCCGCTTGACCTCTCGGTCTGCGGGTCAGGCCCTACATATCCCGAGGCCCCGTCGTGCATTCGCAGGCGGGGCCTCATGGCTTGATGATCCGTGCCCTTCGGGGCGGGGAGCCAGTGGAGTCGTGTCATGCAAGCCACATTAGTCGAAATTCCGTTCGGCGAGCCGCCGTTCAGCCTGCTGGATGAGCGCAGCCGGGCACGCCTGGCCGAGAACGTCGACCTGCAGTACTTCGCGGCCCTGGAGCAACCGCTGATACCGGGAGCGGTGGGAGAGGCGCTCTTCATCATCCACAAGGGCGAGGTGGTCGAGCTGGCGGCAGAAACGCCATTGCCGGACACCGCCACCCTGGAGCAGGCGCGACGTGAGGGTCACGACGCCTGGCTGAGTCTGCGCATCGGGCATTACAGCAAGGGAGATCTGTTCGGGGCCTTGACCCTGCTCAACGGCGAATGCCGGACACGCTTCGTCTGCGAGCAGGAAACGCTCTGCTATCAATTGCCGGCCGACCACTTCCGTCAGCTGTGTGAAGACAATCCCGGGTTCGAGGAGTATTTCCAGCACAGCCTGCGTGACAAGGCCCGGCTGCTCGCGGCGTATCGGGACACCCGACTCGGCAGCAGCCGGGACCAGACAGGCTTCATGCTGGCGAGGGTGATGGATTGCATGCGTCCGCCACTGGTGATGCCAGCCAGCAGCAGCATCGAGACAGGCGTGAAGGCCATGGGAGAGGCTGGTGCTGACAGTCTGATCATCGAGGTACAGGGCCGTTGTGGCGTGGTCACGCGCACCGATCTGCTCAACGCACTGGTGCTGGAGGGACTCCCTGCCACGCATCGTCTCGCCCCTCTGGGCACCTTCGCGCTGGTGGCGGTCACCGCCGAGGATTATCTGTTCCAGGCACTGGTCCAGATGACGCGTCATCGGGTCGCCCGCGTGGTGGTGCAGGAATCGCTCGCTGCCGATGCCAAGGTGGTCGGAGTCATCGAGCTGACCGATGTGCTGGGCTTCTTCTCCAATCGTAGCCAGCTGGTCAGTCTCGAGATCGAGCGCGCGGCGGATCTGGAGGCGCTGGCGCTGGCCAGTGCTCGCCTGCCGGAGCTGGTCCGCGCGCTGGTTCTCCAGGGCGCGCATCTGCGCCATGCCATGGCACTGCTCAGCGCCCTCAATGGACGTCTGATCGAGCGCACCTTCGCCCTGCTGGTGGAAGAGCAGCACCGAGTCTCCTGCTGTCTGATGCTGATGGGCAGTGAGGGGCGTGGCGAGCAGATGCTCAAGACCGACCAGGACAACGGGCTGATTCTCGCTGATGGACATCAATGGCCAGACTGCAGCGACGCCATGCAGACCTTCAGCGCTACCCTGGCACGCCTCGGCTATCCACCGTGTCCAGGCAACATCATGGTCTCCAATCCAGAGTGGGTCGCGACCGAATCCCGCTGGCGCGGCAAGGTGGCGCGCTGGTGTGCCGGACGCGATGGGGAGGCGCTGATGAATCTAGCCATCGTCTTCGATGCACGCGCCAGCGGTGGCAATGCCGAGCTGGTCGACAGTCTGCGCGGACACCTGGTGCAGCATGCCCGACGTGATGAATTGCTGCTGTCGCACTTCGCGCGCCCGGCATTGCGGTTCTCGACGCCGTTGACGCTGTTCGGCTCACTGCGCTCACCCCGCCATGGCATCGACATCAAGAAGGGCGGCATCTTTCCCATCGTGCATGGGGTACGCACCATGGCGCTGGAGCGTGGCGTGATGGCGACCGGCACCTTTGCGCGTCTTGAGGCGCTGGTAGAGGAGGGGCGTATCGAGGCCAGCGACAGCGAAGATCTGTCTGAGGCCCTGTCGCTGTTCTCCGAACTGCGTCTGCGTCAGCAGTTGCGGCATCTCGAGGAGGCGCCGGCCAACGCTGGCAGACACGCTGAGCAAGAGCTGTCCGAGGCACGGGGTAACGCCAGCACTGCCAGTGCCAATCTCATCATCACCCAGTCGTTGTCTTCGCTGGAGCGGGACCTGCTGCGCGATGCCTTGAGTCGGGTCAAGGATTTCAAGCAGCGCCTGACCCATCGTTATCACCTGGATTACTGACGCGCGGCCGAGCGCCGCAAGGAGATGGCATGTTCCAGCAGCTACGTCGTGCGGCAGACCGCCGCCGCCATGGGCATGGCGAGTTTGCCGAGCTGTTCAGACCCTGGCACGCCAGTGAACATGAGGGAGAGCGGGTGGCACTGGATTGCGAGACCACCAGTCTCGATGTCGAGCGTGCCGAGCTGGTCTCGCTGGCGGCGGTACGTTTCGATGCGCGCCGGGTGAGGACGGCCAGCGCGTTGTCGTTGCAGCTCCAGTGTCCGGAAGGCCTGCGCGGTGACTCCATCCGGATTCATCGCCTGCGCGGAATCGACCTGCATGGTGGCGAGGCGCTCGGCGACGCCTTGCACCAGTTGCTGGCCTTCATCGGCAATCGCCCGCTGGTGGGGTGGTGCATCGATTTTGATGTCGCGGTGATCAATCGCCACCTGCGGCCACGTTTCGGCTTCGACCTGCCCAATCTGCGTCATGATCTCGCGCGCGACTACCTGAAGCGCTGTCGTCACGCTCAGCCCGAGGCCGCGCCGGACCTGCGCTTCGAGGCCATGGCCGAGGCGCTGCAGGTGCCGGTGATCGGGCGGCACACTGCGCTGGGGGATGCCGTGACCAGCGCCATGATGGCGCAGCGCCTGATGCTGCCGGTCACTCAAGTCGTGCCACGTCACGATGCCTGTTCAGGCTCATGAGCCTGAACCACCTGGTCCATGCGTCGCCCGGGCGACGAGCCTGTGGTTGATGGCCCTGCGATTGATGGCCCTGTCGTTGTTAAACCTCTTGGCTAATAAACCAAGGTCTGTTGCCGGAATGTCCAATGGCAAGACATCACCAGCTTGGCCACACTGGCCCCATACGACGACGCCACGCTGCTTTTCCTCATCGTGACAGGCATGCGCGAGCCCTTGTCGAACCGGATTACACGCCAGTGCAGTACCGACCAGCAACACGGTCAGCCATGCAGGATGCATTACCGAGCAGCTTGATAATCATAACGGGGTAGCGACAGCGTGCAGAGGTCATGATCGACGAAGACCTGCTGTCAGCCAGCCCCAGTCAGGCCCGAGGGATGTGAACGCTTCGCCCTGCGCGATGACGGATGCACTCTCGGGATCGCCATCACTACGCCAGGTGATGGCACCGGGCCTTGGGCACCTGCCTGAGGCCCGGTTTCAGATTGGGCACCACGCGCTGTTGCCTTTCTTGCCTATTCAGGGTTCTTGCCCACGAGGTGCGACATGCTGATCGCGACCAACACGTTATTGATCATTGGCCTTGCCATCGTTCTGTTTGCCTATTCCCTCTACATCCGTCGTACCCAGGATGTCCGGGGAGTACTGATGTTCTGGTCTCGCAAGCTGGCGCTCACCGCGCTCGAATTCCGACTGCAGCGCTTCGGCATCATGGTGATGCTGGGCGGAGTGGTCATCCGCTATCTGGAAGTCCTGCGGCTGTTCTGATCGCTTCCCGTCGTCTGCAAGAATCCCCCCACGCCCGCTGACTGCGGGCGTCTTGCGTATTGCGGCAGGCCGTCCGCCTCTGTGACGTGACACTGGCCGATGCTAGACTGTGTGCCCTCCCAAACTGCCTGTCTGATGCCCCATGTTCACACCTGAAACTGACGCCACCTCCCGCACGCATGACGCAGCGGATGCCAAGCATGAGCTGAACAAGCTGCAGAAGCGGCTGCGCCGCAATGTCGGCACCGCCATCACGGATTACGGCATGATCCGCGATGGCGACAAGGTGATGGTGTGCCTGTCAGGTGGCAAGGACTCCTACACCATGCTGGACATCCTGATGAACCTGCAGCGCAATGCGCCGGTCCAGTTCAGTCTGGTGGCGGTGAATCTGGATCAGAAACAGCCCGGTTTCCCGGAGCACGTGCTGCCGGCATGGCTTGAGTCAGTGGGCGTGGAATACCACATTCTCGAGCGTGACACCTATTCCATCGTCAAGGAGAAGGTGCCCGAGGGCAAGACGACCTGTGGGCTGTGCTCACGCTTGCGGCGTGGCTCGCTGTACGGCTTTGCCACCGAGATAGGGGCGACCAAGATCGCCCTTGGCCATCACCGCGATGACATTCTCGAGACGCTGTTTTTGAACATGTTCTTCGGTGGCAAGCTCAAGACGATGCCGCCCAAGCTGCTGTCGGATGATCAGCGGCATATCGTCATTCGTCCGCTGGCCTATTGCCGCGAATCGGACATCGAAGCCTATTCCACGGCGCGTCAGTTCCCGATCATTCCCTGCAACCTGTGTGGCTCTCAGGAGAACCTGCAGCGTCAGGTGGTCAAGGAGATGCTGCAGGACTGGGAGACGCAGCATCCCGGGCGGCTCGAGACCATGTTCCGTGCCGTCACTTCCGTGGCACCCTCGCACCTGGCGGACCGTGAGCTGTTCGACTTCGCGGGGCTGGATGAGAAGCGCGATCGCTTCCAGGCCACGCGTATCGATGCGCTGGACATGGACTCGGAGCAGGCCGGCATGGCAGAAGACCTCTTCGAAGCCGAGCGCCGTGTTCAGACTGCCACCGAGACTGCGGCCTCATTGGGCCGGGAGCTCTAAGCCCGGATCCTGCTGACATCCGCGAATCCCGACGCCATCTCGCCTGTCGCGAGGTGGCGTTATGCGTTTCAGGGCCGGTAATCCTCAAATGGCATGACGGGACAGCGCTGGCGTGCGTGAGTGGAACGTCATCGAGAGTTGACGGCCCGCGACCATTGTCGTCTCGCCTGACAGGGAAACTGTCCGCATGCTCTGAGGATGTCGGATGACCCAAGGGCAGGGGGGCGGTGATGGACAATGATGTCGATGAACGTGGCAATGGTCAGCAGGGCCAACGTCTGGCGGCGACGGTGCTGCATGGCTTTGATGAATACCGCTCGCGCTTCAAGCAGATTTCCAGCGATGCCAGACGGCGTTTCATCGAGGCCGACTGGCGTGAGGCACAGCAGGCCTCGGCGGCACGCATCAACCTCTATGACGAGAAGGTCGCCGCGACCATGGAGCGCCTGGCGCGCGCCTTCGAGCCTGAGCGTCTGAGCGAATGCACCCTGTGGGGCGAGGCCCGACGCCATTACATGACGCTGATCGATCAGCGCCTGGACTACAAGCTGGCCGAGACCTTCTACAACTCCATCTTCTGCAGTGTCTTTTCCCACCGTCATATCCGGGACGACTGGATGTTCGTGTCATCTTCCCGGCAGGCGCCAGCTCGCCACTCCGGGATGAGCATCAGCCACCGTGTGCCGGTCGAGGGTGATTGGGCAGGGGCGCTGGACACGGTATTGAGCGAGGCCCCGCTGGGGATCGCCTTCGAACACCAGGGGCGCGACGTGACATTGGGCGCCGAGATGCTGCTCGAGGTGTTGCCACCCGAGGTGCGTGAGGCCTCCGATGCCACCTTCGAGGTGCTGCGCAGCGTCTTCTATCGCAACAAGGGGGCCTACCTCATCGGACGCATCGAGGGCGGCGGGCAGACGCTGCCGCTGGTGCTGCCGGTACTGCATACCGAACGCGACGGCGTCTATCTCGATACCGTGATCATCGAGCCCGAGGAAGTCTCGATCATCTTCTCCTTCACCCGCGCCTACTTCCAGGTCGAGATCGAGGTGCCCGGTGAGGTGGTGGGCTTCCTGCAGACACTGATGCCCGACAAGCCCATCGGCGAGCTCTACGCTGCCATCGGGTTCTACAAGCACGGCAAGACCGAGCTTTTCCGTGGCCTCAACGACCATGTCGCCAGTCGCACCGACCGATTCATCATCGCGCCGGGCGTGCGAGGCATGGTGATGGCGGTCTTCGTGCTGCCCAGCTATCGACTGGTCTTCAAGCTGATCAAGGATCGCTTTGCGCCCAGCAAGGACATGAGCCGCGACCAGGTGCGCCAGAAGTATCGTCTGGTCAAGCGCCACGACCGCGTCGGCCGTCTGGCGGACACCCAGGAGTTCTCCAATTTCGCCGTCGGACGCGATCATTTCGATCCCGACTGCCTGGCCGAGCTGCTGGAGGTCTGCAGCTCCTCCATCACGCTGCGCGGCAACAAGGTACTGATTCGGCATTGTTATACCGAACGCATGATGACGCCGCTCAATCTCTATCTCGAGCAGTGTGATGAGGATGAGACGCGCGCCGTGCTCAATGACTACGGCAATGCGATCAAGCAGCTGGCCGCGGCCAACATCTTCCCCGGCGACATGCTGCTGAAGAACTTCGGCGTGACCCGTCATGGTCGGGTGGTCTTCTACGATTACGACGAGATCAACTATCTCACCGAGTGCAATTTCCGCGAGATTCCCGAAGCGCTCTACCCTGAGCAGGAGATGGCCAGCGAACCCTGGTATTCCGTGGGACCGAACGACATCTTCCCGGAAGAATTCGGCCCCTTCCTGTTCGCGGATCTTGGGCTGCGCAAGCTGTTCTACGAGCTGCATCCGGAAATCTTCCAGGCCAGCTGGTGGAAGGGGCTGCAGGATGCCATCACGGCGGGACGGGTGATCGATGTCTACCCCTATCGCAACAAGCGACGTTTCGGGGTCGATCGCAGCCAGGACTTCATCGATGACTGAAGGCTTGCGTTCGGACAGGAAGCGCCCCCAGGCTCGGCAATGGGACGTCACGATCAAGTTCACAGCGAGAGAGAGTGTTGGATGAGTGAAGGTTTCAGGGATCCTGGCGCGCGCCATGGTCGGCATCTGGTCGTGCTCAGTGGCGCAGGCATCAGCGCGGAAAGCGGTCTGCGCACCTTCCGTGCGGAAGATGGCCTGTGGGAAGAGCACCGTCTGGAGGAGATCGCCACTCCGCAGGCATTTCGGCGTGATCCGCAGAAGGTGCTGCGCTTCTATGATGATCGCCGTGCCCAGGTCCGGCGGGCCAGGCCCAACGCGGCGCACAAGGCACTGGCAGAACTTGAACAGGCCGGTTTTCGTGTCTCGGTGATTACCCAGAATATCGATGATCTGCACGAGCGCGCCGGCTCGCGTGAGGTCATGCATCTGCATGGCGAGATTCTCAAGGCACGCTCGAGCGTCGACCACGGCTTGCGCTACCCGCTGCCGCGCGGTGGCATTCGGCTGGGAGACCTGTGTGACAAGGGCAGTCAGTTACGCCCGGACGTGGTGTGGTTCGGTGAGGCAGTGCCACTTTACGGCGTCGCCGAAGGCATCGCGGCGGAAGCGGATCTGCTGCTGATCGTGGGGACCTCGCTCAAGGTGATGCCGGCCTCGAATCTCTATGCAGCGGCACCGTTGGATGCCCCCATCGTGCTGGTGGACCCGAATGCCCATGAGCTGGCGGAGCCCGGCGTGCATCCCCTGGCGGAAAGCGCCGGGCAGGCAGTGCCACGTCTTGTGCGCCATTGGTTGTATCAGGGACACCTGGGCCTGCCTGATACGTTATGATGCGCGGCTTCAGGCCTGCCATGGGCGGTGGGCCAGCAATCCCGGAGGCAAGCAACCTTCGGTGACCGGAAATTGAAAGCATGTTTGAGACGCTGAATCGTTTCTTCCCGCTGTGGGCCCTGTTGTTCGCCGGCCTCGCCGTGCTGGCGCCGGCGCCTTTCGTGGCCCTCAAGGATGTCATCCAGCCGCTGCTGGCCCTGATCATGTTCGCCATGGGACTGACGCTGTCGCGTGAGGATTTCATGCGTGTCGCACGTCGTCCGGGGCCCATCGCGCTGGGCCTGCTGCTGCAATACAGCGTGATGCCGCTGGCTGCCTTCCTGATCGCGCGGCTGCTGGGGCTGGACCCCGCGTTGACGGTCGGCATGGTGCTGGTGGGGGCCACTGCGGGGGGAACCTCCTCCAACGTGATGACCTGGCTCGCCGGTGGTCACGTGGCCCTGTCCGTCTCGATGACCATGGCCTCGACACTGCTCTCCATCGTGATGACGCCGCTGTTGACCTGGTGGCTGCTGGGGACGGACATCGACGTGCCGGTGAGCGGCATGCTGCTGAGCATCGCCAAGCTGGTGGTGGCGCCCATCGTGCTGGGTGTCATCGTGCATCACTTCGCGCGTGACGCCATCCGCGAGTGGGAATCGGCGCTGGCGAGTCTGGCCATGCTGGCGATCGTGCTGATCATCGCCATCGTGGTGTCGCTCAATGTCGGTCGCCTGGCCACGCTGGGCCCGCTGGTGGCATTGGCCGTCGTGGCGCACAACGCCATCGGCCTGAGCGCTGGCTATGGCCTGTCGCGCCTGTTCGGACTGGATGAGCGTACCTCGCGCACCATCGCCATCGAGGTCGGCATGCAGAACTCCGGACTGGCGGCGTCACTGGCCAGCCAGTTCTTCTCCGCCACGGCGGCGTTGCCGGGAGCGATCTTCTCCATCTGGCACAACGTCTCCGGCTCGTTGCTGGCCGGTTACTGGAAGCGTCGGCCGCCGAAGTTCGTGACCGGTGGCAAGCACCGCTACGAGGTATAGCCGTGACACTCGCTGAGTGAACCACGCTCGGCGACACGAGACGGCAACATGAGAAAGGGACACGCATGCTAGAATGCGCGTCCCTTTTTCTTTGGTACTGACCACCCATCATGTGTGATTCCCGTCTTACGCCGGCCGCTGGTCATCCCGCCAGCGTTGATCAAGCCGCTTCCTCCGCCCCGGAGTCGACCGAGCCGGGCGAAGCCAGCGGTATCACGACGCTTCCCAGTGGCGAGCCGGATGAGTGGCACGGACGCCACCCGCGACGGGAATTCAAGGCGCGTGGCAGCCAGGTGATCCGTTGCGAGGCCTGCCGTCTGCCCAGGCTCAACTGCCTGTGCCCGTATCAGGTCAGCGCGCAGTCACGGATCACGTTCTGGTTGATCACCCACCCGCTGGAGCACTACAAGCCCACCAATACCGGGCGCCTGATCGCGGATGTGCTGGCGGGCACCGAGGTCTTCAGCTGGTATCGTGTCGAGCCGGACCCCCGCCTGCTGGCGCTGCTGGAAGATGAGCGCTATCAGCCGTTCATCATCTTCCCGGACGATCAGCCGGACTACGCTGATCGCGTGGTCGACGTGAACGCCATCGCCGGTGTCGGGCCCGAGGTGGCGACGCATACCGCCAGTGGCGAGGAGCGCATTCCAGTCTTCATCCTGCTGGATGGGACCTGGCGTCAGGCGCGTCGCATCTTCCGCAAGAGCCCTTATCTGGATGGTCTGCCGGTGCTGCCGCTGCACACCACGCGTCTGACGCGCTATCACCTGCGCAAGCCGGCGTCTCAGTCACATCTGTGCACGGCGGAAGTGGCGGCGGAGCTGCTGCGTCAGGCGGGGGAGGGGGAGGCGGCCAACGTGCTGGATGATTACTTCGACGCCTTCAACGACTGCTATCGCGCCAGCCGGATTCACTATGTGCTGGAGCCGACCGCACCGATGCGTCGGCTGTTGGCTCGCCGTGAGGCCAAGGCCGGCGAATAGCCGTGACACAGAAGTGAGAACGCCCCCGTCGGAGCCATCCGGCGGGGGCGTTCGCGTTCAGGGGCGGGCAAGAGCTTGTCCGCTCCGCCTGCTCGACGGGCAGGACTCAGCGTCGCCAGAAGGCCGGCGTGAACAGAACCAGAACCGTGAAGATCTCCAGACGCCCCAGCAGCATCGCCAGAATCAGGATGCCCTTGGCCGCCCCCGGGATATCGCCGTAGTGGGTCGCGACCTCACCGAGTCCCGGCCCCAGGTTGTTGAGCGCAGAGCCGACCGCCGACCAGGCCGTGACCTGATCCAGTCCGGTGGCCAGCATGCCCAGCATCATCAGCACGAACAGCAGCAGGTAGACGGAGAAGAAGCCCCATACTGCCTCCGCGACCCCTTCGGAGATGCGCATCTTGCCCACCTTGACCGAGAGGATGGCGTTGGGGTGGATCAGACGATGCACCTCACGCACGCCCTGCTTGAGAATCAGCAGGATACGGATGACCTTCATGCCGCCGCCGGCGGACCCGGAGCACGCGCCGATGAAGGCGGCGATGAACAGCATCATCGGCAATACGCCCGGCCAGCCGGTGAAGTCGGCGACGCCGAAGCCGGTGGTGGTGGCCACCGAGACGGCCTCGAACAGGCCATGGCGCAGCGCCTTGCTGTCATCGTAGCTGCCGGTGAGCAGCAGGCCGGCGATGGTCACGCAGGTCAGGATCAGCAGCAGGATCAGGAAGAAGCGGGTCTCGGGATCGCGCAGATAATGACTGATCCGCCCCTCGCGCCAGGCGGCGAAGTGCAGGCCGAAACTGATCGAGGACACCACCATGAAGAACACGCAGATCATCTCGATGGTGGCGGAATCGAAGTAGCCGATGCTGGCATCGTGGGTCGAGAAGCCGCCCACCGCGACGGTGGAGAAGCTGTGGCCGAGGGCATCGAACCAGCTCATGCCGGCGGCCCAGTAGCTGGCGAAGCACACCAGGGTCAGGGCGGCGTAGATGTACCAGAGCGCCTTGGCCGTCTCGGTGATGCGCGGCGTCAGCTTGGAGTCCTTCAGCGGCCCGGGGATCTCGGTGCGATAGAGCTGCATGCCGCCGATACCGAGAGTCGGCAGGATCGCCACCGCCAGTACCACGATCCCCATGCCGCCCAGCCACTGCAGCTGCTGGCGATAGTAGAGGATGGAGTGGGGCAGCAGATCGAGCCCCGTCATCACCGTCGCCCCGGTGGTGGTAAGTCCCGAGAACGACTCGAACATGGCGTCGATGATCGACAGGTTCGGGTCCTCGGCGAGCAGGAAGGGCAGCGACCCGAAGGCACCCAGCACCGTCCAGAACAGTACCGTGATCAAGAAGCCATCGCGGTTGCGCAACTCCTTGCGGGCATGCCGGTTGGGATAGAACAGCGCGAAGCCGGTCAGCAGGGTGATGCCGAGGGCGATGGCAAAGGCGCTGAGGGTATGGTCCTCGAAGGCCAGCGAGATGAGCATCGGCGGGACCAGCGTCAGGCTGAACAGCATCAGCAGAATGCCGAGGATGCGATAGATGACGCGCAGACTCATGCACGACCCCCACGCATCATGACGCGAATGTGGCGGCCCATGCAGCGAGCCCGGCTTGCGAGAGACATCGTGGCGGCCATCATCAGAAGAAGGTCAGCCCGACCTGGAACAGGCGCTCGACTTCCCGGATACGGCGCTTGTCGACCACGAACAGGATGACGTGGTCGTTGGATTCCACCACCAGATCGTGATGCGCGACCAGCACTTCCTTGCCACGCACCACGGCACCGATGGTGGCACCCTCGGGCAGATTGATGTCCTCGATGCGCCGGCCCACCACCTTGGAGGAGCGCTCATCGCCGTGGGCGATGGCCTCGATGGCTTCTGCCGCGCCGCGCCTGAGAGAGTGCACGTTGACGATGTCGCCCTTGCGCACATGCGTCAGCAGACCGCCGATGGTGGCCTGCTGCGGCGAAATGGCGATATCGATCTCGCCACCTTGCACCAGGTCCACGTAGGCCGCGTTGTTGATCAGCGTCAGTACCTTCTTGGCGCCGAGTCGCTTGGCCAGCATCGAGGACATGATGTTGACCTCGTCATCGTTGGTCAGCGCGCAGAAGATGTCGCAGTCCTCGATGTTCTCCTCCAGCAGCAGGCGCTTGGAGGTGGCGCTGCCGTGCAGGACCACGGTGCGGTCGAGGCGCTCGGACAGGTCGGTGCAACGGGCCAGCGAGTGCTCGATGATCTTGACCTGATGGGTGTGCTCCAGCGTCTCGGCCAGGCGCTCACCGATGTGGCCGCCACCGGCGATCACCACGCGACGGAAGTTGCGGTCCACACGGCGCAGTTCGCCCATCACGGTGCGGATATCCTTGCGCGCCGCGATGAAGAACACCTCGTCATCGGCCTCGATCACGGTATCGCCACGCGGGATGATCGGACGATTGCGCCGGTAGATGGCTGCCACGCGAGTATCCACGTTGGGCATGTGACGACGCAGGAAACCGAGTTCCTGACCGACCAGCGGACCGCCATAGTAGGCCTTTACCGCTACCAGCTGGGCGACGCCATTGGCGAAGTCCAGCACCTGCAGGGCGCCGGGATACTCGATCAGGCGGCGGATGTGATCCGTCACCACCTGCTCGGGACTGATCAGCACGTCCACCGGGATGGCATCGTGGGAGAACAGGCCCTTGCGAGTCAGGTAGGCGGTGGAGCGCACCCGCGCGATCTTGGTCGGGGTATGGAACAGGCTGTGGGCGATCTGACAGGCAATCATGTTGACCTCGTCAGAATTGGTCACCGCGATCAGCATGTCGGCATCTTCGCCGCCGGCCTGACGCAGCACCTGGGGATAGCTGGCCGCGCCGGTGACGGTGCGGATATCGAGACGGTTGTGCAGCTCGCGCAGCCGCTCGGTGTCGGTGTCCACGACCGTGATGTCATTTTCTTCATGGGCCAGGTGTTCGGCGAGTGTGCCGCCGACCTGACCTGCCCCCAGAATGATGATTTTCATGTCCGGCTCGTCCGCTGTTGCTCAGTCGGCACAGGATAAACCAGTGCCATGACGGAAGACAGCCGTGCCCCGGGAGTCGGGGCACGGCTGTCCTGATGTGCCAGGCGCGTCATCTCGCAAGCCGGGATGCGGTACGCCTGTCCGGTGATCCTGCCGAGCGTCAGGCGCCGGCCTTGGTGATGTGCGCCAGATAGAAGCCATCGTGGCCATTGACCTGCGGCAGCATCTGACGACCGGCACCGGAGACGCGGCCCCAGTCGGCCTTGATGGTCTCGGCCTTGGCATCCGGCGTGGCGGCCAGGAAGCGATCCATCACCCGGGCGTTTTCCTGGGTGATGATGGAGCAGGTGCCGTAGACCAGGGTGCCGCCGGGCTTGAGCATGCCCCACAGGTTCTCCAGCAGCTTGCCCTGCAGGCGCGCCAGGTCCCCGATGTCGTTCGGGCGACGCAGTAGCTTGATGTCCGGGTGACGGCGGATGACGCCACTGCCGGAGCAGGGCGCGTCGAGCAGGATGACATCGAAGGCTTCGCCGTCCCACCAGTCGCGCTCGCTGGCATCGGCGCACACGACGCCGGCGCCCAGTTCCAGACGCTCCAGTGTCTCTTCCACGCGTTCGAGACGCTCGCCGTCGATGTCGATGGCAGTGGCGTCCAGCGAGGGGAAGCGCTCCAGCATGTCCGCCAGCTTGCCACCCGGCGCGGTGCAGGCATCCAGCAGGCGCACGCCTTCCCCTTCGGGGTTGATGGCCGTCACGGCGGGGGCCAGCAGCTGACCGGCCAGCTGGGCGGCCTCATCCTGCACGCTGACCAGGCCTTCCTCGAAGCCCGGCAGGGCGCTGACGTCGCAGGCGCTGGCCAGGGTGATGCCGTGCTCGGCGAAGGGGCAGGCGACGGCGTCGATCTCGGCGTCGGCCAGCTGGGCGAGGTAGTCCTCGCGGCTGATGGCGGCGACATTGACGCGCAATGTCATCGGGGCCTGGGCGTTGTTGGCGGCGGCGATGGCCTCCCAGTCGTCCGGCCAGTTGCGCTGGAAGGTGTCCAGCAGCCACTGCGGGTGGGAAAGCGCCACGGCGGGGTCCTTGTCGACCTCGGCTTCCAGTGCTTCCTGCTCACGCTGGAAACGACGCAGGCAGGCATTGAGCACGCCCGTCGCCCAGCCTTTGCCCAGGCCACGTGCGGCGCCAGCGGTCTCACCGACGGCCGCATGCGGCGCAATGCGCATGTACAGCAGCTGATAGAGGCCGAGCAGCAGCAGGGCGTGGATATCCTGGTCCTGCGCCTTGAAGGACGATTTCAAAAGCTTGCCTGCGAGTGCGTCCAGACGCGGCAGCTGGCGGCAGACACCGAAGCACAGTGCCTTGTAGAGGCCCTGGTCACGCCCGGCGACGCCAGACGGCAGGCCGTCCAGATTCAGAGAGGTCTTTGCCGCCAGTACCGGCGCCAGGGTGCGCGCAGCGGCAACCCGGACGGCAGCGCCCGGTGAGGCCGGGGCATTGTCAGGCTTGCGGCGCGCACCACCGTGCTTCGAACCACCGCCCTTGCTGCGGGCCGGCGGCAGGGAGTTGCGCTTCTTGCCGTTGCCCTTGGAGGACGGGTTGTCTGACTGGCTCATGCGGAAGTCTCGGTCTGTGAATCGGAATCAGGGGCGTGGTCGGCGCCGAGGACAAGGCCCTCGGGGAAGCGCGCGGCACGTGAGTTGAGCAGGTCCTTGACGGACAGCGGCTTGGCACCGGGCAGCTGGGCACGGGTGATCTCCAGCACCTGATGGCCATCACCGCAGGCGATGCGCAGGCAATCATTGCCGGGCGCCAGCAGAGTGCCGGGTGGCACGAAGTCTGCGAGGCGCTGCTCGCCCGTGCGCGACATCCACAGGCGTAGCGGCTCGCCGTCCAGGCGTGTCCAGGCCACCGGCCACGGGTTGAAGGCGCGAATGCGCGCGTCCAGCTCGGCGGCGGGACGGGTGAAGTCGAGTTCCGCCTCGGCCTTGGAGAGCTTGGCGGCGTAGGTGACACCTTCCTCGGGCTGTCGGGTCGCCGGAAGATCGCCATCGGCGATGGCGTCGAGGGCCGTGACGATGGCCTCGCCGCCCTGTGCCGCCAGGGCATCATGCAGCTCGCCGCCAGTAGTGCTGGCGGTGATCGGGGTGCGACGGATCAGCAGCATGTCGCCGGTGTCCAGGCCGGCATCCATCTGCATGATGGTGACACCGGATTCGCTGTCGCCGGCCTCGATGGCGCGCTGGATCGGCGCGGCACCGCGCCAGCGTGGCAGCAGGGAGGCATGGATGTTC
Source organism: Cobetia sp. 14N.309.X.WAT.E.A4 (assembly GCF_030397495.1). Taxonomy (NCBI): domain Bacteria; kingdom Pseudomonadati; phylum Pseudomonadota; class Gammaproteobacteria; order Oceanospirillales; family Halomonadaceae; genus Cobetia; species Cobetia sp. 14N.309.X.WAT.E.A4. Next base: position 79,867 of record NZ_JAPNXT010000010.1, read on the forward strand.
AGGCAACCGAGGCGCGGGATGTCGAGCACGGCCTGCGGCAGGATCAGCCCGTAGGCCACCACCACCATGATGTCGGCCTCGAGATCGCGCAGGATCTGGCGATCGGCCTCGTCCTTGAAGTTGAGCGGCTGATGGACGGGAAGGTCGTGCTGGAGTGCCAGCTGCTTGACGGGGCCGGGGGTCAGCTTGCGGCCGCGCCCGGAAGGGCGGTCAGGCTGGGTATGGACACTGACGATCTCATGGCGGCTTTCGAGCAGCGCGGCGAGACATTCGGCGGCGAAATCGGGGGTGCCGGCAAAGGCGATGCGCAGGGCTTTCGACATGCAAGAGCTCTCATGTGGGGAGCGCGGCCGAGGGCCAGGCTCAAGGTGCTGACGGTAAAGGAGGGATTCAGGCGGTGCCGGTGAATCACTCATCAACAAGCAGGGAGGCCAGAGGAAATCCTCCGGCCTCCCTGCGATGTGACATGGCGCACCGGAGTCCCCTCCGGCGTGCGGATCACGCTTCCTGCAGCTTGTGGCGCTTCTGCATCTTCTTCATCACCCGATCACGCTTGAGCGGGGAGAGGTAGTCGACGAACAGCTTGCCTTCGAGGTGGTCGTTCTCGTGCTGGATGCAATGTGCCAGCAGGCCTTCGGCCTCGAGTTCGTAGGCCTCACCGTTGCGATCCTGAGCGTTGAGCCGTACTTTCAGATAGCGCGGCACTTCGGCGTAGTATTCCGGGATCGACAGGCAGCCTTCCTGCATCGGCTCCTGCGCTTCGCCGATGGGCGTGTATTCGGGATTGACCAATACCAGAGGCTGGGATTGATCCTCGCTGACGTCGATGACGATCAGACGACGATGCACGTCGACCTGGGTAGCGGCGAGGCCAATGCCACGCGCGTCATACATGGTCTCGATCATGTCGTCGATCAGGGTCTGCAGTTCCGCGTCGAAGGTGTCGATCGGGGCGGCAACATTGCGCAGACGCTCATCGGGGAATTCAAGAATTTCGCGCTTGGCCATGACTGGTGTAATTACCGTTGTGCTGTCAGTGGAGATTTGCCTGATATTGTAGTGTGCACAGCCGAGGAACGGAACCGATGGCCTTCAATGCTGCTACTATCGCGGCAATAGTCATGATTGATCGCGAGTTCCGTCAGGCAGGGGCAAGGCTGGGCGGCACGCGCTCGGCGCGGGTTTGAGACAGGCCATCACCACCGACAACAACAGGTGGCATCAACGCAAGGGACGCAGGAATGGGCATGAAACGACTGGTCGGCAACGCCGTGTTCACGGCACTCCTTGGCATGGCGACGCTGGGGGCAAGCGCAGGGACGTCGCTGGCGCAGGCGGCAACCGTACGTGATGACGTACCCACCACCTATGTGGTGGTGCGCGGCGACACGCTGTGGGACATCTCGGGACGCTTTCTGCGTGAGCCCTGGCTGTGGCCGGAAGTCTGGCGTGCCAATCCGCAGATCAAGAATCCACACCTGATCTATCCGGGAGATCGCATCTCGCTCTATTACGAGAACGGCGAGCCTCGTCTGCGCCTGGAGCGTGGCCAGGGCGGCGTGGTCAAGCTCTCGCCCAAGATTCGCAAGATTCCCAAGCGCGAGGCCGTGCCACCGATCCCGCTCGAGAAGATCTCCGCCTTCCTCAAGGACCACCGCGTGGTCGATCCTGGCCTGCTCGAGAATGCGCCCTACGTGGTGGCCGGTGACGACACGCGTCTGATCAGTGGTGCCGGGGATACCGTCTATGCGCGTGGTCAGTGGCCGGCCTATGACACCTTCAGCATCTACCGGACGGGGCAGCGTTACCTGGACCCTGTCACCCAGGAATTCCTGGGCCTGGAGATGATCAGCATCGGGGATGTCCAGCTGGAGCGTCGCGAGGGCGACATCGGCGTGATGCATGTGGTCTCGGCCAATCGCGAGATTCTCAACGGTGATCTGCTGTTGCCGGCCGATGGCGGGGCCATCAGCACCAGCTTCCAGCCACAGCCTCCCGTCGAGGTGTCGGGCGGCGAGATCCTCGCGGCACCGGACGGACTGCGCAACATCGGTCGCAATGACATCGTGGCGCTCAACCGCGGGAGCCGGGATGGCGTGGAGCCGGGCTTCGTGTTCGGTGTCGAGCGTCAGGGCGAGACGATCACCGACCCCAAGACAGGGGAGCCGATCACTCTGCCGGGCGAAGAAGGCGGCCTGCTCATGGTCTTCCGTATCTATGACAAGGTCAGCTATGCCCTGGTGATGAGGGCGGAGCGCCCGCTGAGTGTCGGAGACAAGCTGCTGGAGCCGCATGGCTGAGCAGACATGCCCGGTATTTGATCCGCAACTGTGAGCATCCGCTCGGGAGGTGTGGCGTGTCGATCGATGGTGATGTCGAGCAGCGCCGCCCCTCGCGGGCGGATTTCGTCTTTCTGGCGCGTCTTCCGGGTATCGGTACGCACACCGTGGCCAAGCTGCTTGAACGAGCTGACTGGCCACAGGGGTGGCTGGCGGCACTGCCGTCGCGCCTTGCCGCGCCTGTGCGGCTGTGGTGTGAGCGACCCGCATCTTCACCGCTTCATCAGCAGGTGATGACGGATCTTGCCTGGCATGCGCCAGAGCAGGGGCGTCATCTGCTGACCCCCGCCGATGCCGACTGGCCTGCCATGCTGGCGCTGTTGCCAGACCCGCCCATCGCGCTGTGGGCCCTGGGCAGGCGCTCCCTGCTCGAGCAGCCCATGCTGGCCATCGTCGGTGCCCGCAAGGCGAGCCCCGCTGGCATGACGCATGCGCATGACCTGGCCGCCGAGCTGGTCTCCCAGGGCTGGAGCGTTGCCAGTGGCCTGGCGCTGGGCATCGATGCCGCAGCGCATCAGGGGGCCTTGAATGCTGCGCTGCGCCTGGAAGCCGATGCCTATCCCGCGCCACCCTCGACTCTCGCCGTGCTCGGGTGTGGCGTCGACGTGACCTATCCTGCCCAGCACCATCAGTTGCGGCTCCGGCTGCTGGAGAGCGGAGGCCTGCTGCTGTCGGAGCATCCGCCTGGTACCGGGGCGCATGCCCGTCATTTCCCGCGTCGCAATCGTCTGATCACCGGCCTCTCGCATGGCGTGCTGGTGGTGGAGGCCACGCTGCGCAGCGGCTCGTTGGTCAGCGCGCGTCTGGCGATGGAGCAGAACCGCGAGGTCTTCGCATTGCCCGGGCGGATCGATGACATCGCCTCCAGCGGATGTCTGGAGCTGATCCGTCAGGGGGCTACCTTGGTGCGTGATGTCGGTGACATGCTCGCCGAGCTGAGTCATCTGATGCCGACGGAGCAGCGTCGCCCCTTGACCAGCCCTCGAGGTGTCGTTGACGCGCCATCCGCGCCTCGCGTCTCTTCCCCCCGTTCCGTGCCGACGGGGGCGCGCGGCAATGCGCTACCCGAGAATCTGCCGCTGCTGGAGGGGGACAGGCCTGTCGCGGAGACGTCGCCTGTGCCTGCCCCGCTGTGTTATCTGAGTGCGATGCCACTGGCACTGGATCAACTGGTGGAGCTCTCGGGGACGCATGTGAGTGTCCTGAGCATGCAGCTTCTGGAGCTGGAGCTGGAAGGGCGTGTGGTGCAGGCGCCGGGAGGCTGGAAACGCCTGTAAGCCGTTCAGACATCCCGTCATGGCCCGTCGTGTTTCACGCAAGCTTGCGCAGCGAGCCGTCTCTAGACATCAAAACGCCCTTCAGCGCTGCCTCGGCGGCATCTGAAGGGCGTTCCTGTTTTCTGCAACCCTCAGGCGAGTCACGCTCGCCTGAGGGCGTTGCCGGCCATGCATGGCCGGCAACGTGAACTCACTTGCCTTGGCTGACGCTGCCGCTCTCGGGTTGCCAGACATTCAGTGCCGCCTCGCGCATGGCACGCTTCTCGGCATCGCTTGCTCCCCAGTTGCCGTCATAGACGACACCTTCCCATTCGCCGTAGGTCGGGTTGGGCAGCATGATGAAGCGGCGTCCGAATTCACCGGCCTGCTTCTCGACTTCCGCGTGGCGTGCCGCGCTGGTGGCTTGCTGGAAGGCCTGATCGAAGTCCCCCAGGTTGTCACCCATCAGGATGACGATGTCGTGCTCGGCCGTGACGCTGGCGCGGCGTGCGGTCTTGTCGGAGCTGTCGGTACGCGGCATCACGTGCTCGGCATTCGCCTGCGGGAAGCCCAGTGCGGCGAGATTGTCGATGGTGGCCTGCTTGCCGACCGCCTTGCGATTGGTGATGTAGTAGACATCGACACCGCTGTCGTGGGCGTAGTTGAGGAAGTCGACGGCGCCTGGGGAGGCGGTGGAGACGGCGTCGTCTACCCAGTCCGCCCAGCTCTGACTGTCGTAGGTACGGCCTTCGCGCAGCGCCCAGCCACCATAGCTGGTGGTGTCGAGCACGGTATCATCGACATCCACGACCACCGCGAGTGGCTTGTCCTCGGCACTGCGACGCGCGAGTGCCAGATTCAGGCGATCGTGCGCCACATTGAAGGCCTGCAGCGACAGACCATGGAATTCAGCGCTGCGTTGTATCCAGAGGGTCGCCAGCATGGCCTGGTCGCTGAGTGGAGCGGCCTGGGCGGCGGCGGGGGCCCCACCTTCGGTGGAATTCAGGGAAGGCGTCTGTTCCACTGTCGGGGCTCCAGAGCTGGCACAGCCGGCCATCGTCAACAGGAGGGCGGCAGACGTACTGAGGGTCGCAAGACGGCGCATGAGGCAGGGTTTCCTTGTTCGGGAGGAGAGGGTGGATTCGTGGTGACCTGCGGTCATCGTGATCCAGGGATGATGCGATTGCGGGATGATGACGTGATGTCGGTGCCATCATAAGTCATGCCTGCGCGACTCAGCGTTGCGTCGGCCTCGCGCTGAGTGGCGTGGTAGAATCCGCCGACTGTCGATGCGGCGACAGGCAAGCCGCCTCGCCGTATCCCCTCTGCCAGTGTCCATTTCCAGGAGTCCGTGCGGATCATGAATGCCAGTGCTGTTTCGTTCGATCTTTCCGCGGTAGCGGCGGCTGCCGAGCATGTGCGTAGTGGCGGCATCGTCGCCTATCCCACCGAGGCCGTGTGGGGGTTGGGATGTGACCCCGACGATGGCGAGGCACTGTCGCGCCTGATCCGGCTCAAGGAGCGCGATCCGTCCAAGGGGCTGATCCTGATCGCCGGCGACGTGACGCAGATCGAGCCCTGGCTTGAAGGGATATCCGAGCAGCAACGTGAACGGTTGATGGCCAGCTGGCCCGGCCCCTTCACCTGGCTGGTGCCTGACAATGGTCGCGCCCATCCGCTGCTCAAGGGAGAGCACGTGAGTCTGGCGGTACGTGTCAGTGATCACCCTCTGGTCCAGGCGCTGTGTGCGGCGCTGGATGGCCCGCTGGTATCCACCTCGGCCAATCGTGCGGGAGACGCTCCGGCGATGACGGCTGCCGAAGTGCAGGCTGCCTTCGGTGAGGCGCTGGCGGATGACGTGATTCTGACGGGGCCGCTGGGCGGCAATCCTCGCCCCAGTACCATTCGTGATCTGGTGACCGGCGAGGTCCTGCGGGCCTGAGCGTTCACTTTCTTGATGCAGGTCAGGCACGCAGACGAGTTCGTCTGCCCGGCCCGCGCGGGAGGGGTATGCTGGCGCTTTCGTTTTCCTCGGCAAGCGCAGCGACGTTATCGTCGCTTTGACATTTTTCATTTTTCGATTCACCGGAGGCATCGTGGCACACGCCAATCTTGAAGACGTGAAGGTCTACCTGCTCGACCTGCAGGACCGCCTGTGTGATGCATTGCAAGCCTGCGATGGCAAGGCTGACTTTCGGGAAGACAGCTGGGAGCGTGCCGAAGGGGGTGGCGGTCGCTCACGAGTCATCGAGAATGGCGGTGTCTTCGAGAAGGGCGGCGTCAATTTCTCACATGTCTTCGGTCACGAACTGCCGGCCTCGGCGACTGCCGTTCGCCCTGAGCTGGCGGGCCGCAGTTTCCACGCGGTGGGGGTCAGCTGGGTGTTGCATCCCCATAATCCGCATGTCCCGACCAGTCATGGCAACGTGCGCTTCTTCATCGCCGAGAAGGAAGGCGAGGAGCCGGTCTGGTGGTTCGGCGGCGGTTACGACCTGACGCCGTTCTACCCGGTGCTGGAAGATGCCCGTCATTGGCACCAGACCGCGCACGATGCCTGCATCGCCTTCGGCAGCGATGTCTATCCTCGCTACAAGGCCTGGTGTGACGAGTATTTCTATCTCAAGCATCGCGGTGAGACGCGTGGCATCGGCGGCCTGTTCTTCGATGATCTCAACGAGTGGGGTTTCGAGCGTTGCTTCGCCTTCCAGCAGTCAGTGGGAGACAGCTTCCTCGATGCCTATCTGCCCATCGTCGAGCGCCGTCGTGACACGGCCCATGGCGAGCGTGAACGCAACTTCCAGCTCTATCGTCGCGGGCGCTACGTGGAGTTCAATCTGGTCTGGGACCGTGGCACCCTGTTCGGCCTGCAGAGCGGCGGACGCACCGAGTCCATCCTGATGTCGATGCCGCCGGTGGTCCACTGGGAGTATGGTTACCAGCCCGAGGAAGGCAGTCCCGAAGCCGCGCTCTATCGTGACTTCCTGCATGCCCGCGACTGGCTGGGCGAAGAGGCCTGATCGCGTCATTGGCCCTGATGTTTCACTGTGATTGTCACCGGAGTCCTGATGTCCCGCTACGCTGTATTCGGCAACCCGATTGCCCACTCGAAATCCCCGCTGATTCATCGTGCCTTCGCTGAGCAGCTCAAGGACTCCCTGAGCTACGAGGCGCGACTGGCGCCGGTGGATGACTTCGCGGCTGGCTGGGCCGAGTTCGTCGCTGAAGGCGGGCAGGGGGCGAATGTCACCATGCCCTTCAAGGAGCAGGCCTATCGGCTGGTCGAGGTATTGAGTCCGCGAGCTCGTCGCGCCGGTGCCGTGAATACTCTGCTGCTGGGCAAGAATGGCCAGCTGTATGGCGATACCACCGATGGCGTCGGGCTGACCCGTGACCTCGAGCGTCTCGAGGCCCCGCTCACGGACGCGCGTATCCTGATTCTTGGCGCTGGCGGCGCCGTGCGTGGCGTGCTGGAGCCTCTGTTGGCCAAGCAGCCTGCGGCATTGGTGATCGCCAATCGCACCGCTGCCAAGGCCAGCGCGCTGGCCGAGGACTTCGCGGACCTGGCGGGAGATGGCTGTCAGCTCTCCGGTGGCAGCTACGAGGCCATCGAGGGTCAGTTCGACCTGGTCATCAATGGCACCAGCGCATCGCTGGGCGGTGAGTTGCCGCCGTTGCCGGATTCGTTGTTCTCATCGCAGGCGCTGGCCTACGACATGATGTATGCCGCCGAGCCGACCGTCTTCATGCGCTGGGCCAGCGAGCAGGGGGCACGGGGCGAGGATGGTCTCGGCATGCTGGTGGAGCAGGCGGCCGAGTCCTACTTCCTGTGGCGCCACAAGCGCCCGGATACGGCACCCGTGGCGGACATGCTGCGCAAGATGCTGGCCCGCGGCTGACAGGTCGCTGAGGCAGGTCAGTCAGTGACTGCAGCCCGGGTGGCCGGGATGCATGCAGGAGCCGGCACTTCGTTCAACGACGTGCCGGCTCCTTGCGTTGCGGGGCAGAGAAGGAAGTGGGTGCCGAGGAGGTCGGGTACGATTCTCAAGCGCTGGCAGCGGACAGCGCCGATGGCGTGCAGGTTTCCAGACGATAGCCATGTTGATACACGCTCTTCAGGCGCAGGCCACGCCGACCGTCGAGTTCCAGCTTGCGGCGCAGGCGACTGATATGGGTGTCGACGGTGCGGGTGGAGATGTCGCCGTTGATTCCCCAGACCATCTCGAGCAGGTAAGCCCGCGAGAACAGCTCTCCAACATGACGCAACAGCAGCACGGCAAGCCGGTATTCGCGCTGCGTCAGATTGACGGGATGTTCGCCGCACCAGATGGTGTGCTCATCCTGTTCGATCCGGTACTGGCCGGGGAGCGCTTCCACTTCCTGCGATCCATTGCTGGCCTTGCTGTTGGCAAGGCGTCGTCCCAGCGCGGACACCCGGGCTGACAGCTCTCTGGGATTGATGGGTTTGCTCAGGAAGTCGTCGGCACCATGCTGCAAGGCATGCACGACATCCTCCTCTCCCTGGCTTGCGGTGATGAACAGGATCAACCCCTGCCAGCCGTGTTCATTGCGCAGCGTACGCGTCAGTTCCATGCCGCAGGCATCCGGCAGCTGCCAGTCGATGATCAGCAGATCGAAGCTGCGTTCACGCAATGCGCGCAACAGTTGGCTCGCGCGTTCGAATCCTGCCACTTCATGCCCCTGGGACTCGAGACACAAGGTCAGATAATCACGTTGATCATGGTCATCTTCGAGAATGCCGATATGCATGTCGTTGCCTCCCTGCGTGGGTATGACCAGCAGTCTACGCGCCCCTTGCGTGAGACCGCGTCACAATGGTTCACGTTTGGCCCGACGATGGCGGCTTATACTCGTTCCCAGCTGCTCTCTTGCTGTCGTGCACCTCTGCTCATGGTGGCTCGTGATTGGCGATGATGCCTCGCGACGGTGAATCACTGGCCGTGATCAATGGCTACCCATGATCCACAGGAGTCTCCCTCATGCCTCTTCTCGAACTCTCACGCCGCTTCATTCTGGCGTCATGTCGCATGCGCCACTGGCTCCTGCTGATGGCGTTGTCGCTCTCACCCTTCGCCATGGCGCTGGAAGCACCGCAAGGGCCGGTCGTGCTGCGCGTCACGGGTGATATCCGTCACGTCAATGCCGGTGATGAGGCACATTTCGATCGCGCGATGCTACAAGCGCTGCCACAGCGGGAAACCGTGACCACCACGCCATGGCATGACGGTGAAGTCAGCTTCAGCGGACCGCTCGGTTCGGCGCTGATGGAGGCGGTGGGCGTTGACAGTGGCACCATGCGCATCGTCGCGCTCAATGACTACGCGGCCAATGCCCCGGTGCAGGATTACTTCGACTACCCGGTGATACTGGCCATGCAGGCCGAGGGCAAGCGTCTTCGGGTACGCGACAATGGCCCGATCTTCATCATCTATCCCTTCAGCGAGCAGCCGGATCTCCTCAACGAGGAAATCATGACTCGCTCTGTCTGGCAGGTGAAGCGGATCGTCATCGAACGCTGAGCCCACATTCTCCGCTCCGTCTGATGAGCTCTGGCAGGATGCCTGTGCATGAATCCTCTTCGTTCTCTGCATTTCAGAACCGCCATCGCCATTGCCGCGACGCTGTTTTTCGTCTCGGCACTGGTGACTGGCGTGCTGGTCTACCAACGCCAGCAGGCCCTTGAGCACAAGCTGCGCGAGAATCTGATCTGGGCGGTCTATCAGTTCGACAGGGAGGTACGCGAGCTGCGCATGGTGGTGGCCGAGGAGCAGCAGTCTCCCACGCCACCGGAACTGATGGATGACAGTGAGCTGCTGTTGCGTCTGGATATCCTGTACAGCCGGGTACAGCTGCTGCAGAACGGTCAACTCGGCAGCATGCTGGCGGGGATGCCGGAACTGCATGTCCAGCTGCTGGCGATGCTGCCCAGAATCGAGGTGCTGGACAACGGCATCATGGAGCTTGCGAGTCGTCAGCAGCGTGAAGAGGCACTCTACGCGCAGCTGCTCAGTCGCCTGGTCTCTCTTCAGGAGCAGACAGGCAAGCTGCTGCTGGATATCAATGCGGAGGCTGCCTTGCAGCGCACGAAGGAGCGTACAGAGCTTCTCAATCTGTATGCACTCGCGCTGTCACTGGTCCTGCTGATGACCCTCAGCGGCACTGTCCTGGTGGTCGCTCTGATCGTCGAGAGTCGCGGGCGGGCCTCCAAGACCCGCAAGCTGGAGGAGCGTACTCAGGAGCTGGATGGCATGGTGCAGCTGGCGCAGGCCGCCAGTCGTGCCAAGTCGGAATTCATGGCGATCATGAGTCATGAGATACGCACGCCTCTCAACGGCATGGTCGGCGTATCGGACCTCATCGGTGAGGAAGTCTCGACCCAGCGTGGGCAGCAATATCTGGTGATGCTGCGTCAGAGTGCCGAGAGTCTGCAGGCCGTCATCAATGACGTGCTGGATTATTCCAAGATCGAGGCCGGCAAGCTGGAGCTGGACCGGCGCTGCTTCTCGCTGCCCGACTTTCTCGAGTCATTGTCCGCGCATTACACCCGTCAGGCAGACGGTGCCGGCAAGGGGTGCTCGCGCATCTTCCTGGAGGAGCGTGCCGATGACCTGCCTGTCTGGGTCGAGGGAGACGTCAATCGTCTGCGCCAGGTGCTGACCAACCTGCTCAACAACGCGTTCAAGTTCTGTCCCCAGGGGACCATCCGGTTGCGGGTGTCGTCGCAAGAGGACGAGACCCTTCATTTCGAGGTCCACGACAGCGGTTGCGGTATCGCCTCTGACCAGGTGAGTCAGCTGTTTGCCCCCTTCACCCAGGTGGATACCTCGATGGCACGTCGCCATGAAGGGACCGGGCTGGGATTGGCCATCTGCAAGCGGCTGGTGGAGGCAATGGGTGGAGAGATCGGCGTGGAGAGTCATCTTGGCCTCGGCAGTCGATTCTGGTGTCGCGTGCCGTTGCCGGTGCTGACAGCCTCCGAGGCCTGCCCCCAGCAGACGGCGAGGGAAGCCCTCTTGCCCGAGGCCCGCGTTCTGGTGGTGGAAGACAACGAGGTCAATCAGTCGCTGGCTCGCGCAATGCTGGAATATCTGGGGCAGCAGGTCACGATCGTCGAGGAGGGGGAGCAGGCGCTGGCCTGGCTGTCGCAGGCGGACCATGAGGTTGATCTGATCTTCATGGACATGCAGATGCCAGTGCTGGATGGTCTGGAGACGACACGACGCTGGCGTCAACGGGAAGCCGAGACGTCCGCGACCCGCCTGCCGATCATCGCGATGACTGCCAACGTGATGCAGGAAGATGCACGCCGTTGCATCGAGGCCGGAATGGACGGTGTCCTGCACAAGCCCTTCACTCGTGATGACCTGCAGCAGGTGCTGCACCAATATCTGACGTCCCGCCAGCAGGAGATTCCCGTGGACGCTGGCGTGGGCTCTGGCGCGGAGTCTGACGCGAAATCTGGCACGGAAGTTCTCGCCATGGCGAGCCTGGCGGAGGAGCAAGCGGCGCCGCTCGGTACGGAGCCGTCATCTGACGAGACACATGCTGGCGCCGATCCGGCCTCTGATCAGTGTGACCTGCAGGGCAACCCGTCATCGCTGCTTCAGCAGGCGACCTGTCAGGAGCTGCTTGCCACCCTGAGTCGCGAGGCTTACTCACGACTGTTGAGCAATTACCTGACGCGCCTCGAGGGGCGACTCGACGTGATGTTGACCCTGCTACAGCAGAGGGATCTCGGGGAGCTCAAGCGGGAAGCGCATTCCCTGAAAGGGGCCTCTGCTTCGTTGGGATGCAGCGGTATCGCCAGCGGTGCCAGGGCGTTGGAGGAGGCCGCGATCTCCGAAGACATGACCCGGGCCCATCATCATGTCGCCACGCTGCGCGCCTTGAGTGTGCCGACGCGCGACAGTCTTCTCGAGCAGGGATATCTGCTCTCCTGAAGGGCTTTTTCTCCTGAAGTGCCTTTTGCAGGAGCCCTCATGTGAGGGCGATAGGCGAGCGAAGGGAAGTGAAGCGGAAGAGAAAAGAGTGCAGGAAGTGCAGGAAGTGCAGGGAGTGTAGGAAGTGCAGGGCTCGCAAGACAGAAACGCCACCCATGGTGACATGAGTGGCGTTTCTGTCTTGAAGGAGCATCCGCTTGCTCGAGTCGGCTTTCTTGATCCGGGCATGCGTTGATGGGAAGCCTGTCTGTCAGTGAACGGAAGGCGCATGGCGCTGGATGAGGGCACTGACGGCAGTGGGTGGGCAGTGGCTCCAGGCATTGAAGTCGGTGACTGTCATGGGCCGCGCGAAGAGATAGCCCTGGCCGAGATTGCAGCGAGTATCGCAGAGGTAGTCGCGTTGCTGTGTCGTCTCGATGCCTTCCCCGACGACAGCGAGATTGAGTCGCTGGCCAAGCTCGACGATGGTGCGTGTGATGGCACGGGCTTCCGGGTGGCTATCGCTGCGGCCGACGAAGCACTGGTCGATCTTCAGCTCGTCAAAGGGCAGATTGTAGAGCTGCATCATCGAGGAGAAGCCGGTACCGAAGTCATCCAGTGCCAGGCGATAACCGCGCTCGCGAATGGCGTTCAGGAGATGGCGGGCGTAGGTCAGACAGTCGATACCGCAACTTTCCGTGAGCTCCAGGGTGATCGTATGGGGGTCGACCTGATGCTGGCTGGCAAGTGCATCAAGCTTCTTCAGCATGTCACGCGAGCGAAGCAGTTGTGGGGAAAGATTGAGCGCCAGATTCAGCGTGAGGCCCTGTGATTGCCACTCCTGCTGCTGACCGAATCCCTGATTGATAACCTGCCAGGTAAGCGATTCGATGCGATTGCTGCGCTCCGCCAGGGCGATGAACTGGTTGGGCATGACCATGCCGCGCAGAGGATGCTGCCAACGCACGAGGGCCTCGGCACCACTCAGCTGGCCACTGGCAAGATCGATCTTGGGTTGATAGACGAGATGCAGCTGCTGTTGGGCCAGGGCCTCATCCAGCTCCGCGAGCGTCAGCGGATTATGGTGTTCATCGAGATCATTGAGCATGGACGCCAGATGCTTGAGATCGAACGGCTTGTTGAGCTGTCCCAGCATGTCCAGGCCACTGCGTCGGCCCTGATTGATCATCGCCTGCATGTCGTCATCGTGACAGGCGCTCATCAGAATGATGCCCGCCTCGACATTGCGCTCACGCAGATAGCTGAGAACATCAGCGCCGGTGAAGTCCCCCAGTTCATAATCCACCAGGATGAGGTCTGCCTGCAGAGAGGAAGGGTCACAGGCGATGTCCTGCAGTCCCTCACTTTCCATGCAGCTGAATCCGAAGGTGGAAAGCAGTCCGGCGATCAGCTCACGAAAGTCCGGATCATCGTCGATGATGAGTGCATGTCGCGTCATGTGATACATCCTTGGCTGGGGGCGAGAGGACGCTCACGGTGACATTTCTCGGGGGGTAGGTGAGCGCATGTCTGAAGACTAGCAACGTCGCCACTCACAACGCGTATATCGACACATTTGGCGCCACCTTTTTACATTCATGCGCCTGGTGGAGTCGTCCGGATTCAGAGTGGCGCACGGCGGTGAGACGTCGGGACACGAGATCGATGAATGCGCGGCAGAGATGCCAGAGGCGCCCGACAGGCGCCTCTGGAAGACGGGGACGTTCTCCTGCGTAAGCCGGCTCAGCGCAGCCTGTCGCAGTTGGGCTTCTCGCCGGCGGCCCGTGCCTGCTGGTAGGTCGGCAATGCGGTCTCGAGGCGCTCGTTGAGCGCGGTCATGCGCTGCTCGTCACTGGGGTGAGTGGACATCCAGACCGGAGGCTGAGCGCCACCGGAGGCGTTCATGTTGGCCCACAGCTTGATGCTGGCACGTGGGTCAAAGCCGGCTTCGGCCATCAGGTCCAGCCCCAGCAGGTCGGCCTCGGACTCATGTGAACGCGAGAACGGCTTGAGCACGCCATATTCCGCGCCCATGCCCAGCAATCCCATGAGCTGGTCACCGCCGGTGCCTTCCAGTCCGGCCAGTGCCTGGGTCAGGGAAAGACCTGCGGACGTCAGGGATTGGGTCGAGACGCGCTCATTGGCATGGCGGGCCAGCACGTGGGCGATCTCATGGCCGATGACGGTCGCCAGCTGATCCTGATTCTCGGCGACTTCCAGCAGACCGGTGTTGACGCCGATGTAGCCGCCCGGCAGTGCGAAGGCATTGGCAGAGTCATCCTCGAATACCTTGACCTGCCACTCGCTGATGCCATAGCTGGCGGGCACCTTGGCGGTCACGGCATCTGCCACGCAGCTGACATAGGCATCCTGGCGGCCTTCCACCACCGGCAGCTCCTGTTGGTACTTGCTGAAGCTGGCTTCTCCCATCTTCTCCAGCTCCTGATCCGAATAGAGCGTCAATTGGCTTCGGCCCAGAGGAGAACTGGCGCAGGCACTCAGGGTGACGGACGCCGCAAGAGCCGCCAGCGGGAGCAGACGGCGCAGGGCGCGGGGAGATGAGTGATCGAGCAATCCTGGCATTGAGGCCTCCTGGCAATGGTGACGATGACAACCTTCGAGTGCACGGCAAGGCGGTGCTGAACGTGCAAGAAACGTGCAGACAGCATAACCGGATAGGCGCAGTGGTGCAGTCAGCGAAATGATACGTTGCTGAGATCACAGCAACGTCAGGCCAGACGGGCTCGCCGGGCATGAGATACTGGGCGCGATCTCATGGGCCTGCCACGGCCCTTGCCCCATGTACCTGACAGGGAGTCATCATGTCACCAGAGTTTGAACACCGCCTCTCGCAGTTGCTGGACCGTCTGGAGCCGATGCTGCCGCCGACGGCTGTCGAGGTGGACTGGACACGAGACGTCGCCGCCTTGTGGACCCGCCACCCCCTGGGCGGCCGCCTGACCCCGATCGCGCCGCGTGATGCCCTGACGCTCGAGGATCTGCTCGGCATCGCCCGTCAGAAGCGCGAGCTGCTGGCCAATACCCGCGCCTTCCTGGCGGGTCGGCCGGCCAACCACGCGCTGCTGTGGGGCGCGCGTGGCACCGGCAAGTCATCGCTGGTACGTGCGCTGCTCAACACCCTGGGCAGTGAAGGTCTGCGGTTGATCCAGATAGACCGTCACGACCTGCCGGCGCTGCCGGGGCTGGTCGCCGAGCTGGCACAACAGCCGCACCGCTTCATCGTCTATTGTGATGACCTGTCCTTCGAGGGTAGCGATGACGCCTACAAGGCGCTCAAGAGCGTGCTGGATGGCACCCTGACGGGCCCGCCGGAGAACGTGCTGCTGTACGCCACGTCCAACCGTCGTCATCTGCTGCCGGAGCACATGAGCGACAATCACGACACGCATATCGTCGATGGCGAGCTGCATCATGGCGATGCGGTGGAAGAGAAGATCTCGCTGTCGGACCGCTTCGGCCTGTGGCTGGCCTTCCATCCCTTCAATCAGGATGCCTACCTGGAGACCTGTCAGCACTGGGTGGAATGGCGTCTCGGCGCGGGCAGCTTCGACGAGGCGGCGCGTGCCGAGGCGTTGCGTTACGCCACTCAGCGCGGGGTGCGCAGCGGGCGTGCTGCCTGGCAGTTCGCCAACCTGTGGGCGGGACAGAAGACGCTGGAAGCCTGATGCCATCATGTGACCGGGGTGTGCAGCACCGGCCACTGGCCTGAGGCAATGCGCCCAGACGAAGACGCCGCCCCTGCAGTCATCTGCGGGGGCGGCGTCGTTCAGGTGCGGAACCTGTTCAGAGCATGCGCGGCGGCTGTGATCAGCGGCGTTGCTTGCGTTCCTTGCGGGCTTCCTTGGTGCGCGCCAGTGAACGCTCTTTCGCGCGCTCGCGGTCATCGCTGCCCTGGGCACCGTCGAAGGGGTTGTCGCCTGAGCGGAACTCAAAGCGCATCGGCGTGCCCTTGACCTTGAGCACCTTGCGGAAGGTGTTGGTCAGATAGCGCTTGTAGGCTTCCGGCAGCTTGTTGGTCTGGTTGCCGTGCACCACGATCAGCGGCGGATTGGCGCCGCCCTGGTGCGCCATGCGCAGCTTGATGCGACGGCCGTTGACCATCGGCGGCTGGTGCGCCTGAGTGGCATCCTGCAGCAGGGTGGTCAGGCGCTTGGTCGACCAGCGGGCCACGGCACTCTCGAAGGCGCGGTCGATGGACGGGTAGAGGTCACCCACCGCCGTACCGTGCAGTGCGGAGATGAAGTGCAGGTCGGCGTAGTCGGCAAAGCCCAGGCGACGCTTGATCTCGGAACGCATCTTCTCCTTGGCTTCGCTTTCCAGGCCATCCCACTTGTTGACCACCAGCACCAGAGCGCGACCGCTGGTCAGCACGAAGTCCAACAGGTGGAGATCCTGCTCGACCAGGCCCTGACGGGCATCGAGCACCATCACGGCGACGTTGCACTTCTTGATCGCTTCCAGGGTCTTGATGATGGAGAACTTCTCCACCACTTCGCGCACGTTCTTGCGGCGACGGATCCCGGCGGTATCGACCAGCAGATACGGCTTGCCACGACGCTCGAAGGGAATCTCCACGGCGTCGGTGGTGGTGCCGGCCTGGTCAAAGACGACCACGCGCTCCTCGCCCAGCAGGCGGTTGACCAGCGTCGACTTGCCGACGTTCGGGCGACCGATGATGCCGATGCGCACGCCGCGGTCATCCAGCTCCGGATGCAGGTCCTCGTCTTCGCCTTCCTCGACTTCCGGGTAGGGCGAGAGTACCTCTTCCAGCAGCGTGGTGACGTTGCGACCATGCTCGGCGGCGATGGCGCGCGGGTCACCCAGACCCAGGGTCCAGAAGTCGGACTTGCCGATTTCCTCGTCCATGCCGTCGGTCTTGTTGACCACCAGCCAGGTCTTCTTCTGGTTGATGCGCAGGTGGTTGGCGATGGCTTCATCGGCCATGTTCAGGCCGGCGCGCGCGTCGACCATGAACAGCACGATGTCGGCCTCATCGATGGCGGCCAGCGACTGGCCCGCCATCATCAGGTCGATACCTTCCTCGTCACCGCTGATGCCGCCGGTGTCGATGACGGTGTAGGGCTTGCCACCGACCTTGCCGGTGCCGTACTTGCGGTCACGGGTCAGGCCCGGGAAGTCGGCGACCAGGGCATCACGGGTCTTGGTGAGGCGATTGAATAGCGTCGACTTGCCGACATTCGGGCGGCCGACCAGGGCGATCACGGGGTTCATGAAATCTCACAGCATTCGCAGGGATAGCATCGATGCCGGCCCCGGGCGGTCTGCTTCGAACCATGACGGCTGGAAAGCACCTTGTGCAGGCAGGGCGATAGCGATGATATCGGACTTGGGTCACTGAAGGGCGTCGTCGGCAGGCGCCTGACGAGGCGTGTCTCCAGTATGGCCCGCAGAGTGGGCCTTGGCACTCTCTGCGGAAATGATCTCGGGGCTGAGTTCAGCGAATCTGCCGACACCTTGGCGCGTCAGCCGACTCGTGTGGTCAGCGGGGGCGGTATTCTAGCACTGCGAGCATGACGCTACCAATGGCGTAGACGGCATTGCGTGCCCACAACGCATCAACGGCAGCACTGGGGCTGCCGTTGATGCGTTGCAGAGGCTTCCCGACCGGACTCAGGGAGCTTCGAGATCCAGTGCGGTCAGCTCGCCATCATTGGTGTAGACGAAGATGCGCTTGCCTTCGGTGAGCGGCGTGATGCTGATGCCGTCGCCACCGACGTCGTAGCGGCCAGCCATTTCCCCACTCTGGGCATCGATCAGGTGCACGTAGCCTTCATAATCTCCCACCACCAGCTTGCCATCGATGAAGGCGGGAGAGGTCAGCCAGCGACCCTCGAGGTCTTCCGATTTCCACAGCACGTTGCCGGTGTTGGCATCCATCGCCAGGATGTGGCTGGCGTTGTCGATGCTGAACAGGTAGTCACCCACGACGATTGGTGTCAGGTAGCTGGAGGAAGGCTTGTCCCACAGCGGCTCGCCATTGCGAGCATCCAGCGCGATCAGACGGCCGTTGTAGCTGGTGACGTACAGGCGACCGTCACGGGTCAGCACCGGCTGGCCATCCAGATCCACCAGCTGATCCACTTCGGTACGCCCGGAGGGCACCGCGACCCGCAGGTCCCACAGCTCCTGACCCGAGCGGTTGTCCAGGGTCACGAGCTTGCCATTGGCGAAGCCGGCGAAGGTGACCGGCTGGATGACGCGCGGTGCGCCGGTGCCGCGCAGCGTCAACGCGGGGATGGTCGCGGAATAGACCCACTGTTCCTCGCCGGTGAAGCGATCCAGTGCGGTCACGCTGCCATCGACGCTCTGCACCACGATCAGCTCCTCGTTGTACTGAGGTGCGGCCAGCACTTCGCTGGAGACTCGCGTGCTCCATTCGATGCTGCCGTCCTGCTGGTCAATGGCGCTGACCTTGCCATCGCGGGTACCGACATACAGACGAGACGGGTCGGCATTCAGTGCACTGGTGATGCCGGCCGGCAGGGTGATCTGCCAGACCTCGTCGCCGGTCTTGGCATCGAAGGCTTCCAGCTCACCCTCTTCAGCCGCCACGAACAGCCGGTCATTGGCCACGATGGGGGCCAGCGGGTAGTGAGCGCGACCCAGGCCGTTGCCGACCGATTCGCTCCAGGCGGAATCCAGCGCCACCGTGGCATCGAAGTCGACGAGTTCCTTGGGGGCATACTCTGGCTGGGCACTGCTGGCGCAACCGGCCAACAGGCTGACGGTCAGCAGCGACACAGGCAGCGACAGGCGGTGATTCAGTTTCATGACGGGCTCTCCACGGCGAGGTCGGCGAGTTTCAGATCCAGCCCGTAGACCGGCTGGCCGCTCTGCTCGGACAGGCGGCTGGCTTCTTGATAGGCCGCGACGGCTTCATCACGCTTGCCTTGTGCCACCAGTGCATCCCCGCGCACGGCGGCGGCCTGTGCCGCGAGGGTCGTGGGCGGGTTCTCCAGCAGGCTCAAGGCCTTGTCCTGCTCGCCGAGCTCCACATGGAGTCGGGCCAGACGCAGGCTGGCCAGCCCCTTGAGATAGCTGTCGGCGTCGCTGTCCACCACGCTCTGCAGTGCCTTGGCGGCAGCGTCGAGGTCATCGGCCTTCACCGACATGCTGGCATCCAGCAGATGGGCCATCTGGGTATAGAGACTGTCGGCGTGCTCGCTTTCCAGCTCACTGATCAGGTTGCGTGCCCGCTGGACACCCGCATCTTCCAGCGTGGGCTGACTGACGAGGCTGATCAGCTGCTGATAGCGCATGGAGGCTGCCTCGGACTGACTGGCCTCGTAATTCTGCCAGGCCTTGAAGGCAAAGATGCCGGCACCGGCCAGCACGACACCGGCGATCAGTGACTTGCCGTTCTCGCTCCACCAGCGCTTGATGGCCTCAAGCTGTTCTTCTTCGCTTCTGAGCTCTTCCGCCACGGGCGGTCTCCTTGACCTGGCCGGTACGCCGGCACATGCATTCGGGAGGCGGGGCGCACTGGCCCCGCCGGATATTCACTGGCCGTCTCAGGCGCTGAAGACACTCGCGAGACGCTCGCCGAGGGCACGCTGATTCAGGGTTTCCTGATCACGCTCCTCGCGCAGGAACTTGAGTCCCACGGTCCCTTCGATGACTTCATTCTCACCGAGAATCAATGCCACGCGTGCGCCGCTCTTGTCGGCCTTCTTCATCTGGCTCTTGAAGCTGCCGCCGCCGCAATGCAGCACGAGGCGCAGGTCGGGCAGGGCGCTGCGCAGATCTTCGGCCAGACGCATGGATTCGGCTTCGGCCTGCTCGCCCATCGACATCAGATAGACATCGACGGTCTCACGCACGGCCTCCGGGACCAGTTCCAGTGTCTCGAGCAGCAGGATCAGGCGCTCGACACCCATGGCGAAGCCGACCGCCGGTACCGGCTTGCCGCCCAGCTGTTCGAACAGGCTGTCATAGCGGCCACCGGCACACACGGTGCCCTGGCTGCCCAGTGCGGTGGTGGTCCACTCGAACACGCTGCGCGAATAGTAATCCAGGCCACGTACCAGGCGCGGATTGATGACGTACTGGATGCCCGCCGCATCGAGACGTGCCTTGAGGCCCTCGAAGTGCACGCGGGAGGCTTCATCCAGGTGATCGCCGAGACGCGGCGCGGCATCGACGACGGCGGCCATGTCCGGGTTCTTGGTATCGAGAATGCGCAGCGGATTGCTGTGCAGGCGACGCTTGGCGTCCTCGTCGAGCACATCCAGATGCTGCTCGAAGTATTCGATCAGCAGGTCACGATAGGCAGCACGTGCTTCCAGGCTACCCAGTGAGTTCAGTTCGAGCGTGACGTGCTCCAGCAGGCCCAGCTGACGCCACAGGCGTGCCGAGATCAGGATCATCTCGGCATCGATGTCCGGGCCATCCATGCCGTAGGCTTCGACACCCACCTGATGGAACTGACGATAACGGCCTTTCTGCGGGCGCTCGTGGCGGAACATGGGGCCGGCATACCACAGGCGCTGGATCTGGTTGTGGACCAGACCGTTCTCCATCGCCATGCGCACGCAGCTGGCCGTGCCTTCCGGGCGCAGGGTCAGACTGTCGCCGTTGCGATCCTCGAAGGTGTACATCTCCTTCTCGACGATGTCGGTCACCTCGCCGATGGAGCGCTTGAACAGCGCCGTCTGCTCGACGATGGGCGTGCGAATCTCGCGATAGCCGTACTGGCCCATCAGGGTCTGCACCTGGCGTTCGAAGTATTGCCATACCGGTGAGTGGTCCGGCAGCAGGTCGTTCATGCCACGGATGGCCTGGATCTTGGTGCTCAACGTTCTCTCCTGAATCCTTGCGCATCTCCCCGCGGCAGCGGCATGCAACAGCATGACGTCAGGCGGGGAGACGAAGGCGCATCGTGATGATGCGCAAGCCGGCTGAGACGTGCTCAGCCCTGGCGGATGATGGTATCGGCCTCACGGGCCTCTTTTTCGGCGACCTTGTCTCGAATCAGACGTTCCAGATCATCGACGAGCGTGTCGTTGGTCAGCTTGCTGGCCGGCTTGCCGTCCAGATAGACCAGATTCGCCGGGCTGCCGCCGGTCAGTCCGACATCGGTCTCCTTGGCTTCACCGGGGCCGTTGACGACACAGCCGATCACCGAGACGTTCAGCGGCGTCAGCACGTCCTCGAGGCGATTCTCCAGCTCGTTCATGGTCTTGATGACGTCGAAGTTCTGACGTGAGCAGCTGGGGCAGGCAATGAAGTTGATGCCCTTGGCACGCAGCTTGAGACTCTTGAGCATGTCGAAGCCGACCTTGATCTCCTCGACCGGGTCCGCGGCCAGCGAGACACGAATGGTGTCGCCGATGCCGTCCATCAGCAGCATACCGAGGCCGATGGAGGATTTCACGGTACCGGAACGCAGACCGCCGGCTTCGGTGATCCCCAGGTGCAGCGGCTGTTCGATGCGCGTGGCCAGATCGCGATAGGCGGCGACGGCCATGAAGATGTCGCTGGCCTTGACGCTGACCTTGTATTCCTGGAAATCGAGGCGATCGAGGTGATCGATGTGGCGCATGGCGGATTCGACCAGCGCGGCCGGCGTCGGTTCGCCGTATTTCTTCTGGAGGTCCTTTTCCAGGGAGCCCGCGTTGACGCCGATGCGGATCGGGATACCGTTGTCACGCGCGGCACTGACCACGGCACGCACACGGTCTTCACGGCCGATGTTGCCCGGGTTGATGCGCAGGCAATCCACGCCGAGCTCGGCGACGCGCAGGGCGATCTTGTAGTCGAAGTGGATATCGGCCACCAGCGGGATGTTGCTCTGCTGCTTGATGCGACCGAAGGCTTCAGCGGCATCCATGTCCGGCACGCTGACACGCACGATATCGGCACCGGCATCCTCGAGGCGCTTGATCTGCGCGACGGTGGCGGCGACATCGTTGGTGTCGGTATTGGTCATGCTCTGCACGGAAATCGGTGCATCGCCGCCGACGGCGACGTTGCCGACATGAATCTTGCGCGAGACGCGGCGCTTGATGGGGGAGTGACTATGCATGGGATTCCGGATCATTCACCGAGTGTGAGTTTGGCGACGGTGCCGCGTGTGGCGCTTTTCAGATCAACCGGCTCGTTCATGTATTCAAGGACGACGCCCGCAGATTTGCCGATGGTGAGCTTGAACGGCGGCTTGCCTTCCACAGTCTCGCTGCTACCTGCCGGGAAGGTGCCCCAGAGCAGCTTCTTGCCATCTGCATCGCGGATGCCGGTCCAGGAATCATTGTTGAAGGTCAGTGTCAGCTTGCGCGGGTCAGCGGCAGGGGCGGTAGCTTCCTGTACCGCTTGCGGTTCTGTCGTGTCCTCTGCGCCGGCAGCCGCGGTGTCGCTTGTGGTGTCCGCCGCGAGGCTGGCATCCGCCGGCGTGGTGCCGGTTTCGCTGACGTCGCCGCCAGTCGTGGCCGGAGTCGCGCCGGGTGTCGTCGCGACGGATTCGCCGGTGCTGGCCTCCCCGGCATCGTCAGCGGCAGGCGCTGCTGCCGTCTGGGAGAGGGTCAGCTCGATCGAGCCATCGGCATTGACGACCGGTGAGCCATCGTCGGTCGCGTCTTCGCTGAGGGGGGCGGCGTCGGACGTCTCTGACGGTGAAGTGCGTCCGTAGTCTCCACTCTGCCACCAGACGTAGCTGAGGCCGATCAATCCGGCGATGACCAGCAGGCTGACGAGTCGAAACAGGTACTTGCCCAGCTTGCCGGGCGGGCGCACCGAGGGGCTCATCGCAGGAGGATGGCGCTCCACCTCGGTGGTGCCGAACTGGGCATTGTACTGGCCGACGACCGCTTTCTCATCCATGCCCAGCAAGCGGGCATAGGCGCGCAGGTAACCGCGGCGGTAGGCCGCGATGGGGATCTGGTCGTAGTGGTCGCGTTCCAGGTCATCGACCAGACTGGGGCGCAGGTTGAGCTGTGTTGCCACTTCATCACGTGACAGCCCCTGATGCTCCCGCTCAGCCTTGAGAAGCTTGCCAGGCAGTGTGTCGCTGACGGACATGTCAGGGGAGGGCTGATGTTCGCTCATGGCGCATCCTTGTAGGGAAGAACGGACGACCGGATACCTGTCCGGGTACTCTTCCGGTATTGCTGTGAACAGTTACTGTAAACAACTGCTGTGAACGATGGTCGTGAAAACGGGTGACTGCCAACAGGAGTGACCATCCGCTCCGGCTGCCGAGCTGACATGCCACGACGGTGACGTGATCTCGCCGGCGATGGCAAGCCGTCATGCCATGTTGACGTCGGCACTATACCAAGGCCGGGCCAGAATTTTCACCGGCATTTCGGTCTTCCGGTGCCTCAACGAAGCAACCTGTCGCCGAGTGACGGCCGGTGAGCCAGGCGCGCAGGGCGTTTCCCGCGTCACGCCACGCCCGAGCCCCGGTTTCATGGTGTGCGGATGACCGCGCGTCCGGCCTCACGTGTTCTGATCTGCTCCAGCTGTCGGCCGTAGAGGTCCGCCAGGCGTGCATCACCGCGTGCCACGGCGACATCCACGGCCAGTTCCAGACTGTCACTGTCGGTGCCGTTCAGTCGGAAATATCGGCTCAGCGCCTGCTGGGCAGCGTCATCGTCACCGGCTTCATGTTCCATGCGCGCCTTGGCGAGCCACGCCTCGGCTTCCCGCGGGTTGATCTTGACGGCACGATCGAAGTTCGCCCGTGCCTCGCTCGTCTTGCCCAGCTGCAGCTGACAGCGCCCCAGGTTGGTGTAGAGCTGGCCGCGGTTGTCATAGGTCAGATCCTGCGTGGCTTTTTCCAGCTGCTCGCAGGCGGCGACGTATTCCCCGCGCGAGTACAGGAATGCCGCATAGTTGTTGCGTGCCCGCGTGAACGAGGGGTCACTGGCGATGGACTGCTTGAAGTAGTCATCTGCCAGCACGCTCTCGCCCTGACGCTGATAGATCATCGCCAGCCCGGCTTTGGCTTCGGCATTCCCCTGCTGCAGCTTGAGTGCCTTCTGGAAGGCATTGTCCGCGCGTTGCAACTGATTACGACTCAGATAGGCCTCACCAAGTTCCACATAGGCCGTCGATGCCTTGTTGTCATCGGGGGCCGCGTAAGGGTCATTGGTTTCCACGCGCGTCGCGCAGCCCGACAGGGTCAGGCCGGCAAGACTCAGGCACAGCAGCATGCCGCGAACTCGCGCCGTGGCGCCGCGGCGGGAAAAGCGATGAAGTGGCAGACGACTCGACATGCAATCCTCGCGAGATAAGGCTCGTGATCTGCCTGCGGGCGAGGATCGCTGCAGGCAACAGAAGCGCCTCCATCAAAGCGCTGCACTTCAGACAAGTCAAGGCGGGTTTGTCAGGCAGGGCGGTGGGGGTCGTCACAGTCGCGCGGCAGGCATCCCCATGGGCCATTTGCGGCTTCCCCGCGCGAAAACGCCAGCCATGAAAAGCTCATGGCTGGCGCTGGGAGTCACCGTGGTGGCCTCAGGTATCTGGCCCCGACAAGTGCTCTGGCTCAGTCGGCGTCGAGCTGGATGGCGTTGATGTAACGCTCGGCGCGACGGGTGCGGTCCTTGACCTGGCCGACCAGCTGGCCACAGGCGGCATCGATGTCATCACCACGTGTGGCGCGCACCGGGGCGGTGTAGCCCAGCTCATAGAGACGCTGCTGGAAGCGCATCACCTGATTGCGTGACGGCTTCTCGTAACCGGAATGCGGGAACGGGTTGAACGGGATCAGGTTGATCTTGCACGGCAGCTCGTCGAGCAGCGCGGCCAGTTCCTCGGCGTGCTGGATCTGGTCGTTGACGTCCTTGATCAGGGTGTACTCGATGGTGACGATACGCGCGTCGTCACACTTGGCCAGGTAGCGATGGCAGGAGTCGAGCAGCGCGCGGATGTTCCACTTGCGGTTGATCGGCACCAGCACGTTGCGCAGTTCATCGTTGGCCGCGTGCAGCGAGATCGCCAGGCTGACGTCCATCTCGTCGCCGAGCTGGTCCAGCTTGGGCACCACACCGGAGGTGGAGAGGGTGACGCGACGCTTGGACAGGCCGTAGGCGTTGTCGTCCAGCATCAGCTTCATTGCCGGCACGACGTTGTCGTAGTTCATCAGCGGCTCGCCCATGCCCATCATCACCACGTTGGTGACCGGACGCTTGCGGGTGTCCTTGCGGTCTTCGGCGCCACGGGTGGCGACCCACACCTGGCCGATGATCTCGGCGGCGGTCAGGTCACGCTCGAAGCCCTGCTTGCCGGTGGAGCAGAAGCTGCAGTCCAGCGAGCAGCCGACCTGGGAAGACACGCACAGGGTGCGACGATTGCCGTTCTCGGACGGAATCAGCACGGTCTCGACATAGCTGCCGTCGCTGACTTCCAGCACCCACTTGCGGGTACCGTCCTTGGACTCGCCTTCATAGACGATGCCCGGCGCGCGAATCTCGGCGACCTGCTTGAGGCGTTCGCGCAGGGGCTTGGCGAGATTGGTCATCTCGTCGAAGCTGTCGACGCCTTCCTGGTGAATCCATTTCATCACCTGGGTGGCGCGGAATTTCTTCTCGCCGATGCTCTCGAAGAAGGCTTCCATCGCCGGGCGCGGCAGGCCAAGCAGGTTGGTGAGCTTCACGTCGGCAGGTGCCGCGGCATCGGTAGCGGTTGCAGTGGTGTCAGTCATGGTCTCGGGCCGGTCGTGTCAGGGATGGGCAGGCGTCAGCCACAAGGATAGACGTCTGCAGGGTGGCGCTGTCAGCGGAGGTGGCGATGAATCGCGGACCTCAATGGACACTCGCAGTCAGGCAATGGGCAGGGAATGGCCGCACGGCACTGGCGGAGGTAGCTGCAGGGCTTCAAGAAAAGCGTATCGGACCTGCTCAAGCGTCGAATCTGCTTCAGGGAATGCAGGTTGGCGCACGACGCTTCAGCACGTCCGATACCACGACGGCCCCGCCACGCAGGCAGGGCCGTCGAGTCATGCACGGCTGGTGATATCACGCCCGCAAGGGACAGACATCATCAGGCGCACAAGGCGAAATCAACCGCGCGGGCAGATTTCGTTGTCGCCGAAGAAGTAGGCGATTTCGCGAGCAGCGGATTCCGGCGCGTCAGAACCGTGAACGGCGTTGGCGTCGATGGAAGTGGCGAAGTCTGCACGGATGGTGCCAGCTTCTGCTTCCTTTGGGTTGGTAGCGCCCATCAGGTCGCGGTTCTTGGTGATGGCGTCTTCGCCTTCCAGCACCTGGATCATGACCGGGCCGGAGGTCATGAAGCCGACCAGCTCACCGAAGAAGCCACGTTCGCTGTGCTCAGCGTAGAAGCCTTCGGCCTGTTCCTTGGACAGGTGAACCATCTTGGAAGCGACGATCTGCAGACCGGCCTTCTCGAAGCGAGAGTAGATCTCGCCGATCACGTTCTTGGCGACGGCGTCCGGCTTGATGATGGACAGAGTACGCTGGGTCATGGTGAATCTCCTGAGACAAGCTTTGAAGAGCCGCACGGCCTGGAGCCTTGCGGCGGAAAAAGGGCTCTGTCGACGCAGGGCTCGACAAAAGTGGGCGGCATTATAGCTGCTCGCGTCATCCACTGCATCCATCATGCGGATACTGGATGACGCGCGGATGGCAGGCGTCTTGTCTGCAATGACGCTCTACGCGCTGAGCCAGCTCTACACGCTGACGCTGGATCTACACGCTGAGCCAGGTCTACACGCTGAAGCTCTCGCCACAACCACACTCGTCCTTGACGTTGGGGTTGTTGAAGCGGAAGTAGCGGTTCAGACCGTCCTTGACGTAGTCCACTTCGGAGCCGTCGAGCACGGCCAGCGCTTCGCTGTCGACATAGACAGTCGCGCCGTGATCGACGAAGACGACATCTTCCTCGTTGGCCTCATCGGCGAAGTCGAGCACGTAGCTGTAGCCGGAGCAGCCGCTGGGCTTGACCGAGACGCGCAGGCCAAGGCCGTGGCCGCGCTCGGCCAGCACGACACGGATCTGGTCGGCGGCGGAGGGGGAAATCGACAGGTGTGCCATGAGCAGTCTCCCGGGTCAGGCGCGCAGCGAGGTCAGGGCATGCCTGAGCTCGCCGAGCGCGGATTCAATGTCGGCGGCGGTGGTGAAGCGTCCGAAGCTGAAGCGCAGTGACGCCAGCGCCAGTGGACGGGGCACCCCGATGCCGGTGAGTACGAAGGACGGTTCGACACTGGCGGAATTGCAGGCCGAACCGGTGGAAATCGCGATGCCGCGCAGTGCCATCAGCATCGCCTCACCGTCCACGCCTTCGAAGGCGAGGTTGAGGATGCCGGGGGCGCTGACGTCTATATCGGTATTGAAATGCACGCCTTCAAGGCCGGATAGTCCGGCGACGAATTGCTGGCGCAGCGTGATCAGGTGCTGGTGGTCGGCATCGAACTGTTCGGCGCACAGGCGGTAGGCCTCGCCCATGCCGACGATCTGATGGGTGGGCAGGGTGCCGGAGCGCATGCCGCGCTCATGCCCGCCGCCGTGGATCAGGGCCTCTACCTGGATCTGCGGCTGACGTCGCACGTACAGCGCGCCAACCCCCTTGGGGCCGTAGGCCTTGTGCGCGGACAGCGACAGCATGTCGATGGGCTGTCGGCCGACATCGAGCTGCACCTTGCCGGGAGCCTGGGCGGCATCGACATGGAAGGCCGCGCCATGCGAGCGGGCGATATCGCCGAGGGCATCGAGATCATTCAGGCTGCCCAGCTCATTGTTCACTGCCATCAGCGATACCAGGATCGTGTCGGCGCGCAGAGCATCACGCAGGCTCTGGGGGCTGATGCGGCCATCCGGCTGCGGTGCGATACGCGTGACCTCGAAGCCCTCGGCTTCCAGCGCACTGGCGGTATCCAGAATCGCCTTGTGCTCGATGGTCGAGGTGATCAGGTGACGCCCACGCTCGGCATTGGCGCGCATGTAGCCGGTCAGCGCCAGGTTGTCGGCTTCGGTGGCACCGCTGGTCCAGACGATCTCGCGCGGGTCGGCGCCGATGGCGTCGGCTACCTGACGACGCGCGCCCTCGACCGCCTGCTCGGCCAGCCAGCCCGGCATGTGACTGCGCGAGGCCGGGTTGGCGAAGGTGCCGTCCTGCGTCAGGTGACGCATCATCAGCTCGGCGACGCGTGGGTCGACGGGCGTGGTGGCAGCATAGTCAAGGTAGATCGGCTGGGACATGGTGACTTCCTGAAGACATGACGAACGGGTTCAGCTGCCGGGCATGACGGTGATCGGTGTCGGCTCGCAGGCCTTGCGCTGACGACTGGCAATCTGGCGAACCTCCTCACGTGCGACCAGGTCCGCCAGGCTGATGCCATCGAGAAAGCCATGGATCTCATCGGACAGGTCACACCACAGATGGTGCGTGAGGCAGGTGTCGCCTGCCTGGCAGTCCGAGAGTCCCTGGCAACGGGTGGCATCCACCGATTCATTCACGGCATCGATGATGCGCGCCACGGAGGTGCTTTCCAGCTCGACGTCCAGCAAGTAGCCGCCACCCGGGCCGCGTACGCTCTTGACCAGCCCGGCACGGCGCAGGCGAGCGAACAGCTGCTCGAGATAGGACAGGGAAATGCCTTGGCGCACGGAGATGTCGGCAAGGCAGGTCGGACCACAACTGGCATGAAGCGCCAGATCGAGCATCGCGGTGACGGCGTAGCGTCCCTTGGTGGTCAGGCGCATGGCGGAACTCGTGAGCTGGTGGAGCGAATGGCATCGGCGACAGGGCCGCAGTGTCGGCGCCGTCTGCAGGCAGACGGCGCATCAGACTGTCCATTATGGTGAGACGCGGCGAGGGGGTCAATCCCGACTGATTTGGTCAACTTTATCCGTGCTGGCGCTCGGACTCGCCATGACCGGAGGCGCTGGGTGTGGCGTCGGCTTCGCGGGTGACCGGCCGGGCCTGCGGACGCTTGTCCGCGGGCTCACCACCACAGGGGCCCAACTCATCGATCAGCTGCGCGAAATCGGCATCATCCAGCTCGGGAAGGTGGCCGGCGCGATAGCTGGCATCCAGCTTGCGCAGCGTGCCGCACATCTGTTCGATCCGCTTGTCCACCGCATGCATGTGATCGAGCATCGCGTGCATGGAGCGCGCGACCGGGTCGGGCATGTCCTGGCCCATGCCGTAGGCATCGAAGCCGAACTTCTCCTTCATGGCTTCGCGGCTTTCCGGATCGACGGGCGGCTCCTCCGCCACGTCCGGTTCGGCGCGCTTGACGATCTTGCCGGGAATCCCGACCACGGTGGCACCGGCCGGGACTTCGCGTGTGACCACGGCGTTGGAGCCGACCTTGGCCCCGGCGCCGACCGTGAACGGGCCGAGAATCTTGGCGCCGGCCCCGACGATGACGCCATCGCCGAGGGTCGGGTGACGCTTGCCGGCATTCCAGGTGGTGCCGCCGAGGGTGACGCCGTGATAGAGCGTCACGTCATCACCGATCAGCGCCGTCTCGCCGATCACGACGCCCATGCCGTGGTCGATGAAGAAGCGGCGTCCGATGGTGGCACCGGGATGGATCTCGATGCCCGTCAGCCAGCGCATCAGGGTCGAACCGGTGCGCGCCAGCCACTTGGCGTTGTGACGCCACAACCAATGATTGATGCGATGCGCCAGCAGGGCGTGCAGACCCGGATAGTTGGTCAGGACTTCAAAGAAATTGCGTGCCGCCGGGTCGCGAGCAAAGACGCTGTTGATGTCTTCACGCAGTCGAGTGAACATGGCGTGTCCTCAAAGAGTGCGGTTTGCCGCGACGGTCTGTGCCAGGCGGACCTGCTTGTCGACTGACGAGAGAATCCCGCGCAGGATGTTGATTTCCATGCTGTCGGGGCGGGCGCGCAGGTACAGTCTGCGCAGGCGTGCCATCAGCTGGCGCGGTTGTTCCGGGTCCAGGAAATCGATGCTGATCAGCGTCTTTTCCAGATGCTCGAACAGGCGCTCGAGGTCTGCGTGGCTGGCCAACGGACTGTCCCAGTCGATGCCGAATGGCTGGTCATCCTCGGCCCGCGGGGTCTCGCCGGCGGCTTCCTGATCAGCCAGCCATGCCTGGCGGCACTCGTAGGCCAGCACCTGCACGGCCGCGGCCAGATTCAGCGAGCTGAAGTCCGGATTGGTCGGGATGTGGACGTGACGATGGCAGCGTTGCAGCTCTTCATTGGAGAGCCCGGAATCCTCGCGCCCGAACACGATGGCCACGCGGGCCTCCGGCAGGCGGGTCTCATCGGCCAGGGTGGCGCCGAAGGCGCGCGGCGTGATCATCGGCCATGGCAGATTGCGGGAGCGTGCGCTGCACCCGACCACTAGACTGCAGTCCGCCACGGCCTCTTCCAGCGTCTCATGCACGTGGGCATTGGCGACCAGAGTATCGGCACCGGAGGCGCGTGAGGCGGACTCCTGACATTGCACCTGACAGCGCGGCGCGACCAGAGCGAGGTCGGCCAGGCCCATGTTGAGCATGGCGCGGGCTGCACCACCGATGTTGCCGGGATGGCTGGTACCGATCAGGACAATGCGCAGACGTTCAAGCATGAGGACTTCCAGGATAGCGATTGAAGGGCGGGGCAATCGACGCGGCCCGGGCACCGGGCAGGGCGGGATGTGCGTCAGGACCCGATATCCTAGCATGAAGCCGGCGCGGGGAGCAGTCAGGCGCTGACCGATCAGGCCGGCTCTCTTCGCCGAAGGTCGGGGATGGCGATGGCAGCCGGGCGTCGCATCTGCTAGACTTCGCCGTCCTGTTGTAGCGTATTCGCTCTCCTGCATTGCCGACCCCCGTGTCCGGCAGGTGTCATGAGCGTGGCCGTTGCACCCGCTGGCAGATTTCCGGGCCAGCCGCCTTACTGCGTTACACACCGTTCTTTAACAGCTTCCGACTCGTCAAGGCCTTGATCATGCATCCGATGGTCCAATTTGCGCTGCGTGCTGCACGCGGCGCCGCAGAGCAGTTCGTCCGTGTTCGTGAACGTATCGAAGTCGCGCGCAACGACAACGATCTCGATACCTTCATCGCTGACACCGCACGCCGCGCCGAAGCGCACATCGTGCGTCAGCTGGAACGCGGCTATCCGCAGCACGGCCTCTCCGGCCGTTACACCGACCATCGTGATGGCGAAGGCCAGGGCGCTGACTACCACTGGCGCATCGAGCCGGTGCACGGGTATTCCAACCTCGCATCCGCCTCTTCCGGCTTCGCGCTGTCCGTGGTCTGCCTGTTCAAGGGGCGTGCCGAGCACGCCGTGGTCATCGCGCCGTTCACCGACGAAGAGTACATCGTCAGCCGTGGTCGTGGCGCCCAGCATTCCGGTCACCGTATCCGCGTGACCAATGCCACCTCCATCGAAGGTGCGCGTCTGGCGATGGGTCTGCCGGAAAGCTGGCAGCGTCCGCGTCACCTGGCCACCTACCTGTCCATCGTCCAGCAGGTCGGCCCGCAGCTCGATACCCTGCGTGCCAATGGCTGTGCACTGCTGGATGTGCTCGAACTGGCCGCCGGCCGCGTCGATGCCGTCTATGTGCTGGGTCTGGATGCCGGTGACAGCGAGATCGTCAGCCTGTTCCTGAAGGAATGTGGCGCTCTGGCCGGCAGTGCCGACGGCACGCCGGTCGTGGTTGCCGAAGGCACCCTGATGGCCGCGGGTGCCCGCCTGTACAAGGCGCTGGCGCAGACCATGCAGCCGCACCTGTAAGATGCCGTGATTCGCAGTCCTGCCAGCCGCAGGGCGACGCGGAGAACGAAAAAAACCCCACCTCATGCGAGGTGGGGTTTTTTTGTGCCTGGCGATCCGTGCCGGGCGGTCGAGCGAGGCGCTTACGGCGCGCCGTCCTCGAACTGCTCCTTGGGCGGGGGAATCAGATCCACGCGCTTCAGGCCGACCACCAGCAACAGCGCCGCTGCCACGTAGATGGACGAGAAGGTCCCCGCGACCACGCCGATGATCAGCGCGATGGCGAAGTTGTGGATCATGTCGCCGCCCAGGAAGAACAGCGCCAGCAGCACCAGCAAGGTGGTGCCGGAGGTGGACAGCGTGCGTGACAGCGTCGCGTTGATCGCGTCATTGAAGATCGACGGCATGTCATCGGTACGTGATTTGCGAATGTTTTCGCGAATGCGGTCGTAGACGATGATGGTGTCGTTCAATGAGTAGCCGATCACGGCCAGCACCGCGGCCAGTACCGTCAGGTCGAAGTCGAGTCCGAACAGGGCGAAGATGCCCAGCAGGATGATGACGTCGTGACCCAGCGAGATGAGAGCGCCGAGGGCGAACTTGTACTGGAAGCGGAAGGCCACGTAGACCATCACCACGGCCAGGGCGAGCAGCATGCCGAGACCAGACTGGTCACGCAGCTGATCACCGACCTGAGCACCGACGAACTCGGCACGGATCAGGTTGACGCTATCGCCGGTGGCCTGCAGGTGCGCCACGATGTCATTGCCGATGCCGGCCTCGAAGCTCTGCTGCAGACGCACCAGAATCTCGTTGCTGGCACCGAAGGTCTGGACCGAGACGTCCTTGTAGCCGGCGGCTTCCAGTGTCTGGCGTACGCTGTCCAGCGCCGGCGCCGCCTGGTATTGCACTTCCACCAAGGTGCCGCCGGTAAAGTCGAGGCCCAGGTTCAGGCCGTGAATCACAAGGGCGCCAATGGCCACGATCGTCAGCACGATGGAGACGATGAAGGCCGCGCGCCGCTTGCTCATGAAGTCAAACTGTCGCATCACGATGGCCCCTCAGATCCAGAGTTTCTTGAGTGTCTTGCCGCCAATGGCAAGATTGATGATGCCGCGCGAGACCATGATCGCCGTGAACATTGACGTCAGGATGCCGATGGACAGCGTGACCGCGAAGCCCTTGACCGGGCCACTGCCGATGGAGAACAGGATCACCGCGACCAGCAGGGTGGTGATGTTCGCATCGACGATGGAGGTGAAGGCGCGTTCGAAGCCGGTATGCACGGCCTGGTGCAGCGGCATCTTGGAGCGCATTTCCTCGCGGATACGCTCGAAGATCAGCACGTTGGCGTCCACCGCCATGCCCAGCGTCAGCACGATACCGGCAATGCCCGGCAGGGTCAGGGTAGCGCCCAGCATCGACATCGCGGCGATCAGGATCGCCAGGTTGGCGGTCAGGGCCACGTTGGCGACGACACCGAAGGCCTTGTAGCGGGCCAGCATGAACAGCACGACCAGCAGCAGGCCCAGCTCGACGGACAGGATGCCGCGCGAGATGTTCTCGGCACCCAGGCTCGGGCCGATGGTGCGTTCCTGCACGAAGTAGATCGGCGCGGCCAGCGAGCCGGAACGCAGCAGCAGCGACAGCTCCTTCGCCTCGGTCGGGGAATCCAGACCGGTGATGCGGAAGCTGTTGCCCAGCGCGCTCTGGATGGTCGCCAGACTGATCAGGCCCTTCTCGGTGTAGGGGATGCGCTTCTCGACTTCCTCGCCATCCTCCATCACGGTGCGCGTGCGGGTCTTGTGCTCGATGAACAGCACCGCCATGTTGCGGCCGATGGCAGCACGCGTGACGCGGTTCATGATCGAGCCACCGGTGCCATCCAGGTTGATGTTGACCTGCGGACGGCCACTTTCATCGAAGCTGGTGCTGGCGCTGGAGACACTGTCACCGCTGATGATCACGTCCTTCATGATGTTGGCGGTGCGTCCCGGCTGGTTGCGGAAGGCGAAGGTTTCCATCTCGCTGGAGGGCGTGTCGCTGGCCGCTTCGAGACGGAACTCGAGGTTGGCGGTGGCACCCAGTACGCGCTTGGCAGCGGCCGTGTCCTGCACGCCCGGCAGCTCGACCACGATGCGGTTCGGGCCCTGACGCTGCACCAGCGGCTCGGAGACGCCCAGCTCGTTGACGCGATTGCGGATCGTGGTCAGGTTCTGATTGACCGCGTAATCCTGAATCTCCTTGATGGCGGCGGTCGTCAGAGTGAGATCCAGTACGGCCCCACGATCGACATCGCGCTCATCGTATTCGAAGTTCTGGAAGTCGCGCGAGACCAGTGAACGTGCCTTCGAGCGGTCTTCGTCGTCGGAGAAGGTCAGGCTCAGCGTGCCATCGTTGACCTCACTGCCGCGGTAGCGGATACGCTCCTCGCGTAGGGTTTCCTTGATGGCGCTGGCGTTGACTTCCAGGCGTTGCTTGACCGCGGCGTCCATGTCGACTTCCAGCTGGAAGTGGACCCCGCCGCGCAGATCAAGCCCCAGCTTCATCGGCGAGGCGCCGAGACTGGAAAGCCAGGACGGCGTGGCATCAGCCAGATTCAGCGCGACGATGGCGTCATCGCCAAGGGTGTCGCTGATCAGTTCCTTGGCACGCAGCTGCTGGTCGTTGCTGGTGAGGCGAATCAGGCCGGTGGAACCATTGAGTTCCTCGGATTTGGGCGTGATGCCGGCGTTTTCGAGGGCGCTGGTGGCGCGATCGAGATCTTGCTGGTCGATGGCATCGGCGCCGCTGGCGGCACTGATCTGCACGGCCGGGTCTTCGGGGTAGAGATTCGGCAATGCGTAGATCACGCCGACGGCAAGTACCAGGCAGATCACCAGGTACTTCCAAAGCGGATAGCGGTTGAGCATGGCAGCCCTGTCCTTGGTGGAGCGGGAGAGAAATAGCATGCTGCCGGCACAGGGGCCGGCAGCAGGAGGGAGATCAGATGGACTTGATGGTGCCCTTCGGCAGGACCGCAGCCACGGCGGACTTCTGCACGTTGACTTCGTTGCCTTCGTTCAGCTCCATGGTGATGAACTGCTCGCTGACCTTGGTGATGCGGCCGACCAGGCCACCACCGATGACGATCTCGTCACCCTTGGCCAGGTTGCTGATCAGGTTCTTGTGTTCCTTGGCGCGCTTGGACTGCGGACGCCAGAGCAGGAAATAGAAAATGACCACGAAGCCGACCAGCATGACGATCTGGCCGATGGCGCCGCCGCCGGCGACAGCCGCTTCGGCTTCCGCGTGTGCGGCAGGAATCAGGAATTCCAGCATGTGTATCTCCAGAGGTTACGAGTGAACTGTTGTTATGCAATGAGCGTGATTCGAGCGCTGCTTCACGCCTGTCTCGAGTCAGATACCAAGGCGACCGGAGCGGGTTGCTCTCCGGTCGCGCTTCGATTCGATCAGTCGGCCAGCGGCGGCACCGGCAGGCCGCGCGCGGCATAGAACTGTTCCACGAAGTCCTGCAATGTACCCGCTTCAATTGCACCGCGCAAACCAGCCATCACGGTCTGGTAGTAGCGCAGATTGTGGATGGTGTTGAGCATGGAACCGAGCATTTCTCCACAGCGATCAAGGTGATGCAGGTAGCCGCGTGAGAAGTTGGTGCAGGTGTAGCAATCGCATTCCGGGTCCAGCGGTGACGTATCGTGCTTGTGGACGGCATTGCGGATCTTGACCGTACCGGTCGGCGTGAACAGGTGGCCGTTGCGCGCGTTGCGGGTCGGCATCACGCAATCGAACATGTCGACACCACGGCGCACGCCTTCCACGAGATCCTCCGGCTTGCCGACACCCATCAGGTAGCGCGGCTTGTCCTCCGGCATCCACTCGGGAAGGTAGTCGAGCACCTTGATCATCTCGTCCTTGGGTTCGCCCACGGACAGGCCACCGATGGCGTAGCCATCGAAGTCGATCTTCTTCAGGCCCTCGAGGGATTTCTCGCGCAGGTCCGGATACATGCCGCCCTGGATGATGCCGAACAATGCCGAGGGGGAATCGCCATGGGCATCGCGGGAGCGCTGGGCCCAGCGCAGTGACATCTCCATCGACTTGCGGGCTTCGTCATGCGTGGCCGGATACGGCGTGCACTCATCGAAGATCATCACGATGTCGGACCCCAGCGAGCGCTGGACGGCCATCGACTCTTCCGGGCCCATGAAGACCTTGGAGCCATCCACCGGTGAGCGGAAGTGAACGCCCTGTTCGGTAATCTTGCGCGTCTTGCCTAGCGAGAAGACCTGGAAGCCGCCGGAATCGGTCAGGATCGGCTTGTCCCATTGCGCGAAATCATGCAGGTCACCATGCGCTTCGATGACTTCCGTGCCCGGGCGCAGCCACAGGTGGAAGGTGTTGCCGAGGATGATCTCGGCGCCGATCTCCTTGATGGATTCCGGTGTCATGCCCTTCACGGTGCCGTAGGTGCCGACCGGCATGAAGGCCGGGGTTTCCACCGTGCCGCGCGGGAAGGTCATGCGGCCGCGTCGCGCGCGACCATCGGTGGCGAGCTTCTCAAAGCTCATGAAGCATTCTTTGCGCATGGTTCTCTCTAAGGCTTGGCGGCGAAACAGGCCGCAGCGGGTGTGGGGCTAGCGTAAGCCACGTCGTGTTAACTGCGCATGACGTGGCTCATGTGATGAGGTATCGCTCGGGTCAGGCGCGTTCCAGCAGCATGGCATCGCCATAGCTGAAGAACTGGTAGCGCTCCTGCACGGCAGCCTGGTAGGCGGCCATGGTGTGCTCGTAGCCGGCGAAGGCCGAGACCAGCATCAGCAGGGTCGATTCCGGCAGATGGAAGTTGGTGATCAGCAGATCCACCACCTGCCATTCATAACCGGGGTAGATGAAGATGTCGGTGTCACCGGAGTAAGGTGCCAGCTCGCCACCGTGGGCCTTGGCAGCACTTTCAAGGCAGCGCACGCTGGTGGTACCGACAGCGACGACGCGACGGCCGGCCGCACGAGCACGCGCAATCGTGTCACAGGCTTCCTGACCGACCTCGATCCACTCGCTGTGCATGTGGTGCTCGAGAATGCTGTCGACACGCACCGGCTGGAAGGTGCCGGCACCGACGTGCAGGGTGACGAAGGCGGTCTCGATGCCTTTCTCGGCCATGGCGGCCATGATCGGCTCATCGAAGTGCAGGCCAGCCGTCGGTGCGGCCACGGCGCCATCGCGCCTGGCATAGACCGTCTGGTAGCGCTCGCGGTCCGACAGCTCGTCATCGCGGGTGATATAGGGCGGCAACGGCATGTGGCCATGCTGGTTGAGCAGCTCGATCATCGGCGTCTCGCCGTGGAAGCGCAGCTCGAACAGCGCGTCCTGCCGACCTTCGACCACGGCGGTGATGCCGCCTTCGAAGATCAGCTCGGTGCCCGGCTTCGGCGACTTGCTGGAGCGAATGTGCGCCAGACCACGGTGTGCATCCAGCGGACGCTCCAGCAGCATCTCGATCTTGCCGCCGGAGGCCTTCTGGCCGTGCAGGCGCGCGGGGATCACGCGGGTGTCATTGAAGACCACGACATCGCCGGGTTCCAGCTGCTCGAGCAGGTCAGGAAAGTGGCGATGCACGATCTCGCCGCTCTTGCCGTCCAGGTGCAGCAGACGGCAATCACTGCGCTGCTCGGAAGGGTAGCGGGCAATCAGCTCATCCGGCAGACTGAAATCATAATCACTGCGCTGGAGCGGGCGCTCGGAAGCGGAGGGGGCAACGCCAGAGGCATCGCCGGAATCGATTCGTGACATGGCCAACGGAAACTCTGGTGGCACGGCGCGCAGAAGGCGCTCCGCTGCAATGGAGATACCCTGCTCGCAGGCGTTCATGCCGTTAGCGCGTCTGTCTGCCCGCTCTCGAGAGGCAGTGGTCAGGGGCGATACGCAGGATGGACTGGCGAGCCTGGGCAGGCGAAAAAGGTGGCTCATGATACCGAATGGCATGGCTCGCGCGAAGTCCCGTTTTCGAACGACCTGTCCCGCTCAGTGCGTGAATCCGTCGCTGGGATGCGTTGCATGTGTCTGATCTGGCGTGAAAACTCGTTGACCTCGGCGTAGGCTTCCGTATAATTTCGCTCCATTGCCGGTGTGGCGGAATTGGTAGACGCAGCGGATTCAAAATCCGCCGCTTAATAGGCGTGTCGGTTCGAGTCCGACCACCGGCACCATCTTGAAAACAGTCGCTCACGAGCGGCTGTTTACGTTTCTGGCCTTCGCCTCAGATTCATTGCTCTCAACTTCATTGCCTTGTGATCCCAGAGCACTCTTCTTTCTATTTCCTCTGTCCTTTCTTCGCGCTCTTGCCAGATGATGTTCAGGGTGTCTGAGGCATAAAAAAGCCCCGACCGGATGTCGGGGCTTTCTTGTCTCTGGCGCATCTGCCGGCGATTCACACCTGATGTGGAACGCTCTTGACGCGTCGGTAGATGCTGTTGCTTGCGAGGGAAGGGTCAAGGAGTGCAATGCGCGTGCTCTGTATCGCGAGTTCCTGGCGCAGGGTAGACCACATGCCGATGAACTCGCGGCAATCCTGGCAGTTCACGAGATGGTCGGCGGATGGTGCATGGTATTGATAGTCCATCTTGAGGCCGGAACATACCGGACAACACAGAGCCGCTCGAGCTTTCCCTTTCATTTCTCCTCTCCCTCTCAGCATTCGACTGAATTCGGTGAGGTTCAGCGTAGTGGTCTCATTTCCTTGAGTTCGCGAGCTTGCCAGTCATCAAGATTCGTAAGCCCACCAGCTCAGGCTTACGGATCTTTCTGGCCGCGTGGCATAGCCCCCACACTCGCGAGTCATCCTCTGACAGGGCCTTTCCCTGGCTGCACTTGCCTGTGCACTTAGCCCATCACTACGCTGAACTCGCCGCTCTCCCTGAGCAGCGATTAAGAAATTACTGATTATTGAAAACTTGTACAAGAGTTAATTTGTTGCACAAGTTTTCAGGTATGTAAGATCGTGTACTTCAAGATAGTCTCATATCAAGATGTTCTCATGTAATGTGGCGTTCGATCGTTCTGATTCGCTGGCGACGCTGTCCGGCGCGCTTGATAGTTCACGTCATGTGCAAGACCAATGTCGCCTACATGACATGGTGATGTCGCTGCCGGGCCAGTCTGACGCTTGGTACAATCGGGCGTATCCGCTGGAGCTGCAGAGGGGAAGGCTGAACACGGAAAGCGCTCTCATCCCGTCAGCCGTCGCGGGCAGGGGATTCAGAACCTGTACTGAACTTGAATGGAACTCGCGTGATGCTCGAGGGGCGCCTGGCGGCGAACCGCTGTTCAAGCATCGCTTTCACGAACTGCCATGGAACATGGAAAGACTGTCATGCATTGGATGCCACTGAATCTGTGGTTGTCACTGGTTGCGCTGTGTGCCATGGGAGCGATGTCGCCCGGGCCGAGTCTGGCGATGGTGCTTCGCCACACGCTGGGAGGTGGCAGAAGTGCGGGAGTCGCCGCCGGTATCAGCCATGCATTGGGGGTCGGGTTGTATGCCGCGCTCACCGCCTGGGGACTTGGTGCCTTGATCGTTCATTATCCGGGCATGTTCCAGGCGATCATGATTCTGGGGGCGGCCTACCTGGCCTGGTTGGGCGTCAAGGCATTGCGGGCGGGCCGTGGCGGGGCGCTGGAGGCGCAGGCCGTCACCACATCCCGTTCCATGGCGATTCGCGATGGCTTCATGGTGGCGCTGGCCAATCCCAAGCTGATCCTGTTCTTCGTGGCGCTGCTCAGTCAGCTGATCACGCCGGAGATGAGCGAGATGGGCAAGTGGCTGGTGGTCGTGACGGCGATGGGCATCGACGGTGCCTGGTATGTGCTGGTGGCGATGGCACTGTCGCACTCGCGGGTGCTGCCTTGGCTTCAGGCGCGGGCGGTATGGATCAATCGCCTGACCGGTATCGTGTTGCTGGCGTTGGCGCTGCGGGTCGTATGGGGTGTCTGACCGGCGCATGTCGGGAGTGACATGCACCGTTGAGGAATGAGATTGCCTGGTAGAAGACGGCCGCCCTGACAGGTGATGTCAGGGCTGCGTTGCGTTGCAGGGGGTGGCTGGTGGAGCCGGAAGATCACGGAGTGAAGATGTCGGAGTAATCCTTCACGGGAACCCTGATCTGCTGGTCTGGACGTGCCTGAAAGTGCAGGGTCACGGGGATTTCATCGCCTGACGAGATGGGCTGAGTCAGCCCTGTCAGCATCAGATGGGGCCCACCTCCCGGCCGCATCTTCAGTGGGGACTTGGGGGAGAGGGGCAGGTGCCCCAGCTGGCGCATGTGCATCCGGCCTTCGTGCATCTGCATCTCGTGCAGCTCGATGCTCTGCGCCACGGGAGAGCTGGCGCCTGTCAGCGTGACCTTGCCTCGGGGGAGCGAGAGCGTGATATAGAGTGCAGCGGTCGTCGCGCCCGGAGGCGTCGGTAGTGCGAAGGCATCTTCCAGCACGGGATTTTCCAGCACGGGATTTTCCAGCACGGGATTTTCCAGCATGGGGTCTGTCGCCACGGGGGGCGTCGCCGCGCTTGCGTCGGTGCGCATCCACAGGATGCCGCTCATGGCGATTGCCAGCATCAGGTTCGCGCGTGAGAGTCGTGTCACGTGGTGTCGTCTCCTTGGCCTCTCATGGCAGTACCCGTGCCAACAGATGGCGGGGTGACATGCCCGGCGGCAGCCCATGTACGCCAGTGGCGCCGGGCATGTCGGTGCCTGCCAGTCGTGTGGCGCAGAAGGCCTCGGCCACGTCGGCAGGGGCATGGTGAATCAGCAGGGCAGCCTGCCATAGCACGGCCAGTGACTGGACCAGTTGCCGGGCTCGGGCTTCCTCGGCGTGATGAAGGAGGTTGCCGCGTTCGAAGATGGCCAGTGCGGCGTCATAGCGAGGACTCTGCCCCCGGGCGTCCCTGAGCTCGCTGAGCAGCGCCTCGCCTGCGTCGGGGTGACGGGCCAGAGTGCGCAGGACATCCAGACACAGCACGTTTCCAGAACCTTCCCAGATGGCGTTGACAGGGGCTTCGCGATACAGGCGCGCTGTCAGGTGTTCCTCTATGTAGCCATTGCCGCCCAGGCATTCCATGGCCTCTGCCAGCAGTGCCGGTGCACGACGATTGTGCCAGTACTTGGCGATCGCCGGCGCAAGGCGGGCCAGGGGGCGCGTATCCGGTTCCCGAGTGGCGTCATCGAACTGTCGCGCAATGCGCAGACACAGTGCGATGCCGGCTTCGACTTCCAGTGCGATGTCTGCCAGCACCTGCTGCATCAAAGGTTGGCTGGCCAGCGGCTTGCCGAAGGCATGACGTTGCTGGCAGTGGTGCAGTGCCTCGACCAGTGCCTGGCGCATCAGTGCCACCGGCGCGGTGGCAGCATCCAGTCGGGTCTGGTGGACCATCTCGAGAATGGTGGTGATGCCACGTCCCGGCTCACCAAGGCGCTGCCCTCGCGCATCGACCAGCCGGACTTCGCTTGAGGCGTTGGCGCGATTGCCGCACTTGTCCTTGAGGCGTTGCAGTTGCAGGCCATTGTGGCTGCCATCCTCCCGTCGCCTCGGTACCACGAAGCAGGTCAGCCCTTCCTCGAGCTGTGCCAGAGTCAGAAAGGCATCTGACATCGGGGCGCTCATGAACCACTTGTGACCGTTGAGGCGATAGCCTTCACCCTCAGCGTGTGCCTGTGTCAGGTTGCTACGGACGTCGCTGCCGCCCTGACGTTCCGTCATGGCCATGCCGAAGGTCGCGCAGTGCTTGTCGCGAGGGGCACAGGTTCTCGGGTCGTGGCTGCGGGCCCGCAGGCGAGGGCCCCAGAAGGCGGCCAGAGATTCATCCTGACGCAGCGCGGGCCAGGCGGCATGGGTCATGGTGATCGGACAGCAGAAACCGGGTTCGGCCTGGGTGAGCAGGTAAAGGGCGGCGACATGGGCCTGATGTCCTCCGCAGCCTTCCGCCTCCCAGGCGACACTGTGCCAGCCACCTTCCAGGGCGATGCGCATCAGCCGGTGATAGTCGGGGTGATACTCGACGTCATCCCGCCGCCGCCCTTGTGGGTCATGGGTGTGGAGGACCGGCGGATGCGCATTGACGGCAAACCCCATCGCGCGGGTCTCGAGCGTTCCCACCTGCGCCCCGAGGTCGGCCAGGCGAGTGAGCAGGTCCGCCGAGAGCCCAGACGCGTGGCAGCGCAGCGCCTCACGCAAGGGGAGGTCATCGACGAAGGCATGGCGCAGCGGTGGTGCCGATTGATTGAGCACCTCATCGCGCCATGGAGCAGGCCGCTCCTCTTCACGAGAGTGCTCAGTCGAGGACGCAGGCAGCGAGTCGGGCATCGTGGGGTCCTGTCATGAGAGGTATGCCTTGAGCGTAGAACACCTGCGGCCTGCTGGCGGAGTGGAAGGCAGCTGCGTCGCATTCTGCTACCGTGGGGGCATCAGTCGGTGCGTGGCATCGCGACGATCAGCACAGGGAAAGGACAGGGTACGGTGATCCAGGACGAAATCATTCAATTGGTTGATGCACGCAATCGCCCATGCGGTACGGCTCCTCGTCGCCAGATGCGACGTTATCGCTACTGGCATCGAGCGACCTATGCCTTCGTGCTCAATGCCAGTGGAGAGCTGTGCATTCAGAAACGCACCATGAGCAAGGAAGTCTTTCCGGGGTATTTCGACCTCGCCAGCGGAGGTGTGGTCGGCGCGGGCGAAGCGGTCCACGTGGCCGCACGACGCGAGCTGGAGGAGGAGATCGGTGCCCGGGGCGTCGCGCTCAGACATTGCTTCGATTTCTGCTATCGCGATGCCACCAATCATGTCTATGGCAGCGCCTACCTCGCACGTTATGACGGTCCCTTGACGCTTCAGGCCGAGGAGGTGGCTGACGCCTTCTGGGTGACACCGCAACAGGCGCTGGAATTGCATCCTTCAACGCCGGACAGCCGTATGGCGCTTGAACGCCTCATTCGTGAGGGCTTTCTCGTCTCTGCCATGGAAGAGTAGGCAATGATGGCCTGTCGGCGGCGCGCCATGTCCCTGCGCGCGCCTGCATGTGCTTTCTCTGTCCCACTCTCCCTACCACTCTCTGTGCTGGAGTCTGCGCATGAATGCCAAGGTATCGCCCCAACAGCTGGAAGAGGTGGAGGTTGCACTGTCGAGCGTGCTGGCGGGCAAGCCGCATCAGATCCGGCTCGCTCTGTGCTGCCTGCTGTGTCAGGGCCACGTGCTGATCGAGGATCTGCCCGGGCTTGGCAAGACGACGCTAGCCCAGGGGCTGGCGCGTCTGATCGGCACCGACATGCAGCGCGTCCAGTTCACCAGTGATCTGCTGCCCGCCGACATTCTCGGCGTGTCGGTCTTCGACCCTCGTGAGAGCGCCTTCCATTTCCATCCGGGCCCCGTCTTCCACTCGCTGGTGCTGGCGGATGAGATCAATCGTGCCACGCCCAAGACCCAGAGTGCGCTGCTGGAGGCCATGGAAGAGCGACAGGTGACCGTGGAGGGCGAGACGCGTCGTCTGCCGGAGCCTTTCTTCGTCATCGCCACTCAGAACCCGCTTCAGCAATCCGGTACCTTCCCGTTGCCTGAGTCCCAGCTGGATCGCTTTCTGATGCGTCTTTCGTTGGGATATCCAGAGCCTGCGGCTGAGCGAGAGATACTGAGAGGCAATGCCGGTCGCCAGCACATCGAGGCGCTGCG
The DNA here is from genome assembly GCF_030397495.1 of Cobetia sp. 14N.309.X.WAT.E.A4. Taxonomy (NCBI): domain Bacteria; kingdom Pseudomonadati; phylum Pseudomonadota; class Gammaproteobacteria; order Oceanospirillales; family Halomonadaceae; genus Cobetia; species Cobetia sp. 14N.309.X.WAT.E.A4. The sequence continues at coordinate 122,802 of NZ_JAPNXT010000010.1, forward strand.
TCCCCTGTTGCCGCTCGAGGTACTGCGTGAGTGGCAGGCATCCGTGACGCGCGTGCGTCTCTCTGAACCGCTGCTGGATTACCTGCAGGCACTGGTCGCTGCCACACGGTCGTCGCCGGAAGTGCCTTACGGCCTGTCGACGCGAGGCGTGCTGGCATTGGCCAACGCCTCGCGTGGCTGGGCGTTGCTCGCGGGGCGTGACTACGTGCTGCCAGAGGATGTCCAGGCCGTCTGGGCGCCGGTGGTCGGCCATCGACTGAGCGAGGGCAGTGTCGCGGAGGGAGATGCCGTGGCTCGCCATCTGCTGGGGCAGGTGGCGGTGGTGCCTGCATGACACGAGCGGCCAGTGTCGGACCATGGGGCCGACTCAAGGCGCGCATGTTGCGCAGGATGTCCATCGCCGGCGGTGAGGCGCTCCATCATGCCCGTCTGATGATCCTGCCCACGCCCTTCGGCCTGTTCTGGGCGGTGCTGGTGTGCATGCTGCTGCTGCTGGGGATCAACTACGAGAATTCCCTCGCGCATGCGCTCGCATTCTGGTTGTTCTCGCTGGCGGTGATCAGCATCTTTCGAAGCTGGCGCAATCTTGCCGGTGTGCGCGTCCAGTTGATCGCGGATGGCGAGGCCTACGCAGGCGGTGAGTTGCGCCTGCTGGTCCGGCTTAGCGGGCGGGCGCGGGCGCGCGCCATCGATGTGCGTCTCGGGAATAGTCGTCAGCGTCTCGAGATTCATGCCGGAGAGGGCAGTGCGCCTATGGGGCTGCCGGTCGCTCTTCGTGGGCAGTTCACCTTGCCGCCATTGACGCTGGAGTCTCGCTGGCCGCTGGGGCTGGTGCGTCTGTGGTCCTGGGTCGCGATCGAGATGCCGGTGATGATCCACCCCTGTCCGCAGATGCCGGCCGCACCGCAGGGCAGTCGCAATACGCTGGAACAGGTCGAGCAGGGCGACTTCGCCGGCCTGCGTCGCTATGTGGCCGGTGATCCACCGGCGCATGTGGCCTGGAAGCACTGGGGGCGCAGCGGTGAGCTGGTCACCAAGCGTTTCGAGACGCCGGCACGCCCCTCCTTGTGGCTGGACTACGAGGCGTGCCATGGCGACATGGAACAGCGTCTCGGCGAATTGACGGCACGCGTGCTGGCGGCGGAGAAGTCACAGGCGACCTATGGGCTGCGCCTGCCGGGCCAGACGCTGGCCATCGCCAGTGGTGGGGCGCATCGGCGACGCGTACTGGAAGCGCTGGCCTTGTTTGGAGGAGAGACGGTGCTGCCCTGGGAGGTTCAGCAGCAGGCCGTGGCGTCTCGAGAGCTGGCCGGGAGGGCAAAGACATGACGCGAGCACATGGCAATGTCTCTCGCCGCTGGTGGCAACGCAAACCTCTGACGCCTGATCAGGCGCTTGGCTGGCTTGAACTGCGCCACCTGTTCATTGGCCAGTGTCTCGTGCTGGCGCTGCATCTGTTGTGGATGCCGATCTGGCTTGCACTCCCTGCGCTGCTGGCGGCGCTATGGCGGTTTCAGCAATTGCGCGCCCGCGTACCGCGTGCCGGCATTCTGCTGCGGCTGGCGGCGGTATGCCTGGTGGCAGCAGGGCTGTTTCTGGAATACGGGCAGATGTTGCGCCTGGAGGCGATGATCGGCCTGCTGGTGGGAATCTATCTGCTCAAACTGCTGGAAACTGACAGCCTGCGTGATGGTCGCGTGGTCTGTGGGCTGGGGTTTGTCGTGCTGGCCTCCGCCTTCCTGCATGATCAGGGGCCGGTGATGGCAGCTGCGGCGATTCTGGCCGCTGGCTGGCTGATCGGTGGTCTGGTCCTGATCGCCGGAGCGCGCCGCAGTGGTGAGGCACTGCGTGAGACTTGCTGGTTGATGGGCTTGTCATTGCCGCTGATGCTGGGATTGTTCGTGCTGTTTCCCCGTCTGCCGCCACTCTGGAACGTTCCTCAGCTGGAAGAGGCCACGACCGGTCTGACGGATAGCGTATCGCCCGGTGATATCGCAGCGCTGGGGCGCAGTGACGAGCTGGCTTTCCGAGCCCGTTTCGACGGTGCCTTGCCGGCAGCTTCAGAGCGCTACTGGCGTGTCTATACCTTGAGTCTGTTTGATGGCGTGCGCTGGTCACGTGCCTCCCCTGATAGGCTGCAGAGTGCGTTGGGTGGGTCAGCGTCGCGCTATGCCGTGCGTGGCAGGGGCGTGGATGGCGGGAGCCCCCGGCACCGTTATGAGCTGTTGCTGGAGCCGGACCCGCGCCCTTGGCGGCCAAGCCTCGGCGCTCCGTTGTCGAGTGATCAGGAGGCGCGTTATCTGGTGGACGGCACTCTGGAAGGGATGTCGTCACTCAACACCCGTGCATTGCTGAAATTGAGTTCCTCCGGTCAGCCTCCCTTGACGGCACCACAATGGATGCAGCGTCTGGATCTGCTGTTGCCTGAGGATGGCAACCTCCGTGCTCGCGCATTCGCTCGTGATCTGATGCATCAGGCGGGTGGAGACCCCCAGGGCTTCCTTCGCCTCCTGTTCCAGCATTTCCATCGTCAGCCTTACCACTATACCCTCACGCCCCCGCGTCTTGAGGGCATGAATCGTGTGGACGATTTCCTGTTTGATAGCCTGCAGGGGTATTGCACGCATTACGCATCGACTACCGTCTTTCTGGCGCGGGCAGCAGGAATCCCGGCGCGCATGGTGGCGGGCTATCTCGGTGGAGAGGCGCAGGGTGGCGCCGCGAGCGGTGAGCGTGAGTTGAGCATTCGGCAGTATGACGCCCATGCCTGGGTCGAGGTGTTCCATGGGGGGCGCTGGCACCGGTTCGACCCGACGGCGGCGGTGGCTCCCGAGCGTATTGCCCAGGGGGCGCTCAGTCTGCAAGGTCAGCCGGGTTTCATGGCAGATGCCGGTCTGCGCGCCTTCACGCTGAATAATTCCATGCTTCGTGATCTGAGGCGTCAGTGGGAGCGTTTCGAGTACCGCTGGCAGCGAAGTGTCGTGGGGTTCCGCCTGGAACAGCAGCGTAGTCTGTGGCAGCGGATGTTCGGCGAGTTTCGCTGGGAGTGGCTGGTCTGGGGGGTACTCGGATTGCTGGCCTGTGTGGTACTGGTAGGGGCGGTGCTGGTGCTCTGGTCTGGCCGTGAGGTAACGACACATGCCGGTGTCAGAGCCTACCGTCGTCTGGCGAAGCGTCTGGAGCGCTCCGGGCTTGGCCCTGGCCCGGGTGAGGCGCCCGGCAGTCACCTGCGGCGTGTCGCACGGCTGCAGCCGGATAATGTTAAAGAATTGTTACAGTTGTCGGAAGTCGTTGAACAATGGATTTACAATGATGACGCGCAAGAGGGCGCTTCTCATGCCGGCGGCTCGTCTTCTCGTAGCATGCGTCGCCAGTGGTCAGCGTTATGCCGTAAGTTGTCATAGTTCACGTTTTCCATCGTGGTGGTGTGTGATTCCTTGTTTTCTGGGTATTTTTCGAGATTAGGTATCTCAGTCTCGTTGCGTGGCACCACTACGGAAAATTGCTAGGTTGCGGTAAGTGTTTTTGTGTATCAAAATGTAACCATCTGATTTTGTCGATCATGCCATTGCGCCCTTCGCAGCATGATGCAGCACCTTTCCCCAGCAGGAGTAAGTCCCCATGGTTCAGGTCATTCGCACAGAAGGCACAGTACTTGTTGTTTCCGCCACTAACGAGTCGCAGCGTGTCGTCGATGGAATGACGCTTGAACCTACTGCCACCCTGATCGCGCCGCAGGGAGCGATCATCGTGCTGGAAGACGGTTCTCGGTTGGTGGTGCCGCAAGGGGCCCCGATCGGTATCGAGGTGCTGCTCGCTGAGTCTCGCGATGACGCACCTGTCGACCCGACGGTAGAAGCATTGCGCGAAGCGATTGCCCGAGGCGAAGACCCGACGGCCATCCAGGAGGCACCGGCAGCGGGGGAAAATGCAGGGTCTCCGGGCAGCAGTCGCAGTGGCTTCCTGGATGCCTCTGGCGTCGGTCGGGATGGCCGTGTCGAGCGCACTTCCTACGAATATGAAGGTGGGTTCACCGATCCCACCTATACCGATGAAGACGAAGATGGCCTCGGGTTGGATCCTGAGTCGACGGAAACCGACCTGGCCTTGACCGTCGATGCGCCGGCGCTGACCTCCGACACCACGCCGACCATCGTCGGCACCACCGACGCCGAAGACGGCAGCACCGTCACGCTGCTCATCACCGACAGTGACGGCAACGAGCAGACCGTTACCGCGACCGTCGAGAATGGCACCTACAGCGTCGATGCCGAGACGCCGCTGAGCGAAGGCGAATATAGCGTCGAAGCCACCGTCACCGACCCGGCCGGCAACACCGCGACCAGCAATGACGTGGGCGAGATCGATCTGTCCGCCCCGGCACTGACCGTCGATGCGCCGGCGCTGACCTCCGACACCACGCCGACCATCGTCGGTACCACCGATGCCGAAG
>NZ_JAPNXT010000011.1:0-119124 GCF_030397495.1 Cobetia sp. 14N.309.X.WAT.E.A4
CCGACAGCTTCAGCGTCGTGGTCACCGACATCACCGGGCAGAGCACCAGCGACAGTCTGGACATCGCGATCCTCGATACCGCGCCGACGGCCAACGCCGATACGCGCAACATCGACGAAGACACCACCACGGCACTCGACGGCAACGTCATCGACGGCGCCAGCGACACCGCCGACACCCTGGGGGCCGATGCCACCAGCGTGACCAGCGTCACGCCGGACGGCGGGAGTGCGTCCGACGTCACGGCAGATGCCGCCGCAGTCGTCACCGGCGACTACGGCACGCTGACGCTCGAAGCCGATGGCAGCTACAGCTATGTGCTCGACACCACCAATCCGGCCGTGCAGTCGCTGGATGATGGCGAGAGCCTGGCGGACGAATTCAGCTACACGATCACCGACGCCGATGGCGACACCTCCAGCACCACGCTGACCATCATCGTCGACGGCTCCACCGACGCAGTCCCCATCATCACGTTGGCAGACAAGGAAGTGACCGAGGCCACGGGTGCCACTGTCACTGACACCTTCCAGGTCGAGGCGGATGCCGGCATCGCCAGCGTCACCATCAATGGCACGGATATCACTTCGGCGTCAGTGGATAGCCCCATCGTGATTCCGGGCGCGACTGATGACGAAGGGACGCTGACTATCACGGGCTACGATTCCGGCACTGTGTCCTACACCTATGTGGAGGATGGCACGGCTGCGGATCACACGGCTGGTGACAATAGCGTGTTCGACAACTTCGCCGTGGTCGTCACTGACTTGGCAGGACAGAGCACGAGCGACAGCCTTGACGTCAAGATTCTGGATACCGCGCCGGTTGCCAACCCTGATGAACGCACCATCGAGGAAGATGCGACGGATGAACTGACAGGCAACGTGATTGACGGTATCAATGACACCGCAGATACGCTGGGCGCCGATACGCCGTTCATGGTCTGCAAACTGGACGATAAAGGGATTGCCGACGGCGGCAGTGCGACCGTCACCGGCGACTATGGCACGCTGACACTCAATAGTGACGGCAGCTATACCTACGTATTGGATACCACCAAGACGCAGTCGCTGGCTGATGGTGTGCAGGCGGAAGATGTCTTCACTTATGTCCTGGAGGACAGTGATGGTGATACGTCTACCACCACGCTGACCATCAACATCACGGGGTCTGACGATCTGCCGGTACTTACCGCAGACACTGGTGCCGTGAGTGAGGACGACGTACTGAGTGCCACTGGTGCGCTGACGGCTACCGACGTGGACGGCATCGCTCCGACCTTCGTCGCCGCCACCGATGACAGCAGTGTCTACGGCAGCTTCGAGGTCGCCGCCGACGGCAGCTGGACCTACACGCTTGATAACGACAGTGCAGACGTACAAGGCCTGATTGAAGGACAGACCGTCACCGAGCAATACATCGTGAGCCTGTCGGATGGCACCAGCACTACCGTCGATATCATTATTACCGGTGCTGATGATGGTGAGCCGACCATCGACTCGTTGGAAGATCAGTCAGTCATCGAGGGTGAGGGTGCGACCGTCACCGATACCTTCAATGTCCAGGCTGATACTGGCATCGCTACCGTCACCATCAACGGCACCGATATCACCGGCGCGACTGCAGACAATCCGGTCGCGATTCCTGGCTCGGATGGTGATGAAGGTACGTTGACCGTCACTGGCTACGATGCCGACACGGGCACCGTCTCTTACCGCTATGTGGAAGATGGTACTGCCGCTGATCACTCTGGCGGCGATGACAGCGTTGTCGATAGCTTCACCGTGGTGGTGACGGATGTTACCGGCGCAACAGCTACCGACAGCCTCGACGTCACGGTTCTGGATACCGCGCCGGTTGCCAATGATGACACCTACACCATTCGTGAGGACGATACTTCCCCTGATGGTGAGCCGGTGATCAGCACCAATGTGATCTCCAGCGTCGTAGGTGGCGGGCAGGATGAGCTTGGTGCCGATGCCGTGACCATCACGAAACTGGACGGCATCTTGCTGGCAGACAACGGGGGTAGTGTTACCGTCGATGGCAGCTATGGCAGCCTGACCCTCAATACCGATGGCAGCTTCAGTTATGACTTGGACGATGTACGTGCCCAGGCATTGGGAGCGGGTGATCTGGTCAAGGAGGAGTTCGAGTACACCATTCTTGATGCGGATGGGGATTCGGATACCGCTGTCATCACCATCAATGTCCAGGGCTTGAACGACAAGCCGGTGGCCTATGACGATGGCCCGATTCTGGTCGAGGAAGATACTCCGGTCAGCGGCAACGTCCTGAGCAACGATGTTGATGCCGATGGTGATGAGTTGAGCGTCGTCAGCTTCACTGTTGACGGCGATACCTACGACCCGGGCGAGACGGCGGATCTTGGCGAAGTCGGCACACTGCTGATCAATACTGACGGTACCTTCACCTTCACGCCCGGTGAGAACTACAACGGTCCGGTGCCTGATACCACCTATGTGATCACGGATGGCACCGAAATTGATGAAGCCATTCTCAGCTTCCAGGATGTCACGGCGGTCGATGACCCGGTTGTCATCAGTACAGATGATGGCGCTGTTGTCGAAGATGGTGTGACACAAGCGTCGGGTACGCTGACCGCGACCGATGTCGATAGTGTTGCGCCGACATTCGTGGCCGCGACCGATGACAGCAGTGACTACGGCAGCTTCACTGTCAATGCTGACGGTAGCTGGACCTATACGCTCGACAACGACACAGCTGCTGTTCAGGGGCTGACGTCTGAAGACGAGATTGTCGAGCAGTACACCGTCACGCTCAGCGATGGTTCCACCACGACAGTGGATATCGTGATCACCGGTACTGATGATGCACTGCCGGTCATCAATTCACTGGAAGATCAGTCCGTCACCGAAGCGACAGGAAGTACGGTCACCGATACCTTTACCGTGAAAGCTGCGGCAGGTATTGCGGCAGTGACGATCGCTGGTGTGGATATCACGGATGCCAACACCTCACCGGTAGTGATCTCCAATCCAGATGGCGAAGGGACGCTGACCGTCACTGGCTATGATGCCGACACCGGGGTGGTCTCCTACAGCTATGTGGAAGATGGCACTGCGGCTGATCATTCCGGTGGCGATGACAGTGTCGTTGACGACTTCGCTGTAGTGGTGACGGATCTTGCCGGTCAGAGCACCACATCCAGTCTGGATGTCACCGTTCTGGACACCGCGCCGATAGCCAATGCTGATACCCGCAGCATGAACGAGAATCGTAGTGCTGCCGTTACCGGCAATGTGGTGGACGGCTCATCTGCGACGGCGGACACCCTGGGGGCCGATGCGGTCACCGTCACCGCCGTCACTTCCGGATCAGAAACCGTCGCGGTGAGCGATGGCGCGGCGGCTGTGATCACTGGTGCTCATGGCGAGCTGACGCTTGAAGCGGATGGCTCCTACAGCTACCAGTCAGCACGCGAAGATCTGCAGTTCCTCGCGGCGGGTGAGTCGGTCACGGATGTCTATACCTACGTGATCAGGGATGCTGACGGTGATACCTCCAGCACCACTCTGACGATCACCATCAATGGTCGCAACGACGGCCCGGCGATCAGCGTCAACAGTGGTGATAGCGCCTCCGCCAGTCTGACGGAAACGGACTCCGCCCTGAGCACCAGCGGTACGCTGTCGGTGACGGATGTGGATCTCAGCAATAGCGTGACGCCAAGCGTGACCAGTGTCTCCAGCAATGGTGATACTGGCGCGCTGGACAACGATGATCTGCTTGCGCTGCTGGGGGTGGACACCGGCGCCATCATCGATGACGAGAACACTGAAGGGACGCTCAACTGGACCTTCGACAGCAGTGCTGCCGGGGAAAGCTTCGACTACCTGTCTGCAGGCGAGTCACTGGTCCTGACCTACACCGTCACTGTCACGGATACGGCGGGAGCGACAGCTACCCAGGATGTCACCATTACCATTCAGGGGACGAATGACGCTCCGGTGGTGACTGCGACTGAAGGCCGCGTCAGCGAAGAAGGGCTCGAAGGCGGTATCGCCGACAGTGATGCGGCTGATGGCTTCACGGATACTACCGATGCCACCATCGTCACCGGTACGGTTTCGGTCACGGATGTCGACAGTGACAGTGTCTCGCTGGTGCTGACGGCGCCTGCCACGGCCATCACGTCCGGTGGCAGCGCCGTGACCTGGGCTGGAAGCGGCACTCAATCTCTGGTGGCGACCGATGCCGAGGGCAATGAAGTCGCGACGGTGACCATCGATGACAGCGGCGCCTATACCTTCACTCTGAGTCAGGCGGTTGATCACTCGGGTGATGGGGAAGATGTCCTGTCTCTGGACTTCGGTGTGCTCGCAACGGATAGCGAAGGCGCAAGCTCCACCGGCACGCTGACCATCGGCATCGAGGATGATGCCCCCGAGCAGCAGGAAGCACAGAGCTTCTCCTCGACGCTGGTGGACACAAATCTCACTATCGTGCTGGATGTCTCTGGTTCCATGTCTGTTGCCAGTGGGATCGGCACCCAGACAAGGTTGGAAAGTGCCATTGAATCCATAAAGACCTTGATCTCGGCCTACGATGATTTTGGGGATGTTCGAATCAATCTGGTGACCTTCTCCACGACGGCAGACTCCTATGGGGCTTGGCTGACAGTCGATGAGGTCGAGGCTGTTCTGAACGATCTGACAGCTGGAGGTGTCACTAACTACGATGCCGCGCTTGCAGAGGCTATGGAAAATTATACGGCCGATGGCGCTATCGACAACGCTCAGAATCTGTCCTATTTCTTCTCGGACGGTAACCCTTATTTTGCTGATGGGAATAGTGATCGACTGAGGAATAGCGTCAGCATCACACAGGGGGGGCTCAATGACTCGGGTATCTCTGAAAATGAAGAAAACATCTGGACGGACTTCCTTGTAGACAACGGAATCAAATCCTATGCCATTGGCATGGGATCGGGGGTGTCCGAGGACAACCTCAATCCAATTGCCTACGATGGTTCAGCGGACGAAGATATCGATAGTACGGTCGTGACCAGCTTCGAGGATCTCGACGATACGCTTGCTGCCACGGTCCAATCACCCGTCAGTGGTCAGCTGGTATCAGGTAGTTCCGTGGATGGCAGTCTGTTGGGAGCGGATGGTGGTTATCTGCAATCGGTCACTGTGGATGGCACGACCTACAGCTATGATCCGGATACCAATGCTGTTTCTGCCACTGGCACTGACAACAGCAGCTACGATGCAGACAGCCTGGAGTTGACCATCTCGACGGATCTGGGCGGCAGCATGCTGTTCAATCTGGGGACCGGTGATTTCTCCTATACGCCGCCGGACAATGTCAGTGAGCGTTCCACGGACAGCTTCGATTACGTCACGGTCGACAACGACGGGGATACCAACACTTCCAGCGTCAGCATTGATGTCGACAAGTTGGCTGTCGTGATCGGGACCTCCGGTAACGATACTTTGACAGGTGATGGTGACGGGCCTTTCTATGCCGATTATCTGATCGGCCAGGGCGGCAATGACATCTTGAGTGGCGGTGTGGGCAGCGATCGTCTGGAAGGCGGTAGCGGCAACGATACGCTGAGAGGTGGTACCGGCAACGATATCCTGTCCGGTGGCGAGGGCGATGATCTTCTGGTGGGTGGCTCCGGCAACGACATCCTCACTGGCGGCGATGGGGCAGACACCTTCCAGTGGATGAGTGGTGATGACGTCAACAGCGAAGGCGGCATGGCGACGGATACCATCACCGACTTCAGTGTGGCGGATGGCGACGTCATCGATCTGTCGGATCTCCTTCAGTCCAATGGGGACGCCGATGCGCTCTCGAGCTTCCTGCACTTCGAGTCAGATGGGGACGGCGGTACCACCATCGAGATCAGTGTGGACGGCTCTGCGGGCAGCAATGTCACCCAGGAGATCACTCTGCAGGATGTGGATCTGACATCGGGCGGTGATTCCGATACCCAGATCATCCAGTCGCTGCTGGATAGCAATAGCCTCAAGACCAACGTTGACGGTTGATGCAAAAGATAAGGGAGATGGCTTAGGCCATCTCCCTTTTATTGCATTAGACTTCACCGAATGAATGTCTGCGAAGTGCCCCACTAAGGAGGACAGGTTGAGCGATCAACCCACGCCATTGAGACCAGAGCCGGTCGGCGAAAGAGAGGGCGACCCTCTGCTGAATGCGCTGGTGTTCATGGCGCGTTACCACGGCAATCCCCGGTCAGCCGCCGTGCTGACGGACGGGCTGCCGATGGAGGACGGGCGTTTGCCTCTGGCGCTTGTCAGCCGTGCAGCCGCGCGTGCCAATCTGAGCGCCAAACTGGTCAATCAACAGATCACCGCGATCAGCGATCTGTTGATGCCCTGCATTCTGATGTTGAATGAAGGGCGCGCTGTCGTGCTGCTGGAAGTGGATGCCAAGACAGAAAAGGCGCGAATCCACCAACCGGAAGCGGAAGGCGATGCATGGATCGAACTGGAAACGCTGACGGCACGCCATGATGGACGAGTGGTCTACCTGAAGCAGGAACACCGTTTCGATGAGCGCGCCCCGGAAACGCTGGAACAGAGCGATGGCCACTGGTTCTGGTCGACGCTGAAGCTCTCGACGCCTATCTATCGTGACGTGATTCTGGCCTCTGTCCTGATCAATCTGTTTGCCGTGGCATCGCCACTGTTCGTGATGAATGCCTATGACAAGGTGGTGCCCAATCTGGCGTTCAACACCTTGTGGGTCATGGCGACGGGCATGGCGATCATCATGGTATTCGATTTCGTGATGCGGCAGACGCGTGCCTATTTCATGGATACCGCCGGCAAGAAGTCCGAGGTGCTGCTGACTTCCAAGCTGTTTGCCAAGACCATGAATCTGCGCATGGAGTCGCGCCCCGGCTCCGTGGGCGGCTATGTGAAGCATCTCCAGGAATTCGATTCCATTCGCGAGTTCTTCACGTCAGCGACGTTGACCACGCTCGTCGACCTGCCGTTTGCGCTGCTGTTTCTCGCCATCATCTGGATCGTCGCCGGGCCCCTGGTACTTGTGCCCCTGATAGCTCTTGTCATCCTGCTGATCTACAGCCTGGCGATACAGAGACCGCTGCGCAACAGCATCGAGAAGGGCTCGCGGCTGGCGACCGAGCGCAATGCACGTCTCGTGGAAGCGGTCTCGGGGCTCGAGAGCCTCAAGCTGGCCAATGCTCAGGGAGAGACCCAGCGCCGCTATGAGCGTGCGGTGGGTCAGATCGCTCATTGGGGAGTGAAGAGCCGCAATCTGACGACATCCGTCAGCTCGCTGAGCATGTCATTGACGCAGGCCACCACGGTGGCACTGGTCGTGTTCGGGGTCTATCTGATCGCGGATGCACGACTCTCGGTGGGTGGGTTGATTGCCGCGGTCATGCTTTCCGGGCGCGCGCTTCAGCCCCTGGGGCAACTGGCGCTGCTGATTACCCGTATCGGGCAGACGCGCAGTGCCATGAGTGCGCTTGAGCAGATCATGGCGTTGCCTGAAGAGGCAGAAGATCGTCGGTACGTGCATCGCGAGACACTGCAGATGCGGATCGAGTTCGATCGTGTCGGCTTCGCCTATGCGCCCAACACGCCGCCGGCGGTGACCGATATCTCGTTGACCATCGAGCCAGGCGAGCGAGTGGCCATCATCGGCCGTATCGGTGCCGGCAAGAGCACCCTGCAGCGCCTGATATGTGGACTCTATCGCGCTACCGCCGGCAGCGTGCGAGTCGATGGTCTTGACCTCAACCAGATCCATCCCGCCGATGTCCGGCGTCATATCGGGCATGCCGGTCAGGACAGTGCGCTGTTCTTCGGCTCTATCCGCGACAACATCACCCTGGGGCAGCCGCATGCCAGTGATACCCAGATTGAACTTGCGGCCGATGCTGCCGGAGTGACCGAGTTCACTCGCCATCACCCGGAGGGGCTTGATCGCCAGGTCGGGGAGGGGGGACGGATGCTGTCCAGTGGCCAACGTCAGACGGTCCTGATGGCTCGGGCGCTTCTGATGCGACCGCCGCTGCTGTTGCTCGATGAGCCCGGTTCGCACATGGACAATCGTGCCGAGCTGCGCCTGAGGCGTATGCTCAAGTCATTGCCGCGTACCCAGACCATGGTGCTGGTGACGCACAAGAGCAGCATGCTGGAAGTGGTAGACCGCGTCATCGTGATGGAAGGTGGGCGTATCGTCGCTGACGGTCCCAAGGACAAGGTATTGAATGCCTTGAATGAAGGGCGTGTGTCCGGGCGCAAGCAGGAGGCTCAACGTGGCTAAGGCACCGATTGAACAGCGCGATCTTCACCACCTGGATGACGTCAGCTCAGCCGTTCTGCTGGCGACCCCCTGGAAGTCACGCATCCTGATCTGGATGGTGCTGGCCTTCATCGTGGTGTTCGTCATCTGGGCCAGCCAGGCGAGCCTGGAGGTCGTGACGCGAGGTTCCGGCAAGGTGGTGCCCTCCACCCACCTCCAGGTCGTGCAGAATCTGGAAGGGGGGATCGTGCGCGAGATCTACATCAAGGAGGGGCAGATCGTGTCGCCCGGAGAGCCCTTGCTGCGCATTGATGACACCAGCGCCGGTTCCGACCTGCGCGAGCGTGTCTCGACCCTGGATGGCTTGCAGGCCACCATCATCCTGTACGACACCGAGCTGGATTCCATCGCGGTGGACGCCTCTGCCGATGACTGGAAGGACCAGGTCGTCATGACCCGCGTCCCCCTGCCATTCGATGAGGAGTTCAAGACTCGCAGTCCTGCACTTGTCGCGCGTGCGATGACCGCCTATCGCACCCACCTCAACCAGTTGAACAGTGGCTTGAATGGCTCTCGTGAGCAGATTCTGCAGAAGGAGCAGGAGCTGAGAGAGCTGAAGTCACGCATCAATAGCCTGGAGCGCAGCTACCAGCTGTCACGTCGTGAGCTCAACATGACAGCACCGCTGGTACGTGAAGGCGTGGTATCGCAAGTCGATCTGCTCAAGATCCAGCGTGAGGTGAATGATCTGCGGGGGGATCTGGAGTCGGCGCGACTGGCAGTGCCTGGCAAGCAGTCGGAGCTGGATGAGGCCATCTCGAATCGTGTCGGTGTTGCCCAGGAATTTCGCTCGCGTGCAGCAGATGAGCTGGCCAAGACTCAGGCGGATCTCGGGCGATTGCGTGAGGGGCGTACCAGTCTTCAGGACCGTCTTGACCGTACTTTGGTGACGTCTCCCGTTCAGGGGGCCATCAAGACCTTGAATATCAATACCATAGGCGGGGTCATCGAGCCTGGCGAAGATCTGATGGAAATCGTTCCCATCGAAGATCAGCTGCTGGTCCAGGCCCGGGTGGCACCCAAGGACATCGGCTTCCTGCGTATTGGCCAGCCTGCCGTGGTCAAGCTGTCTGCCTACGACTTCACCATCTATGGAGGACTCGAAGGCGAGGTGGAGCAGATCAGTGCCGACACCGTTCAGGATGAAGAAGGCAACAGCTTTTATGAAATCAAGGTGCTCACGGAGCAGAACCACCTTGGAAGTGACTCAGACCCGCTCACGATCATCCCGGGCATGCAGGCCAGCGTGGATGTCATCACCGGTGAGCAGACCATCCTGCAGTACCTGATGAAGCCGATTCTGCGCGCCAGGCAAGGTGCCTTGCGTGAACGTTGATCATGGACATGAAGTATTCAAGGGCAACCCATAATGAAAAAGACACTCTTGGCATTGAGCGTGATGGCGGGGATGAGTTCCAGTCTCTCCGCTTCTGCGCAGTCATTGGAAGAAGCCGTTTCCAAGGCAGTGATGGAAAATCCGCGTACCCGCTTGCAGGTGACCCGTCATATCCAGCGTCTGGAAGAAGCGGAAGTCCAGCGTGGGGCCTATCGCCCGACGGTCGATCTGACCGGACGACTGGGCTATGGCAAGTTCGACTCCGAGGATGATGGGGTCAATGACGAGGATGACTGGCACGATTATCGTCGGTTGGATCTCACCATTCGCCAGCTGCTCTGGGACGGTGACACCACGATCGAGCGCATCCGTCAGGCAGAGACCGAAGCTGACTATCAGCGCCTGCAGACGGCCGCCGAAGCCAATGATGTCGCGTTGGATACGGCCGGGGCCTATCTGGATGTCATGCGTGATGAGCTGATTCTCAAATATGCGCAGGCCAATCTCGATGCGCACCGTCGTATTTCCAGTGATATCGGGCGTCGTGCCGAGTCCGGTCTCGGCGCACGCAGTGACGTGCGTCAGGTGGATGGCCGCCTGGCCAATGCCGAGGCCAGCGTGCTGTCCGCCCGGAACAACCTCGAGGATTCCCGCTCGGCGTATCTGCGTCTGGTCGGTGAGCTGCCCACGGATCTGAACCTCCCCAGCCTCGATACCGATCTGATCAGTGCCGATGTGGAGAGTGCCTATGTCCAGGCCAATCAGCGCAACCCCCTGCTGGCAGCGGCACGGGTGTCCATTGATGCGGCTCGTCATGAGGTGAACGCTGAGAAGGGTGACAACTACCCGGAATTCAGCATCGAAGGCAATCGCACGCTGACGGACGATTATGATCAGGACGAGAGCAGCTCCGATGACTGGAGCGTCGAACTGGTCATGCGCTACAACCTGTATCGCGGTGGGCGGGATCAGGCCGAGATTCGCGGACGCCAGGCAGCACTGGAAACCGTCGAGCATGACAATGATCGCGTGATGCGTGATGTGCGTGATGAGATCCGACTGGCCTGGAATGCACGCGAGAACCTCAAGCGTCAGATCGATTATCTGGAAAGCTATGTGCGTGCCGCGACGGATACGCGCGAAAGTTATCGCAAGCAGTTCGATATCGGCCGCAGGACGCTGCTGGATCTGCTGGACAGCGAAAGTGAGCTGTTCACTTCGCAGCAGAATCTGATTCGTGCACGTTTTGACCTGGAAACGGCCAACTATCGCTTGTTGTCCGCGACAGGTGCATTGCTGGATTCAATGAACGTTGCCGTACCGACCCGACAGGGTTGAGTCGCTCACGGCACCACCAGGAAGTGGTGCCGTGGTCATACTGACGGCTGATGAGGAAATCAGATGAGTCTTTCGCGCCGCCTGTTTACCTTGATGTTGTTGGTGCTGTTGGTGTTTTCCTTCGGTATCTTCTTCATTCAGGTCAACAATACCCGTGATTCACTGGCCGAACGACAGCGTGTCGAGCTCTCGAATCTCGCCCAGAGCCTGAGTCTTGCACTGGTGCCGCATGTCGAGCTTGGTGATGCTGCCAGCGCGGAAACCCTGATTCGCGCCACCCTGGATGGTGGATATGTCCGGGATATCCAGCTGGAAAGCGTCGCGCTCCCGGCCCCCATCGCGTTTGACATCACACGAGAAAGCCAGGCACCCGAGTGGTTTCAGCAGATGATTCCCATGCCGGTAGAAACGGTCAGCCGTGAATTGCCGGGTGGGTGGGCCTCTCTGGGGACGATCTCGCTGACGGGAGAGCCGGCCCAGGGTCACGATGACCTCTGGAAGCTCGCCAAACGGCTCGGACTCTGGTTGCTGTTGGGGGGCTTGTTGACCCTGCTGGTGGCCTCGCTGGTCATGCGTCGCCTGCTGCGTCCTCTGGACCGCCTCTCCGCACGTCTCAACGAGATGGAGACACAGCGTTTCGACGCGCCTCTGGAGGAAACCAGTGTCAAGGAGCTGCGTGGCATCACGTCGGCGGTCAATCGACTCGGGCAGCGTCTGCATACCCAGTTCGAGGCTCAGGCGGCGCAGTTGGCGCGCCTGCAGCGCCAGGCTGAACAGGACGCTGTCTCGGGGCTTGGCAACCGTGGTTACCTCAATCGTGCAGTGGATGAATGGTTGAGTGAGCCTCTGGGAGGCAGCTTCGCACTGTTGCGGGTCGCGCAGCTTGAAGTCGTCTATCAGGAGCAGGGCTACAAGGGACGCGATGCACTGCTGCGCGCCATCGCTCAGCGGCTTGAGCAGCGTGAGCTGGCCGGGGAGCCCATCGTGGCAGGGCGATTGGCCAATCATGACTTCGGCTTGCTGTTGCCAGAAGCCGATGAGTCCGCGCTGCAGGCCTTCTTGAAGGGCATCACCGAAGACATCGATCGACTGCTGGATGCCAATCCCATGGCGAACAGCCGCCCGATCGGTTGTGTCATCGGGGCGGCAAGGCGAGAGCCGGGCATGACCCGCACCCAGTTGTTCACGGTGGCGGACACGACCTTGCTGCAGGCCATCGAGCATGGCAGCAGCGTCGCGCTTGCCGAGGAAGGGGATCAGGCGCGTCCACGCGGCGAATGGCGAGACGTCATCGAGCAGTCGCTGGAGCGCCCTGATGGGCTCGATTTCGTGGCGCAGCCCGTGCTGTTCAATGATGGCAGTGAGCTGCACCGGGAGCTGTTCGCGCGTCTGCGTGAAGGGGACCAGCTGCACCGAGCCGGCGATTTCCTGCCGGTCGTGCGCCATTTCCGTCTGGGAGCACGCTTCGACCTGCATGCGCTGGAGTGGCTGGCTGCCCATGTCGATGGCATCGAGGCTCCACGTCTGGCGCTCAACCTCACCGAGGAGACGCTGGATGATGAGGCGAGCTTCTCGGGACTCATCAGCTGGTTGGGAGTCCATCCGCGTCTCTGCAAGCGTCTGGATATAGAAGTGTCGGAAAGCATCGCGCTTCGCCACCTGGAGCGCGTCAAGCTGCTGTTCCGGCGTGCACGCCGGCTGGGCGCGCGTGGAGGCATTGACCGCTTTGCACGTGAGCTGAAGGAGC
Source organism: Cobetia sp. 14N.309.X.WAT.E.A4 (assembly GCF_030397495.1). NCBI lineage: Bacteria > Pseudomonadati > Pseudomonadota > Gammaproteobacteria > Oceanospirillales > Halomonadaceae > Cobetia > Cobetia sp. 14N.309.X.WAT.E.A4. Next base: position 12,780 of record NZ_JAPNXT010000011.1, read on the forward strand.
TCAGTTATCTGGAGGCGCTGCGTCCGGACTACGTCAAGATCGATCAGGCGTTCTTCAAGCGTGACGATGTGGACACCGAGCTGTTGCAAAGCCTGTGCATGACGGCGCATCAGGTCGAGTCTCTGGTGATCGTGACACGGGTCGAATCCGAACAGGACCAGGCGCGCGTGATGTCCCTTGGCGCCGACGGCTATCAGGGCTATGTGGCACCGGCCGTCGATGTCATGGCGAGGAAGCCCTGATAGACAGCCAGGGGCTGGTCGCCATGTGGCAGAGACGCTGCTTCAGCTGGCTGATCGCCTGGGTATTGATGCTGTTCACGGTCGGTTCCGTACTGGCCCGCGATACGCAGGCACAACGTTTCATCGAGGTCTATGGTCAACCGGGGTGGGCGAGAGTCCAGCAATGGGAGCAGCTGCTCGTGGATCTCGACGGGCAGCCGGCCAGGCGTCAGCTCAGTGAGGTCAATGATTTCTTCAACCGGATGCATTTCACCGATGACATGCGCGTCTGGGGGAAGGAGGATTACTGGGCGACCCCGCTTGAGTTCCTGGGGGCCGGCGCAGGGGACTGCGATGATTTCGCCATGGCCAAGTATCTGACATTGCGTCAGCTGGGCGTGCCGGAGAGTTCCTTGCGCCTGCACTACGTCAAGGCATTGAGGCTCAATCAGTTCCACATGGTCGTCACCTATCAGGGCGCGGGCATGTCGATGCCTGATGTGCTGGACAACCTCAACAGCTCCATCCTGCCGGCCAGTGAGCGCACCGATCTCCTGCCGATCTACAGCTTCAATGGCAACGCGTTGTGGATGAGCAAGCGGCTGGAGGGGGGAGAGCGCATCAGCGACAGCCGAGGGCTGTCGAGTCTCACGGACTGGCAACGACGCTACAAGGACGGCGTCCTGAAAGCTCCCCTGCGCAAGCGCCCCTGAGGTGAGGGGCAGTTCAGCGTCGAATCGCGACAGGTATCGAGCAGAACGCCCCGTGGCCAGACCGCCACGGGGCGTTCTGCTTCATGCGGTGTCGGATCGCTTCATTCCGGCGTGTTGCCGCGCAGGTGGAGCACTTCGAGCAGGTTGCCGTAACGGTGACGGCTGGGCATGGTCGCCAGGCCGGAGAACAGCAGCCAGAAGAGGCGCTTCCCGCGAGTGAGCTGATGCGTATGCTGCAGCAGGCGCGACAGCAGACGGTTCTCGTCGCGCTCCTTGTAGCTCGGGGCCATGCTGACCTGCTCACGCACCAGCACCGGGGCCATTTCGAGTCGATACAGCGTTTCGAGTTCTCGGAAGCTCAGGCCGTGTGCCTCGACCACTTCGGCCATGTGCTGATACTCCGCCTCGCGGGGGTCACGCTCCTCCCAGAGAGGCGCCAGCGCCAGCCAGACCTCCTGGCGGCGTTCGAGCAGGGCGGCCACATCGGGGGCGAGGTGAGCGTTCTGGTCGTTCATGGAGAGATCCCGAGCGAAGGCTGTCAGACAGACACACCATCAACGGATGGCGCGAAGCAGGACAGCGGTGTGATGGCGGTGTGCTGAATGCGTCACATGATACGGCAGTCGTCATGGAGGGCTCCAGTGACGTGACATCAGCGCGGGTTGGCCCGCCGGGGCGGACAGCGTCGCCGACAGCCGCTAGAATAGCGGCCAGCAGCAGGCACACACGCCTGCATGTCCTGATTCGACAGCCAGACTCACCAGACGTTTTCAGAGCAAGGCACCGGTCGCGCAGCGTGCGCCGTGGTCGTTGCATACTGGAATCGGGCATCAGCATCGGCGGGTACACGCCGGGCCAACAGCAAACGAGGTTCTTACGTGATCATCAAACCCAAGGTTCGCGGCTTCATCTGCACCACGACTCATCCCAAGGGCTGCGAGCAGAATGTTGCCGAGCAGATCGCCATCACCCGCAAGACGGTCGGTGACAAGCGCGACGGTGGCCCGAAGAAGGTGCTGGTGATCGGTGCTTCCAGTGGCTATGGCCTCGCGGCGCGTATCACGGCAGCCTTCGGTTACGGCGCGGACACCCTGGGTGTCTTCTTCGAGAAGCCGGGCACCGAGAAGAAGGCCGGTACCGCAGGCTGGTACAACTCTGCCGCCTTCGACAAGTTCGCCAAGCAGGAAGGGCTCTACAGCCAGGCCATCAATGGCGACGCCTTCTCGCACGAGACGCGCGCCAAGGCCATCGAGCTGATCAAGGCCAACATGGGCGAAGTCGATCTCGTGGTCTACTCGCTGGCCTCTCCGGTGCGCAAGCTGCCGGACAGCGGTGAAGTGAAGCGCTCCGTGCTCAAGCCGATCGGCGAGACCTACCGGGCGACCGCCATCGACACCAACAAGGACACCATCATCGAAGCGGAGGTCGAGCCGGCCACTGAGCAGGAAATCGAAGATACCGTCACCGTGATGGGTGGTCAGGATTGGGAGCTGTGGATGCAGGCGCTGGACGACGCCGGCGTGCTGGCGGATGGCGCCCGCTCCGTGGCCTTCAGCTACATCGGTACCGAGATCACCTGGCCGATCTACTGGCACGGTGCGCTGGGTCGCGCCAAGGAAGATCTGGACCGCGCCGCCGGCAGCATCCACGAGAAGCTGTCCGCCAAGGGCGGTCGTGCCCACGTGGCCGTGCTCAAGTCCGTGGTCACCCAGGCCAGCGCCGCGATTCCGGTCATGCCGCTCTACATCTCCATGGTCTACAAGATCATGAAGGAGAAGGGCCTGCACGAAGGCACCATCGAGCAGCTCAACCGCTTCTACGCCGAGCGCTTCTATGGTGAAGGCGAGATCGTCACCGACGAGTCCGGCCGTCTGCGTCTCGACGACTGGGAGCTCAAGGACGACGTCCAGCAGGCCTGTCAGGAACTGTGGCCGCAGGTCACCAGCGACAACCTGTTCGATATCACCGACTACGCCAGCTACAAGCAGGAATTCCTCAAGCTGTTCGGCTTCACGCGTGATGATGTCGATTACGATGCCGACGTCGCCACCGACGTCGAATTCGATGTCGTGCAGATGTAAGAGCGCTTCAGCAAGCGCAGAGGTCAGGGTAGCAAGCGCTGCCAGCTGCCAGCTGCCAGCTGACCGCTGACCGCTGACCGCTGCCCGCTGAGCGATGACGACGCCACCCTTCGGGGTGGCGTCGTCGTATGTGGCGGCCTCATCTTGAGCGTCATGCCAGTCCGGGCCAGGCACAAGTGCCAGAGGCATGGCACAATATGGCGGCAGGTTTTCCCCACCCTCACGCGATGGACCTCGACTCACACCCATGCCCGTGGATTCACTGGTTTCCCCCCAGGCCCAGCAACGCCAGATCGGCTTCGTGCTGTTGCCCGGCTTCTCGTTATTGTCCCAGGCCTGTGCGCTGGAGCCCCTGCAGGTGGCCAATCAGCTCGCGGGGCAGACACTCTATCGGGCCGTCACCTTTGCGCTGGACGGGCGCGGTGTGGCGTCCGCAGCGGGCTTGAACCTGTCGCCGGACAGCCTGGTCGCCAGTGATTCGCGCCATCTGGATGCCCTGTTCGTGTGCGGTGCTCAGCCGGCGGGCGAGGCGGGCCTGCAGGAGGTGGCCTCGAATCCCGCGCTGCTGGCCTGGCTCAAGCGTCTGGCCGAGCGTGGCGTGATGCTGGGCGGCATCTCCACCGGCACCCGTGAGCTGGCTCGCGCCGGGCTGCTTGATGGCTATCGTGCGACGATCCACTGGCAGCGTGCCGAGTCGTTCCGTCGCGACTTCCCGCAGGTCAACGTCTCCCATCAGCTGTATGAGCTGGACCGTGATCGTGTCACCTGCGGCGGGGGTACCGCGGCGATGGACATGATGATGACGTTGATCGCCCAGCAGCATGGTCGTGCGCTGGCCGAGAAGGTCTCCGAGCATTTCGTCTGCGAGCGTATCCGGCTGGCGGACGAGCCACAGCACGTGCCGCTCAAGAACCGTTTCGCCCATGCGCCCCAGCCGCTGGTGGAGGCCGTGACCCTGATGGAAGCCAATATCGAGGAGCCGCTGTCCACCCACGAGATCGGCGAGCACCTCGGGATCTCGCGGCGTCAGCTGGAGCGGCTGTTCAAGAAGCATCTGCAGGCGGTGCCCAGCCGCTACTATCTGGATCTGCGTCTGGCACGCTCACGTCAGCTCTTGCGCGAGAGTGATCAGCCCATCGGCGAGATCGCGCTGGCCACCGGCTTTTCCAGCGCCGCTCACTTCTCCACGGCGTTCCGCAACCATTTCGGGCGCAGCCCCCGCGACGAACGTCTCATGCTGCAGGCCTGAAATGTCGCATCGGTGACAAAAGTCGCCTCCTGACATAAGTCGTCGTCCTTTCGCTGAAAGTCTTTGTCATCTCGCCTCCCTATACTCGGGAGTCATGACCCGTGGCTCGCCGATCATCGGCCTGCCACGCAACGCCCCCGCGATGAGGAAGAGACGATGACCCAGCTGACCCGTGCCGATTTCGACCATGCCATGGTGCCCAACTACGCACCCCAGGCTGCCATTCCGGTACGCGGCGAGGGCAGCCGTCTGTGGGATCAGGAAGGTCGTGAGTACATCGACTTCGCCGGCGGCATCGCCGTCACCTCGCTGGGTCACTGCCACCCGGCACTGGTCAAGGCGCTCAAGGATCAGGCCGACAAGGTCTGGCACCTGTCCAACGTCTACACCAACGAGCCGGCCCTGGCGCTGGCCAAGGCGCTGACCGAGCGCACCTTCGCCGACAAGGTCTACTTCTGCTCCTCCGGTGGTGAGGCCAACGAAGCCGCGCTCAAGCTGGCACGTCGTTTCGCCCATGACACCCATGGCGAGAAGAAGGACAAGATCATCTCCTTCCGTCAGTCCTTCCATGGCCGCACCTTCTTCACCGTCAGCGTCGGTGGTCAGCCCAAGTATTCCCAGGGTTTCGGACCGATTCCGGGCGGGATCCAGCACGCCGAGTTCAACAACCTCGACTCCGTGCGCGAGCTGATGGGCGATGACACCTGCGCGATCATCGTCGAGCCGCTGCAGGGCGAGGGCGGCATCATTCCGGGGGAGCAGGCCTTCCTCGAGGGGCTGCGTGAGCTGTGCGACCAGCACGATGCGCTCTTGATCTTCGATGAAGTCCAGAGCGGTGCCGGGCGGACCGGCCACCTCTACGCCTACCAGCACTTCGGCGTGGTGCCGGACATTCTGACCACCGCCAAGGGCATCGGTGGCGGCTTCCCGCTGGGCGCCATGCTGACCACGGATCGCATCGCGCCGGCCATGGCCATCGGCACTCACGGTTCCACCTACGGCGGCAACCCGCTGGCATGTGCGGTGGGGCTGGCGGCGCTCGAGACCATCGACACGCCGGAAGTGCTCGAGGGCGTCGCGCATCGCCACCAACTGCTGCGCAATGGCCTGGAAGGCATCGCCAAGCGTCACGGTGTCTTCAAGGAAGTGCGTGGCATGGGCCTGTTGATCGGTGCCCAGATGGCGCCGGACTATGCGGGCCGTGCCAAGGACATTCTCAATCTGGCGATGGAAGAAGGTCTGATGGTGCTGGTCGCCGGGCCTGACGTGCTGCGTCTGGCACCGTCGCTGGTGATCAGTGAAGCCGAGCTCCAGAGCGGTCTCGACAAGCTCGACCGTGCCGTGGCGAGCTTCGTCGCCGCCTCTGCATCTGCATGAGCAGCGCCATGAGCAGTGCCCCGATGCTGGTGGTGCGGCCTGCCGAAAGCCGCGATCTGCTCGCCCTCGAGCGGCTCGCGGCCTCGGCCACGCCACGCCTGACCAATCTGCCGGCACATCGTGACCGCCTCGAGGAGCGCATCACGCGCTCCCAGCGCAGCCTGCGTGCCGAGATCGATTTTCCCGGTGACGAGATCTACTGCTTCGTGCTCGAGGATCTCGACAGCGGGGAAGTGGTCGGTACCGCCTCGCTGCGCGCCGAGGCTGGCGCGCGGGAGGCCTACTACACCTATCGTCAGGAAACGCTGATCCACGCCTCGCAGCAGCTCAACGTGCGCCATGAAGTGCAGACGCTGTCGCTGTCGCATGAGGTGTCGGATGCCACGCTGCTGTGCGCGCTGTCGCTGGATGCCCGCTACCGCGAGACGGATGCGGACAGCCTACTGCGTCGTGCACGCCTGATGTTCATCGCCCAGTACCCGGAACGCTTCGCCAATGAACTGGCGGTGGCCTTCCCCGGCTATCTGGAAACGCGTGACGAGCGTCAGGTCAGCCCGTTCTGGGACAGCGTCGGCCAGCACTTCTTTGATCGCGACTTCAATGACATCAACCAGATGGCGGGGGTGCGCTCCAAGAGCTTCATCGCCGAGGTGATGCCACCGTTCCCGCTCTATCTGCCGCTTCTCACGCCCCAGGCGCGTGCCGCCATCGGGCGCGAGAATCCGCGCCACGAGTACGCCATGCAGGAGATGCTCGCCGAAGGTTTCTCGCGCTCGCGTCATGTCGACATCTTCGATGCCGGCCCCTTGCTGCTGGCGGAGTGCGAGCGTCTGCACACCTTCAAGCAGTGCGGCTGGCATCCGGTGCGTATCCGTCCGCAGGAAAGCCTGCCGGACGCGGTGCCGGCGATGGTCGCCAACCAGCGGCTCGGCGATTTCCGCTGCGTGCTGGCGCGCTATGCACTGACGCCGACCGGCCAGCTGATGCTGACGCCGCAGCAGGCCGAGGTACTGGGGGTGGAAGAAGGGCGTGCGGTGCTTGCCGTGCCGATGCCCTTGCCGGCGGTCGATGAGGGAGAGCTGTAATGCGTATTCGTCCTATCGCTCGTCACGATATCGAAGGCCTCAAGGTGCTGGCGCGGGAAACCGGCGTCGGCTTCACCTCACTGCCGGACAATCATGAATTTCTCAGCGCCAAGATCGAGCGCACCCTGGCCGCCTTCGAAGGCCGGGAACCCGGTGATGATCGCCTGTACTTCTTCGTGCTCGAGGATGAGCGCGACGGCAGCATCGCGGGCTGCTGTGCCATCGAGGCCTGTGTGGGCACCGATGCGCCGTTCTATCACTACCGGCTCGGCTCGCTGGCGCATTCCTCGGTGCAGCTCGACCTGCATCGCACCCTGGATACGCTGACGCTGTGCTCCGATCACACCGGCGATGCCGAGGTCTGCTCGCTGTTCCTGCGTGAGGGCTGGCGCAAGGACCGCAATGGTGCGCTGCTTTCCAAGGTGCGCTGGCTGTTCATGGCCCAGTTCCGCGAGGCCTTTCCCGACAAGGTGCTGGCCGAGATGCGCGGTGTCTTCACGCCCGAGGGGCGCAGCCCGTTCTGGGAGTGTCTGGGCAGCCACTTCTTTCCGATGGACTTCAATGAGGCCGACCGCCTCACCGGCATGGGCCAGAAGAGCTTCATCGGCGAGCTGATGCCCAAGTTCCCGATCTACACGCCGTTTCTCTCCGAGTCCGCGCGGGCTGCCATCGGTCAGGTGCACGAGCACACCCGCCCGGCGGTGGCGATGCTCAAGAAGGAAGGGCTGCGCTGGGAAGGCTATGTCGACATCTTCGATGGCGGCCCGACGGTCGAGGCCTATATCGATGACGTGCGCGGCGTCCGTGACAGCCAGCTGGCATGTGTCGAGGTGATCGCGTCTGATGCCCCGGCCTGTGAGCGTCCCTCCGTCATGGCCGCCACCACCGGCATGGCGGACTTCCGCGCCAGCTGGATCAGCCATGCTGTCACGCGGGACGACGCGGGTGCCTGCCATGTGCGCCTGCACCGTGATGAGGCCGAACGCCTTGGCGTCACCGGCGGTGACACGCTACGCGTGCTGGCCAGCTGAAGCATTCGCCCCGGGCATCCGCTTCTTTGCGCCATCTCGCAGGCCCATGTCGCCTTGCGTCCTTTTGCCATCAGCGGGGCAGATCGCCAACTGCCCCGTTATCTCCTTGTTCAGCGTCGCTTACGCGGCGCGCCCTTTCGATGAGGCATGCCATGACCACTACGACTCCGACTCCCGCCACACTCAACGTGCGTCAACAGCTCTTCATCGACGGCGCGTGGCAAGCGGGGGAGGCCGAATCCTTCACCAAGACCGACCCCGTCTCCCAGGCACGCCTGTGGCAGGGCGCTTCGGCCACTGCCGAGCAGGTCGAGCAGGCCGTCGCGGCAGCGCGTCAGGCATTCCCGACCTGGGCGCGCCTGGGTTTCGAGGCACGTCTGGCGGTGGTGGAGCGCTTCCGCGATCAGCTGGAGCAGCATCGTGAAGCGCTGGCGATCAGCATCGCCAGTGAAACCGGCAAGCCGCTGTGGGAAGCGCGTACCGAGGTCGGCGCGATGATCGGCAAGATCGCGATCTCGGTGAAGGCCTATCACGAGCGTACCGGCGAGCGCGCCAAGGATGTCGCAGGCACCCAGGCGGTCCTGCGCCACCGCCCGCATGGCGTGATGGCCGTCTTTGGCCCCTACAACTTCCCGGGGCACCTGCCCAACGGCCACATGGTACCGGCGCTGCTGGCGGGCAATGCCTGCGTGTTCAAGCCCTCCGAGCTGACCCCGGCCACCGCCGATCTCACCCTGCAATGCTGGGAGGCCGCGGGCCTGCCGGCCGGCGTGATCAATCTGGTGCAGGGCGCGGCGGACGTCGGTCAGGCCCTGTCCCAGTCCGAGGGCATCGATGGGCTGCTGTTCACCGGCAGTGCCAAGGTCGGCAAGCTGCTGCACCGTCAGTTCGCCGGTCAGGTCGGCAAGCTGCTGGCGCTGGAACTGGGCGGCAACAATCCGCTGGTGGTGCGTGATGTGCAGGATGAAACCGCCGCGGTGCTGGCGATCATCCAGTCGGCCTTCGCCTCGGGCGGTCAGCGCTGCACCTGTGCGCGCCGCCTGATGGTGCCGCAGGGCGAGGTCGGTGATCGTCTGATCGAGGCGCTGGCCACGGCGCTGCGCGAGTTGCGCGTGGCGGGGCAGTTCGAGCAGGACGCGCCCTTCTATGGCGGCCTGGCCAGTGTCGCGGCGGCCGAGGGCCTGCTCAAGGCGCAGGATGATCTCGAAGCGCTGGGCGGCAATGTCCTCGTGCGCATGCAGCAGCTTGAAGAGGGCACCAGTCTGCTCAGCCCGGCGCTGATCGATGTCACCGGCCTTGCGCTCGAGGACGAGGAATTCTTCGGTCCGCTGCTCAAGATCCATCGCTACACCGACTGGGACGAGGCCATCGCGCTGGCCAATGACACCCGCTACGGTCTCTCGGCCGGGCTGATCGGCGGTGAGCGTGCTGACTGGGACGACTTCCTGCTGCGCATTCGCGCCGGCATCGTCAACTGGAACCGCCAGACCACCGGCGCCTCCGGCGACGCGCCCTTCGGTGGCATCGGCGACAGCGGCAACCACCGTCCCAGCGCCTATTACGCGGCCGACTATGTCAGCTATCCGGTCGCCTCGATGGAAGCCGAGGCGCTGGCGCTGCCCGCGACCCTGCCGGCCGGTATCCGTCTGTAAGGCCGTCCGTTCGGGCACCGCCGCCGCTTACCCATTGTTGACCACGACGCTCGCCGTGCCTGCTCCCTGAGGTGCCAAGGCGTCGTGGCAGGAGACCTTCATGTCCGACACCTCGTATCAAGAGATCAATTTCGATGGCCTGGTAGGCCCGACCCACAACTACGCCGGTCTGGCACATGGCAACGTGGCCTCGATGCGCCACGGCGGCCTGGCCTCCAACCCGCGCGAAGCCGCGTTGCAGGGCCTCGACAAGATGAAGTCGCTGGCGGATCTGGGTTATGCACAGGGGATTCTGCTGCCGCAGCAGCGCCCGGACCTTGGCGCACTGCGTGATCTCGGCTTCACCGGCAGCAATGCCCAGGTGTTGAAGGCGGCCAGCGAGCAGGCACCGCAGCTTCTGCGCGCGGTGTGTTCCGCCTCCAGCATGTGGACGGCGAACGCCGCCACCGTCACGCCCTCGCGCGACAGCGGTGATGGCCGCGTGCACTTCACGCCGGCCAACCTGCAATCCAGTTTCCACCGCTACCTGGAGCCCGCGACCACCGGACGCATCCTCGGCGCCATCTTCGCCGACGATGCCCATTTCGCGCATCATGCTGCGCTGCCCGCGACGCCGGCCTTCTCCGATGAAGGTGCGGCCAATCATACGCGGCTGTGTGATGGCCACGGCGGGCCGGGCGTGCATCTCTACGTCTATGGCCGTCAGGCCTTCGGCGGTGACGGCGTCGAACCGCGTCGCTATCCGGCGCGTCAGACACTGGAAGCCAGTCAGGCCGTCGCGCGTCAGCATGGCCTGAGCGAGGATCAGGTGGTGTTCGCCCAGCAGCATCCGGAGGCCATCGATGCCGGTGTCTTCCACAACGATGTCATCGCGGTGGGCAATGGCCCGGTGCTGTTCTACCACGAGCTGGCCTTCCGCGATGAAGAGGCGGTGCTCGACGAAATTCGCGCGAAACTGTCCACACCGCTGATCCCGATCCGCGTGCCGCTGGAGGCCGTCAGCCTCGAGGATGCCGTCTCCTCCTACCTCTTCAACTCGCAGTTGCTCTCCAATGACGATGGCAGCATGACGCTGGTGGTGCCGGGCGAGTGTCAGGAGAACGAGACGGTATGGAATGCGCTGCAGAATGCGATTCTGGCCGGCCCGAACCCGATCGGGGAAGTGCTGGTCAAGGACGTCAAGCAGAGCATGCGCAATGGCGGTGGCCCGGCCTGCCTGCGTCTGCGCGTGGTACTGAGTGACGCCGAGCGCGCCGCGCTGTCCGGGCGCGTGATGATGACGGATCAGCTGCACGGCGAGCTGGGTGACTGGGTCAAGCGTCACTATCGCGATAGCCTGACGCCGGCGGATCTCGCCGACCCGCAGCTGGCCGAAGAGACACTGGCGGCGCTGGATGAGCTGACGCGGCTGTTGAAGGTCGGCAATGTCTACGCCTTCCAGCGCTGATCGCCCTCGCTGAAGCCATGAACCACACAGCCCCCATCGGTCTCGCCGGTGGGGGCTGTGTGGTTGTGGATTGGTGATCTGAAGTCTGACATTTGAGAATCAGATGCCGTGGCGCGACTCAGGCCAGTTGTGGCTGCACCATGCGCTTGGGCTCGCGGCGCACCGGCCAGTGCACGAGCGCGGCCAGCAGGCCGAAGATGCCGCTGGCGATCCACAGCAGGTCGTAGCTGCCGGTCAGCTGATAGACCACACCACCGCCCCAGGCCCCCAGGAAGGCGCCGACCTGATGCGCGGCCAGCACCATGCCGAACACGAAGGCCTGACGCTTCTGGCCGAAGTAGAGCGCGACGGCCTGGCTGGTCAGTGGCACCGTCGACAGCCACAGCACGCCCATGATCGCGCCGAAGGCGTAGAGCAGCATGCTGCTGGGCGGGATGACCACCATCGCCATCACCAGTGCGGCGCGGCACAGATAGATCAGCATCAACAGCTGCGGCGGGTGACGGCGGCCGCCCCAGGCACCGAACAGGATGGTGCCGGCGATATTGAGCGCGCCGATGATCGCCAGCGTGTTGCCGGCCACGTTCAGGGGCAAACCGCAGGCGACCACGAAATTGGGCAGGTGGGTGGCGATGAAGGCGACGTGCACGCCGCAGACGAAGAAGCCGCCGGCCAGCGCCAGAAAGCGCCGGTCCTGCAGCAGCGGGCCCTGGCTCGGGACATCCTCTGCCTGTGTTTCACTGCCGGCCGGCGGGCGACGCAGCAAGGGCAGGGCCATGGGAATCAGCAGCAGACAGCTGGCGCCGAGCGCCAGCATGGCGATCTTCCAGTCGATCAGCACCAGCATCGGGGTCGCGACCGAGTAGATCAGCTGCCCGAAGGAGCCGCCGGCCGAGGCGATGCCCAGGCCGATGCCACGATGCTGGAGGGGAACCAGGCGCGTGACGGCGGCCAGCACCAGCGGGAAGGTGGTCGCCCCGATACCGATGCCGGCCAGCACGCCCGCGCCCAGCATCCACACCGTCGGGGTCGGCCAGAGGGCGGTGACGCCCATGCCCACCGCATAGCACAGGCTGCCGACCAGAAAGACGCTGAGGGTGCCGAAGCGGTCCGACAGCTTGCTGGCGATGGGCGCGGCCAGCCCGAAGACCAGATTCTGGATGGCGAGGGCAAATGACAGGCTGCCCATGCCCCAGGCAAGCTCGCTGGCCATCGGTGGCAGCATGAAGCCCATCGCCTGGCGCGCGCCGGTATTGATGGCGAGTATCAGCGCTGCCAGCGCGATCGCCGCCTTCCAGTTGAGTTGCATGTCAGATCCTCATGCCGGGAATCGTTATTGTCGTTGTTCTTGCAGTTCTTGCAGTTCTTGCGGTCCCTGCACCCGGTGCTGGCCATGGGCGGAACATCCTCCATGAGGACTCTCGCTACATTTCACTTTATTCTCATAAAAGTACAGATGCCGGATACGCCACTGTCAGACGCGTCTGCGACACTCTCGTCCATACCAGGCAGTCACATGGCTTCGCGGGAGTCCTCGCTCCGGTGCGCCGCCATCATTCTCGACCGCTACCGGCCCAGTCCCGAGGCGGACCGATGTCATGTAAACATCTGCCGATGACAAGGCGTGAAACGCTATACTGTGTGGCATGCGAGACAGCATCTGCATGGCCATGATGAGCCCAGTGACATCACACTGTTTCCTTTTTGGCACCGTGGTGCCGAATCGTGACCTGTAGAATTCACCGATTCGAATCGTGCCAGGCCTCAAAGCCTGGGGTCGGTCCCTGACGCCGAACCCACGCCACGTCAGTCAGATGACGCCATGGCTGGCCGCGACACCCTGCACGCGTTGTCCGAACCCTGTCCCCCTGCTTCATGCTCCTGAGGAGAAGCCCCTTGGCCAACTTCACTCTGAACGGCAAGGCCGTCAGTCTCGAGGTCGATCCGCAAACCCCGTTGCTTTGGGTGCTGCGTGAACACCTGGGCCTGACCGGCACCAAGTTCGGTTGCGGAATCGCCCAGTGCGGCGCCTGCACCGTGCACCTGAACGGCACCGCGGCGCGCACCTGTGTCCTGCCGGTACTGGCCGCCGAGGGTGGTGACATCGTCACCATCGAGGGGCTGGCCGAGAACGATGACCACCCGCTACAGCAAGCCTGGGTCGAGGAGCAGGTGCCGCAGTGCGGTTACTGCCAGTCGGGCCAGATCATGCAGGCCGCCGACTTCCTCAAGCACACACCGAACCCCACCGATGAGCAGGTCACTGCCGCCATGGCGGGCAACCTGTGTCGTTGCATGGCGTACGTGCGTATCCATCGTGCGGTGAAGCGTGCCGCCGCGATCGCCAGTGAGCGCGACACGGCGCAGGTGATGGGCCAGCAGACCGAGGCCACCGCCGCGACTGCCGGTGTCGGCACATTCGATCCGCGTGCCACGGCAGATGCCGTGAGCCATTCTGCTGCCGAGGAGACATCTCATGGCAAGGTTTGAAGATACGCTGGGCCGGCATCAGCGCGCTCAGGCAGCCACTCGTCACCCCTCGAGCCAGTACGGCATCACGCGGCGTGGTTTTTTGATCGGCAGTGTCGCGGGTTCCGCGATGCTGGCGTTCGGGGTCTCCGGCGCGGCCCTGGCCAGCGGCGCCGATGACGGCCGCTCTGCCAGCGAGACGCTGTCCGCCGGCGCCTTCGAGCCGACCATGTGGTATGCCATCGGCACTGACGGCACCATCACCATCCATATCACCAAGGCCGAGATGGGACAGCACGTCGCCACCAGCCTGGCGCGTCTGGTCATCGAGGAGCTCGAGGCCGATCTGGCCTCCGTCGAGATCGTCTACGTCGACAGCGATCCCAAGTGGGGCTACATGATCACCGGCGGCAGCTGGTCGGTGAATCACAGCTACCAGCCGCTGTCTCAGGCAGGGGCTGCCGGGCGTATCGCGTTGATCGAAGCGGGCGCCAGACAGATGGGCGTGTCCGTCGAGAGCTGCAAGGCGCGCAAGGGCCGTGTCATCAGTGGCGATCAGTCACTGGGCTATGGCGAGATCGTCGCCGCGGGCCTTGAGCGCAGCTTCACGGAAGATGAGCTGGCGGCCATCGAGCTCAAGCCGGCCTCCGAGCGCCGCGTGCTCGGCACCAAGGGCAATGCGCTGGACGTGCCGGCCAAGACCAACGGTCAGGCGGTCTACGGCATCGATTACACCCTGCCTGCCGAGGTGGAAGCCCGTGTCGGCAAGACGCTGCATGCGCGCCCGGTGCTGCCGCCGAGTCGCTTCGGCTGCAAGGTCACGGCCGTGGATGACAGCGAAGCCCGGAAGGTCATCGGCTATCGCCAGACCATCGAGCTCAAGGATCCGTCCGGCATGTGTCAGGGGTGGTTGGCGGTCATCGCCGACAACTTCTCGGCGGCCATGCGTGCCACCGACCTGCTCAAGGTGGAATGGAGCAAGGGCGACAGCTATCACGTCGATGAGGCGGCGATCCAGGTAGAAGGCCAGCGACTGGTCAGCGCCCCGAGTCGTGACAATGGCTCGCTGATGGTGGATCAGGGTGACCCTTCCGCGCTGATCGAAGGTGCGGCGACCACGGTGGAGTCCACCTTCACCACCTCAAGCGTGCTGCACTTCACTCTGGAGCCGGCCAATGCACTGGCCTATGAGGAGGAGGGGCAGTGGCATGTCCACTGCGGCAACCAGCAGCAGTCATTGCTGATTCCCCTCGTCGCCAAGGCGCTGGACGTCGAGGATGGCAAGATCACTCACCACCAGCTGTATCTGGGCGGTGGCTTCGGGCGTCGTCTCCACGGTGACTACGCCGTGCCGGCGGCACTGGCGGCCAAGGCCGTGGGGCGTCCGGTCAAGATGATCTTCACGCGCCCGGACGATAGCCGTTTCGATTGCGTGCGCTCGCCCTCGGTGCAGCGTGTGCGTTCCGGTCTGGATGCCGAGGGCCGTGTCGTGGCCTCCGAGCACGCCGCCGCGGCAGGCTGGCCGACTGCCGCGCTGATGCCGAGCTTCCTCGCCGAAGCCGTGGAAGGCGGTGGCAAGCTGGATTCCTTCTCCATCAGTGGCGCGGACCACTGGTACAACGTGGGCACCCAGCGTGTCTGGGCGCAGCAGAACAAGGTCGCTCATGAGGCCTTCGTGCCGGGGTATCTGCGCTCCGTCGCACCGGGCTGGACGCTATGGGCGGTCGAGCAGCACATCGATGAGCTGGCGCAGGCAGCCGAGCAGGATCCGGCCGAATTCCGCCTCTCGCTGCTGGACGCCGAAGGCCGCAATGCCGGCAAGGCGCCGGTCAGCACGGGCGGGGCGGAACGTCTGCGCAACGTGCTCACGCGCGTGATGGAGAAGTCCGGTTGGAGCGAGCGTGACAGCCTGCCGGAAGATACCGGCATGGGCGTGGCGCTGAGCTTCGGTCAGGAACGCAGCATGCCGACCTGGGTGGCCTGCGTGGCACGGGTCAAGGTCGATCGCGCCACTGGCGAGGTCAAGATCGAGAAGCTGACCAGTGTCGTCGATGCCGGTACCCTCGCACACCCGGATGGCGCCATGGCGCAGCTGGAGGGCTCGCTCTTGTGGGGCGTCTCGATGGCGCTGCACGAAGGCACCGAATACCGCGAGGGTGGCCCGGTGGCGCAGAATCTGGGTGCCTACCAGCCGCTGCGCATGCATCAGGTGCCGCAGATGGATCTCGAGTTCGTTGACAGCACAGAGATGCCGGTCGGTCTTGGCGAGCCGGGTACCACGGTGGTCGCACCGGCGGTGGCCAATGCCATCCATCACGCCGTAGGCGTTCGCCTGCGTGATCTGCCGATGCGCCCGGCGGCGCTCAAGGCCGCGCTCAGCGAGGCCTGATCCTCACCGGTGAATGCGTCTGATACCCGCCACTCCGGCATGCCCGGGTGGCGGGTTTCGTGTCTTCTGGCTGGGAGCCGGCTTCCGATATGAGAGATTTTTGATGCAACATCTTGATCTTGAAGTGATCTGTCAGGCGATCGACTGGCTGGCGCCGTCAGATGGCACGCGGCCTGACAGCCCGATCTGGCTGTGTACGGTGCTGTCCACCTTCGGCTCCTCACCGCGTGAGCCGGGCGCCTGGCTGGTGGCGCGTGCCGATGGCCAGCATCGTGGCTCATTGTCCGGTGGCTGTGTCGAGGAGGACTTCCTGGCGCGCCTGGCGGGAGGCGAATTCACCGCGAGCGCCCAGGTGATCCGCTATGGCGAGGGCGGCCATCAGGGCGCGGGGATCGCCTTGCCGTGCGGTGGCTTGCTGGACGTGCTGGTCGAGCGCTTCACGGCCAGCGAGGCGGACATCGCGCATCTCAAGGCACTGCGCGAGGCACTCGAGGGTCAAACGCCGCGTCTGCGTCAGGTCATGCTGGCGGGGGATGGCGCGCGTACGCTTCAGCAGGACAGCGGGCTGGGGGAGCGGGTCGAGCCACTCAAGGGTCACGAGGGCGAGGTGTACGGCTATCAGCTCAGGGTCGGGCCGGTGGCGCGTCTTCTCTTGGCGGGACTCTCGCCGGTGGCGGAAGCCTGCGCTGCCTTCGCCGTCAGCCTCGGCTTCGAGGTGATCATCTGCGAGCCACGCGAGGAAGTGCTGGCGGACTGGGATGCCCGCAAGACGCCGCTCGCCGGTGTCACCCTGCGTCGTGAGCTGCCCTCGCGCTTCATCGCGGCGGGGGGCTGCCATGCCGCCACCGCCGTGGTGGCGCTGACCCATGATCCACGCATTGATGATCTCGCGATGATCGAGGCGGTACGCCAGCCCGCCTTCTACATTGGCGTGATGGGCTCGCAGCGTACCTCTCAGGCGCGCGCCGAGCGGCTGGCACGCAGCGGCGGGCTCAGCGCCGAGGAGATTGCGCGCATCGTGATGCCGATCGGACTGAATCTGGGCAGCAAGACACCGGCCGAGATCGCGCTGGCGGTGATGGCCGATATCGTGCGCATCCGGCGTGGGCGCGCTCGGGAAAGTCTGTGAGACCCGGCATGAGTGAGACGATCATCCTGGTGATGGCGGCCGGTCAGAGTCGCCGCTTTGGCAGTGACAAGCGTCAGGCTTGTCTGGCGGATGGCCAGACACTGTTGATGGCGACGCTTTGGCAGGTCATGTCCTGTGAGGTGGACTGGCGTCTGCTGCTTCGTGAGGACGATGATCCCGCCGCACTGCTGGGAGATGACTTCGCGCGTGAGCATGCCCGGCGAATCTGGCGTGCGCCGCAGGCGGGCAACGGCCTCGGCGCCAGTCTCGGCGATGCCTTCCGTCAGCTAAATGATGAGGCTGGATTGGCGCATGTGCAGGTGGCGGCGGTATGGCTGGCGGACATGGCGCAGATCACGCCGCAGACCTTCCACGCCTTGCACCGTGAGGCGAGTGCGGAGCATGTGGTGCGGCCGGTACTGACAGGCGAGAAGGGCAGCCCCGGGCATCCGGTGCTGTTCGGGCGGACGCTATGGCGTGAGCTGGCAGCGCTTGAGGGCGGTGAGGGTGCGCGGGAAGTGATCCTTCGACATCGTGATGCCTTGCGTGAGGTGGTCGTCAGCGATGCCGGCATTCTCGACGATATCGATACACCGGCGATGCTGGCGGTAAGGCGGCGAAGTCTCCCACCCCCAAATGCCTGAGCAAGCGTTGGGTGGCAAGCCATCGCGCCAGACACAAGGACGCCCCGTCACCTGAAGGTGACGGGGCGTCCTTGTGTCTGCTCATCCGCATTCTACAGCGTGCGCACGTCCAGCAGCTTGATGCGCTGGATGCGTGGCTCACCCCAGCTCAGATCCAGCACCCACTCGGCATCGAAATGCGTGTGCAGCACGCTGCCGTCGTGATGCGCGGCGCGGTGCTCGCCGCCCATGCGCAGGGTGGCCGTGTCGAGACTCTCGCGTCGGGCACGTACCCAGCCCAGTGCATGACTGTTGATCAGCAGATCATCACGGCGCTGTTCCCAATTGGTCAGGAATTCGCTGCCAGTGAGCGTCTCATCCAGCAGCTGGATCACGGCATCGTCTCCCAGCAGCTCGGCCAGCTCGAGGGACGGCGCCAGGCGGTTGAGCAGAGAGAACCAGCGATGCGCGAAGTTCTCGAGTTCAGCCTCAAGGGCCAGATCATTGAAGGTATCGGCGTACATGCTACCCGCTCCCGAGTATTGAACAATGTAGGTTCGGCGGTGTGCCGAGACGATGCGGCGAGGCAAGCCAGTGCGGCGAATCATCTCGCGTCGCCGCACTGGCGGTGTGGTCCGTGAAGCCCCGGCTTCTCTAGGTACGCTTCTCGACCATCCTGCGGATGCCGACATAGAACAGTGGCGTCAGCAACAGGCCGAACACGGTGACGCCGATCATGCCGGAGAACACCGCCACGCCCATCGCCTGGCGCATCTCGCTGCCGGCGCCCGTGGCCAGTACCAGCGGTACCACGCCGGCGGTGAAGGCCACCGAGGTCATCAGGATGGGCCGCAGACGCAGGCGACAGGCCGTCAGCACGGCATCCAGGCGACTCTGACCTTCATGCTGCTGCTCACGGGCGAACTCGACCAGCAGGATGGCGTTCTTACAGGCCAGCGCCACCAGCACGATCAACCCGATCCGCGTGAAGATGTTGTTGTCGCCTCCCGTCAGCCACACGCCAGCCAGCGCCGACAGCAGCGTCATCGGCACGATCAGGATGATCGCCAGCGGCAGCGACCAGCTCTCGTACTGAGCAGCCAGCACCAGGAACACCAGCAGCACCACCAGCGGGAAGATATAGATCATGGTGTTGCCGGCCAGCACCTGCTGGTAGGTCACCTCCGTCCACTCGTAGCCGATGCCCTGGGGCAGATTGGCTGCCAGCACTTCCTCGATGGCGGCCTTGGCCTGATCACTGGAGACACCCGGTGCCGGCGAGCCGTTGATGTCGGCGCTGACATAGGTGTTGTAGTGCATCACGCGGTCCGGACCGGTGGTCGGCGTCACCTTGACGAAACTGCCCAGCGGAATCATGCGCCCGTTGTCGCTGCGTACCTTGAGATTGCGGATGTCATCCGGGTCGAGACGCGCCGACTGCTCGGCCTGGGCGCGTACCTGATAGGTCCGCCCGAAGCGGTTGAAGTCATTGACGTACAGCGAGCCCATGTAGATCTGCAGGGTCTCGAAGGCGCGTTCCACCGGGACGCCCATGATCATCGCCTGTTCGCGGTCCACGTCGATGTCGTACTGCGGCACCTGGATGCGGAAGCTGGAATAGACGCTGCTCAGGCGCGGGTCGGCATTGCCCTTGGCGGTGATGGTCTGCACGGCGGCGAACAGCTGATCGAAGCCCTGGTTGCCGCGGTCCTGCAGCTGCAACTTGAAGCCGCCCGTGGTCCCCAGACCCAGAATCGGCGGCGGCGGGAAGACGGCGACGAAGGCCTCGTCGATGCCGGCAAACTTGCGGTTGAGCTCGGCGGCGATCGCCTGGCCGGAGAGCTGGGGCGACTGGCGATCCTCGAAGTCATCCAGCGGCGTGAACAGGATGCCGGAATTGGAGGCATTGACGAAGCCGTTCACCGACAGCCCCGGGAAGGCCACGGTATGGGCGACCCCCGGTGTCTCGAGTGCCAGCTTCTGCATCTCGTTGATGACCTCGGTGGTGCGATCAAGGCTTGCCGCGTCCGGCAGCTGAGCCATCGCGACCAGATACTGCTTGTCCTGTCCCGGGATGAAGCCGCCGGGCACGCTGTCGAACAGCTTGCCGGTGGCGCCGAGCAGTGCCAGATAGATCACGCCGACGATGACACCGAAGCGCAGCAGCTTCTTGATCAGGCCGGTGTAGCCGTTGGACATGGCATTGAAGGCCCGGTTGAACGGCGCGAACAGCCAGCGTCCGAACAGGCCATCGATGAGGCGTGTCAGCCAGTCCGGCTTGGCACCGTGCGGCTTGAGCAGCAGGGCCGAGAGCGCCGGCGACAGGGTCAGTGAGTTGAAGGCCGAGATCAGCGTCGAGATGGTGATGGTCAGCGCGAACTGCTTGTAGAACTGGCCGCTCAGGCCGCTGATGAA
The DNA here is from genome assembly GCF_030397495.1 of Cobetia sp. 14N.309.X.WAT.E.A4. Classification (NCBI taxonomy): domain Bacteria; kingdom Pseudomonadati; phylum Pseudomonadota; class Gammaproteobacteria; order Oceanospirillales; family Halomonadaceae; genus Cobetia; species Cobetia sp. 14N.309.X.WAT.E.A4. The sequence goes on from NZ_JAPNXT010000011.1 coordinate 32,661, forward strand.
GGCGGTGGGCACGAAGACCGCCGTCAGCACCAGCGCGATGGCGATGATCGGGCCGGTCACCTCGCGCATGGCGATCTGGGTCGCTTCGATGGGGGAGTGGCCCAGCTCGATGTTTCGCTCGACATTCTCCACCACCACGATGGCGTCATCGACCACGATACCGATGGCCAGTACCAGTCCGAACAGCGACAGCGTATTGATCGAGACACCCATCAGCTGCATGACCGCGAAGGTGCCGATCAGCGAGACCGGCACCGCGATCAGCGGGATGATCGAGGCGCGCCAGGTCTGCAGGAACAGGATCACCACGATCACGACCAGCAGGATGGCCTCGAACAGGGTATCGATGACCGCCTCGATGGAGCCGCGCACGAAGACGGTGGGGTCGTAGACGATGTCGTAGCTGACACCATCGGGGAAGGCATCGGACATCTCGCTCATGCGCTCGCGGACCGCATCCGACAGCGCGATGGCATTCGAACCGGGGCGCTGGAAGATCGGCATCGCCACCGCATCCTTGCCGTCGAGTTGCGCGCGCAGCGAGTAGCTGTCGGCACCCAGTTCGACACGTGCGACATCCTTCAGGCGCGTCAGGCGGCCATCCTCATCGACACGGATGACGATGTTCTCGAATTCCTGCGTGCTCTCGAGACGTCCGCGCACATTGAGCAGGCGCTGGAACTGGTTGTCATCCGGGGCGGGCTGGGCACCGACGGAACCGGCGGCGACCTGCTGGTTCTGGGCGCGCAGCGCACTGATCACGTCACCGGCAGACAGTCCACGCGCCGCCACGGCGCCCGGGTCCAGCCATACACGCATGGAATACTCGCCAGCACCGAACAGGCGCACGTCACCGACGCCGTCGAGACGGGCGAGGTTGTCCTTGAGATTCAGGCGCGCGTAGTTGGATAGCCACAGCTGGTCATAGCGGCCATCCGGAGAGGTCAGGTGGACCACCATCGTCAGGTTGGGCGAGGCCTTCTCGGTGGTGATGCCAAGCTGCTGCACCTCCTGCGGCAGGCGTGGCGTGGCGCGTGCCACACGGTTCTGCACCTGCACCTGGGCCTTGTCCAGATCCGTGCCCAGTGCAAAGGTTGCCGTCAGGGTCAGGTTACCGTCGGAGGTCGCCTGGGAGTCCATGTACAGCATGCCTTCGACGCCGGTGATTTCCTGCTCCAGCGGCGTGGCGACGGTCGAACCGATGACTTCCGGGTTGGCACCCGGGTAGTTGGCGCGCACCACCACGGTAGGTGGCACGACTTCTGGATACTCGGAGATGGGCAGCTGGAACAGTGACAGCAGCCCCGAGATGACGATCAGGATCGACAGCACCGCGGCGAAGACCGGGCGCTTGATGAAGAAGCTGGAGACGTTCACGTACGGCCTCCTGCTGCCTGGCGGTCGGCCTCGGCCAGCGCCGCGGCATCCTGATCATTGTCGTGCGACGGCTGATCCTTCTGGTGTTGCGTCAGGCGAGCGACACGCTCGGCGAGGGCCTTGAGGGCACCATTGTCGGACATCTCGACCAGCTTGGGCGTGATCGGCATGCCCGGGCCTGCCTTGGCGGGGCCGGCGGCCAGCACGCGATCACCGGCGGCCAGGCCATCGGTGACGGCACGCAGCGGGCCAAAGCGCGGGCCAGTGGTGATGCCACGGTAGGCGAGGGTGTCATCTTCGCCGATCACCAGCACGAACTGACGATCCAGATCGGTGCCGATGGCACGCTCCGGGATCAGCACGGCATCGCGAATCTCGGGGGAGGCGATGCGCAGGCGCGCGAAGGCGCCCGGCCGCAGGGCAGGGTCCTCTGCGGTGAAGGTGGCGCCAATGCGCAGGGTACCGGTGTCGATGTCGACGCTGTTGTCGATGAAGTCGAGCTCGCCCTGGAACGGGAAGTCCTGCTGGCCTGCCAGCTGCAGTTCCACCGGCAGATGATCCTCGGCGGAGACGTCGGCAAAGTCCTGATTCCAGGTCAGCTCGCTGATGTCGATATAGGCGTCCAGCTGGCGAGTTTCCACCAGGGTGGTCAACACGCTCTGACCGGCTTGAACGGTATTGCCGCGCGTGATGCGGGCATTGGACAGTTGGCCATCGATCGGGGCACGCACCGTGGCGTAGTCGAGATCCAGACGGGCGCGCTCGAGCTGGGCGATGGCGGCCTTGAGCTGGGCGTTGAGACCGGAGACGCTGGTGCTGCGTGAATCGGCTTCCTCGCGGGAGATCAGGTTGCGCTTGACCAGGCTGGCCGCGCGTCCGGATTCACTGCGGGCGTTGGCCAGTTCTGCCTTGACGCGAGCCACCTCGGCTTCCAGACGATCAACCTCGGCCTTGAAGGGGCGCTGATCGAGGCGGACCAGCGGGGTGCCGGCGCTCACCTGACTGCCTTCGGTGAACAGGACCTCTTCGATTTCACCGCTCACGCGCGGGCGGAGCTGTACGCTCTGCGGAGATTCCAGGCGGGTGGTGTAAGTGTGCCAGGCCGCGACCGGCTGAGCCTTGGCCGCGACGACTTCCATCGTGGGAGGTGTCGGCTGGGCGCCAGCGGAAGCCTCGTCATCGCCTTCACTGCAGGCGCTGAGCGCAAGGAGACCGCCAAGGGTCAACAGCAGGGAAGAGGCGATACGAGAAAGGCGCGCCGGACGTGAAGGATGTCTCGACATGGGGGAGCTACCGTTGCAGGAGTGGGATGCTGGGCATCCTAGAGAGGCCGGGCAGACGGGATAAGCCCTCTCAGCCACACTGCTTTGGTTCTCAATTTGCACCAATTGTGCAAGGGGACGCGATGGCTCGGCATCTGGCTCAGGCGTGGCGGGGGCTTGCTCTCATTCCCCGGCGGCGCTGATGAAGGGGCTGGGTCGGGAATGACCCTGTCTCAACGCAAAAGTCCCGCGGCAGATGCCAGCGGGACGTGTTGTCTTGCGTGTCACTTGCGCCTGTCAGCTCGCGCGCGTCATGACATGGGAGGCGATCTTACTTCTTCTCGCCGAAGTACTTGGTGTGGATGGTGTCGTAGGTACCATCGGCCTTCAGTTCCGCCAGTGCGCCGTTGATCTGCTCGGCCAGGTCCTTGTCACGCTTGCGCATGGCGATACCGAAGCCGTCGCCGAAGTATTTCTTGGGCTCGGTGACCACTTCCCCCACGGCCTTGTAGTTGCCGTTGCCGCCATCGATGAGGGTGGACTTGCCGACCGGGAAGTCGAGGAAGGCGATGTCGAGGCGACCCGCATCCATGTCCAGCACCAGGTCATCGGCGGTGGTGTAGCGCTTGACCTCGGCATTCTTGGCGTAGAGATCCGTGACGTAGTTGTCCTGCAGGGTGCCGCGCTGCACGCCGATGGCCTTGCCCGCCAGGGCCTCGGTGGAGGTGGCGCTCAACGCGCTGTCGGACGGCGCGAACCAGGCAGACGGCGGCGTGATGTAGGTGTCGGAGAACAGCACCTTCTCACGGCGTTCTTCGTTGATGGTCATCGAGGACATGATGGCGTCGTACTTGCGTGCCATCAGGCCGGGGATGATGCCGTCCCATGCCTGGATGACCCACTCGCAGTCGCGGTTGATCTTCGCGCAGATGGCATTGCCCAGCTCGATGTCGAAGCCGGTCAGCTCGCCGTCCGGTGTCTTGTATTCCATCGGCTCATAAGGCACATCGACGCCGATGCGCAGTGTCTCGGCGGCCTGTGCGCCACCGGCCATCAGTGCTGCACCCAGCAGGGAAATTCCCAGAAGCTTCTTCATGTCGTTCCCGTTCCTCGTTGTTGTTGGTCGAGCTGACGTGTCAGCGACACCAGACGCTCCCTGAAAAGGTATCAGGCGTCTGCGCCGATGAAGACAGGACTGTCGTCAGCCATTGTTCTCCACACTAGCCCAGTCCTGCGCTGTGGTGAAGGGGGAAAATGGTCGGATTCAAACGTTCGTTAAACGAGATGCATTGCTGGATCAGGAGTGAAAAACGAAAGAAGCGCCCAGCAAGGGGCGCTTCTTTCAGTTCAATTCAATGGTTTCAAGTGTGCCAGTAGACGTTTCTCCAGCTGCCTGAAGATGGCAATGATGGTGAAGGTCAGACACAGATAGATGGCGGCGACGAACAGGAAGGCCTCGAAGGGGGCATAGAAGCGTGCATAGATGTCACGCGCCGCCCCGGTGAGATCCAGCAGCGTCACCACGCTGCAGATGGCGCTGGCATGCAGCATGAAGATGACTTCATTGCCGTAGGCCGGCAGTGCACGTCGGAAGGCACTGGGCAGAATGATGCGACGCATCATCTTGCCCCGCGACATGCCATAGGCGCGTGCAGCTTCCATCTCGCCCTTGGGCGTGGACTGGATGGCACCATGGAAGATCTCGGTGGTATAGGCCGCGGTATTGAGCACGAAGGCCAGCAGCGCCGGGACGAAGGGGTCACGGAAGTACTCCCACAGCCAGGTGTCCTGAATGCTGGAGACATGCACGCTGGTGATCCCCAACGAGATGTCGAAGCCATCGAAGAACACCACCCCGTAGTAGATCAGGTAAAGCTGGATCAGCAGAGGGGTGCCACGGAAGACATAGGTGTACAGGTAGACCGGCATCTTGATCCAGCGGCGGCGCGAGCCGCGCAGGATCGCCAATGGCACGGCCAGCACCAGCCCGATGATCAGCGACAGGAATACCAGCTGCACCGTGGTGACCAGCCCCTCCCAGTAGTGCCAGAGAGTGGTGGCGGTGAAGATGTAGTTGTCGCTCAGCACATCATCGAGCATCTGGCCAAGCTGGGCGATGATGCCTGTCGGGCCCGCATCGTTCAGTTGTTCCATGCGCTGGCCTCCCCGAATCCGGTGTTGTAGCGCTTCTTGAGGCGCGAAAGCCCCCATTCGGACACGGTGGCGATCAGCAGATAGCCCGCCGCGACCGGCAACAGGAAGGTGAAGGGCTCATGGGTTGCCTTGGCGGCCTCGCTGGCGACACGCACCATGTCGACCAGCCCGATCACCGACACCAGGGCGGTGGTCTTGAGCAGTACCATCCAGTTGTTGCCCAGCCCCGGCAGGGCGTGACGCATCATCAGCGGGAAGCGAATGCGTTTGAAGACCTTCCAGTTGCTCATGCCATAGGCGCGTCCGGCCTCGATCTGGCCGGCATCCACTGCCATGAAGGCACCGCGGAAGGTCTCACCCATGTAGGCGCCGAAGATGAAGCCGATGGTGATGACGCCCGCGGTGAATTCGTCGACGTTGACGAAGACATCGATGTCATAGCGGTCATACAGCCAGTCGGTGACCATGTTGATGCCGATCTGACCACCGAAGAACAGCAGCAGCATCAACACGATGTCCGGTACGCCACGGATGATGGTGGTGTAGAGCGTCGCGATCCAGCGCAGTGGCGTGGAACGCGACATCTTGGCGGTCGCTGTCATCAGCCCGAGGGCGATGGCCAGCAGCTGGGCCAGCACGGCCAGCTGCACCGTGACCCAGGCACCCTCCAGCAGACTTGGCCCGTAGCCTTGTAGGTCGATCATGGGAATCCTCCCGTGAAGCGCCGTGCAAACCGCTCAGCGGTTTACTGGCTGTTGGCGGTCGCGGCGCTGGCGAAGTACTTGGCGTTGAGACGCTCGAGCGTGCCGTCGGCCTTCAGCGTGTCCAGTGCCTCGTCGATGGATTTCTTGAGATCACGATCGCGCTGCTTCATGGCGATGCCGAAGCCGTCACCGAAGTACTTCTTCGGTTCGCTGATGGCGCTGCCGGTATTGACGAAATTGCCATCATTGGCCTCGACCAGGGTGTCCTGACCGACCGGCAGATCAAGGAAGGCGACATCGACGCGACCGCTGTCCATGTCCAGCACCAGATCATCCAGCTTGGTATAGCGACGCACCTCGGCCACGCTGGCGTAGAGGTCGGTGACGTAGTGATCCTGCAGGTTGCCGCGCTGGACACCGATCACCTTGCCCTTGAGAGCCTCGGCATCGAGGCTGTCCGCACCGGCCAGCGGGCTGTCCGCCTTGATGAACCAGCCGGACGGCGGCGTGAAGTAGGGCGCGGAGAACAGCACCTGACGTTCACGCTCCGGGTTGATGGTCAGCGCGGACATGATGACGTCGTACTTGCGTGCCATCAGGCCCGGGATGATGCCGTCGAAGTCCTGCTCGACCCACTCGCAGCGAGTGGCGAGCTGCTCGCAGATGGCATTGCCCAGCTCGATCTCGAAGCCGGTCAGCTCACCGCTCGGCAGCTTGTAGCCGAAGGGCGCGTAGGGCACGTCGATGCCGAGGCGCAGCGGGTCCGGCACATCGGCGGCCTGCACGGCGCCTGCCGAGATGGCGAGAGTGGAGAGACCGAGGGTGAGGCCCATCAGGGCGCGTGTCGCGAACTGTTTCATCACTTTCATTCCTGAAATCTCTTGCGCCTCGAGGCCTGCCGATGGCATGGCGCTCGCGGTGCTGAATCATGTGCCGGACACGGGATCACCGTGCCGGGGGAAGCGCCGGCGGACCGAGCGGTTGTTCAGAGCCGTCCGTCAGTCCTGTTCATCAGTCCTGCCTGTCAGTACTTGGGCGCCAGGAACTGCTTGAGTCGCTCTGACTGGGGATTGCCCAGTACCTCAGCCGGATCGCCGGCTTCCTCGACCAGACCCTGATGCAGGTAGACCACCTGACTCGAGACGTCGCGCGCGAAGCTCATCTCGTGGGTCACCACCACCATGGTGCGGCCTTCCTCGGCCAGGTCGCGCATCACCTTGAGCACGTCACCGACCAGTTCCGGGTCGAGAGCCGAGGTCGGCTCGTCGAACAGCATCACCTCCGGCTCCATCGCCAGGGCGCGCGCGATGGCACCACGCTGCTGCTGGCCCCCCGACATCTGGGCCGGGTAGTAGTCGGCGCGTTCGAGCAGGCCGACGCGATCCAGCAGGCTGCGCGCGTGCGCGATGGCTTCTTTCTTCGGCTTGCCGAGCACGTGGATCGGCGCCTCGATGACGTTTTCCAGCAGGGTCATGTGTGACCACAGGTTGAAGCCCTGGAAGACCATCGACAGGCGCGCGCGCATGCGCTCGACCTGACGCCAGTCCATCGGCTCGCGACCGCGGCGGGTGTCCTTGAAGCCGATCTGCTCGCCGTGGACGAAGATGTCGCCACCGTCCGGCTGTTCCAGCAGGTTCATGCAGCGCAGAAAGGTACTCTTGCCGGAGCCAGAGGCACCGATCAGCGTGATAACGTCGCCCTTGCGTGCCTTGAGCGACAGGCCCTTGAGCACCTGATTGCTGCCGAAGGACTTGGTGATGTCGCGAACCTCGAGGGGCAGCACCTCGCGGTTCGGGGTCTCGATCCCGGGGGATGTCTTGGTCATGCCGTTACTCCGATCCAGACGCAGCGCATCGCTGCCTTGCCAGGCGGCGCGGGCGCGTCCTGAGTCTGCCGCAGGGCGGCACGGACCCGTGGGAACTTGTGCGTTGTCGACACGGCGGCACAGGGTGCATGACGTCGCCAGGCGAGCTGAATCTCGCTGGCAGCTGGCCATGTCGTCGCAGCCGCTCGAGTGGTATCACGGTCGTGATCGTGAAAGGGGGCAGATTCTACCAGCTCAACGCTGGGTTAACTGCTTCCTTGGAGCGTCGCCGGATACGACTTTGGTTGAGCGCGTGTCGGCAAGAGTCGCTGGCTGGCGACAGGAGGGACAGAACGGCAGGAATGCGTCATGAGTGGGGACCTTGTTGTCATTATTGGGGGCGCCCACCCTGCCGATGCGCCGTGCTGCGTGGGGCAGTACGGCGGTGGCTGGCGGGTGGGGCGCATTTCATGATCAGGCTGTCTCGGGGGGAGCACAGTTGGCCAGCAGCAAGGCGGCGCGGGCGCCGATCTCGACACTGGCATTGGGGAATACCACGCTCAGCGGCGTGTCCCCGATGATGCAGGGGCCCGCCTGCGCATCCCGGGCGATCAGCGTGCCGGGGGCGAAGCGGGTGAAGTTGGCGACGTCCTCGCTGAAGCACAGCGCGAAGTCTGCGGAGTGGCGCATCAGCTCCACCTCCACCTTGAAGTAATCCATGGCACCGGGATCAGACTCATCCGGCGGCATTCCAGTGGCCAGAGCCGCGAGCAGGCGGGACATCGGCGCCAGTGCCGCCATGTCATTGGCGCCGAACGGACGCACCTGGCCCAGCTCCAGCGTGAAGGCATCGGCATCATGGTAGTGGCGCGAGTAGTGCGAAAAGGTCCAGCTGTGCTGATGTTGATGCAGCACGGCCTGGAGGCCGGCAGCGCTCAATATCGACCACTGTGAGGGACTGATGGCCTCTCCCTCGCTGAAGGGCACCACGGCAAAGCGCGGGTAGTGGCTGTCGCGGATCGCGGTATGCATGTCGTAGTGCAGGCGCCGCGTGCCATCGGCCGGCGGGAAGCGGGCGTAGAAATCATCCACTGCCGCCATCAGCTGGCGGGCGCGTGCCGGCTCATCATCGGCTGGACAGTCATTGGCCTTGCCGGCAGCCGCGTTGCCGGCGTCCACCGAGATGGCGGTCGCCGTCTCGGTACGTCGGAACAGCCGATTGAGGTTGGTCGCATGGAAGCGCTCACCGGTGCGGATGGCGGGCAGGTTGCCCAGAATCAGCAGCAGCGGGGCACCGGCGATCAGGTGGCCGCTCTCGAGACCGGCGATCAGCTCACCCAGCAGTTCGATGGGCGCCGTCTCGTTGCCGTGAATTCCCGCCGAGAGCACGCAAGGACGAGCCGCAGGCCCTTGGGTGTCCGGACAGATCTCCAGCACGCCGGGGGCGACGATCTCATAGCGCCCACCGGGGATGCGTCCCATGCCACGCGCGCTGGCGTGGCCTTCGAGTGTCAGGTCAAGCCAGTCGGCAATCACGGGGTGGAGTGCTCCCTTGGGCTGTCCTGGCCGGTATCGGAAGATTCGGTCAGGTGGGTGGATTCGAAGATCTTGTCGGCACTGGCGGCCACGAAACCCTGATACAGCTTGCCGTCGGCATCCGGATAGCGACGGGCGAACTCGTAGTAGCAGGTCGCGATCTCGTGCTGCTCGCCGCCGGCGAAGGTGAAGGTCTGGCGGTCGGCGAGGGTGGAGGCCTGCTCCAGCAGGACCTCGGGTGAGCCCTTGATGCGTCCGCCGGCCGGATTGATGCCCAGGCCAAGCGCTTCGACGCGCTCCAGCACCTTGTCGAGCGTGTCATGACGGGTAAGTGCATTGACGCTGATGGTGAAGTGATTGGCGCGCAGGCCGATGATCGACAGCCAGGCCGCGTATTCGCTCTCCTCCATCAGACGCTGATACTGCTCGAAGGTCGGCGCGTCCCACAGGCGACCTGACCACAGCACGGAGGGCTGGGTGGCGGCATCCGGCGAGATCTGGCTGACCAGACCATCGATGATCGACTGGGCGCGCTCGGAAAGCTCATGACATTTCAGCTCGGAGAGGAAGACGCGCGGCATGTCGGGAGACGGCGGCAGATAGCCGAAGGCGCGCAGTTTCTTCTCGCGGAAGTCATAGGGGGCGAAGCGGGTGTAGCCGAGCGCCAGCAGATGAGGTTCCAGCGCGCTCAGGGTGATCGGCCCGCGGTCGAAGGTCCGGAAGGCCACGTGGTCGTTGACGATGGTCTCGCCGTCGGCCACGAAGGCATCCTGGATCTGTTGGGCCTGGGGCGTCATGGCGACGTAATCATCCCACAGGGCGCTGAAGAACTGCTGGATATCCATGGCACGAGCTCCCTCTGAACTGAGTTGCCCAGTGCAGCGAGGTGTCACTGACACTGGGCGACGGCATGTGGCGGTTGGCAGCAGGGCAGCGCACTCGGCGAGACGCTGCCTCGGCAGATTGTCAGCTCACCATTGGCGAGCCGCTGGCGCGTGGCAAGAGGCAAGGTCGGTTGGATGAAAGCGGCTGTCCGCACCATGTAAACGTCACGTGTCGGTTTAGACCTTGGGTGGAGCCTGCGCCCTGAGCAAGCGCCTGCATCATCAGCTCTCGCCGTCAGCGACGGGACATGCCTCACCTTGCTCGACCTTGATCAGTGAATCGGTGGCGAAGCCGAGCTCGGCAGCCTGATCGACCAGCGCCTGATAGGTGCCGTCATCCAGCTGCGGCTCGCGCGCCAGTATCCACAGGTAGTCGCGATCGGCACCGGCCACCAGCGACCACCGATAGTCATCATCCAGTGCCAGCACGTTGTAGCCACCATAGAAGGGGCCGAAGAAGCTGACCTTGAGGGCCGCGGTCTCGCTGCCCTGAGTGAAGTAGGCTCGCCCTTCGGCCTGACTCCATTCGCCCTTGTCGGCATCAAGGCCGCGATTGATGACGCGCACGCCGCCGTCCTCGCGGGGCGAGTAATCGGCGGTGACGCAGCTCAGTCCCTCCTCGAAGCTGTTGGGCAGGCGGGCGATCTCGTGCCATTGCCCGTAGTAGCGTTCGAGCTGGAAGTCCCCGACGGGCTGGGTGCCGGACGGGACACCGGCACAGCCGCCAAGGAGGCTGAGGCCAGCGAGCGAGAGGGCGAGATGCGGCAGGCGTGTCATTGGCGGGCTCCATGAGACAGGACGCCCCGGCGAATCGTCGCGGGGCGTCGTTACGTGATGAAAGGGTGCACAGGCATCCTTCTCTCATTGGGGCGTCTGCGGTTGTCTCAAGAGGGAGAGGGCATCATTCGTGGTGGAGGATCACAGCACCAGGCGCAGCGGGTTGGCCGCGACCACTCGCCCGCGGCCACGTTGCTTGGCTTCATACATGGCACCGTCCGCACGCGCGATGATGGTTTCCGGCGTGGCACCGGAGAAGGGGAACAGACAGACGCCCACGCTGGCGCTGACACCGATGATCAGCGGCTCGCCGTCGACCTCGAGGTGGATGGGCCTGCTGATCGCGTCCACCAGACGATTGGCCAGTGTTTCCGGGCCCTGGCGGCTATCGCCTTCACGACTGATCAGCACGAGAAATTCATCGCCTCCCAGGCGGCCGACGATATCGTTGCCACGCAGGGTGTCTCCGAGTCGTTCGCCGATGATGCTCAGGACCTGGTCGCCGATATGGTGACCATGGCGGTCATTGATGGGCTTGAAGCCATCCAGGTCGATGAACAGCGCAGCCTGTATGACGCCGGGTGCCTGGATGTCGAGCACCTGATCGAGATGCTCCATCAAGGCGCGTCGATTGAGCAGTCCGGTGAGCGAGTCGCGAGTCGCGTGGTCACGCAGATTGTCTCGCTCGTCGGTGACGTGACATTCACGCAGGAACAGCAGGCGGCTCTGTCGCTCTCGCGAGTAGGCGCTCATACCGGCCAGCAGGTTGGCGGACATCATGAAGAAGGCTTCGTTGGCTTCCACCAGCACGCCGGTACCACTGTGCAGGATCGCGCAGCTGGTGGTGCAGCCCATCCAGATCAGCAATCCGCAGGCCAGTGCATAGATGAACTGCAGTCCCAGCAGGGTGTAGGTCCAGAACACCAGCAATAGCAGACTGACGAAATAGGCCGGGAATTCACCCTCATGCATCTCATGGTGATCCACTGCGTGGTCATTGCCGAGATGGAACATGGCCAGCGTGCCCAGCGCCGCGCTCAGGGAGGCCAGGCACAGCAGGCCATTGACCCGGTGTCTGTATCGCGCATGGCGTGACAGCAGGAACAGGCTCAGGACACTGACGAGAATGCCGGCGCGCAGCAGCAGCAGGCTCTCGAAATGGTGGGTAAGACTTATCTCGATCAGCGCATAGGACGCGAACATCACACAGCTCAGCGGGATGGTGAACCGGCTGAGCTTGTGTGAGGTCTCGATCTGTTGTCGACGATAGCGTCGTTCCAGGGTGTCATCCGCAAAGCAGAGCGTCATGGGATTCATGGGCGGTACCTGAGTAGCCAGAGTCTCAGGATGCCATCGCCTTGCGTGGTCTGCTGCCGGGGCTGGGCGAATTGAATCACTGAGCTTCAACGCTCGCGGGCCGTCGTCAGTCCAGCTGGCGCGCTGTGACGCGCAATGCCGATTCCACCATGTCGTAATCGACGTAGCAGCCTTGCAGGTGCCGGCGCCCGGTGGTCGGGTCGAAGGACCGGCGCCCATGCATCACGCGGCGGTTGTCGAAGGCCACCATCTGACCGGCCTCGAGCTTGAGGTGCAGGCGGAAGTCCGGTTCGCGCAGGATGCTCCAGTAGTGGCGGTAGGCGTCGTACCAGGCCTGCATCCGTTCCAGCGGCAGGCGCAGGCTATCGCGGATCCAGTTGTTGAAACGCACCTCGATGACCTTGCCGCTGGCATCCAGATGGATGACCGGTTCGCGCACCACGAGGTCGGTCTGCTCATCCGCGAAGCGAAAGTCCACCGGCGTCTCGGCCAGCAGGCGGAAGGCGGCAGGGTCACGCCGGCGCAGTTCCTCGGCGACGGCCATGCCGTCACCGAAGATCGACTCACCGCCCTCGGCGTCATTGACCAGGCAATAGAGCATCTGGATGTCCGGCGGTTGGCGCCAGTTGGGCAGATCCGTGTGCAGTTCCAGCGCGATGGGCGTGTAGGCGGCATTGTTGGGCGCCTGCTTGGAGAAGACCTCGAAGCGCCCGCCGAAGTTGGTGGCACGGATGGGGCCGATGGTGGCCGCGATGGCATCGATCTCACCGCCTTCACAGGTGCCGCCGTCCAGAATCGCGAAGCCGTCGCGGCACAGCGCTTCCAGCCACCCAAGTCGTGCGGCGCCGCCGGCCATGTAGTCGGCAAAGGCGGTAACGTGAGGCTGATGGCCCTGCTGCCAGGCGCGGCTTGAGGGGACCGGCGTGGCTGGCGGCGCATCACTCGGACGACGTTGCAGCAACCAACCGGCATCGAAGCGACTGGTGTGGCCGTCCTGCCAGATGACGACGAGATTGCCTTGCTCGATACGCAACTGATGCACCGTCAGGGCCGCATCATCCATGAGCATGAAGGTGCGCTCGAAGGTCTGCGGATGACGGCAGGCGTCGCAGGCGCAGTGATCACGCAGCCAGATCAGCGGAAAGCGTGCCTGATCCCCATCGGCCCAGCTCAGAGTCGCCAGTGCCTCGTCATGGGTCGCCTGAATCAGGGGAGTGCCGCGATGATGGGGCTGATATTCCTTCATGTCCCACTGATGACGCGTGCCGGCATCCGTCGCTGCCGTGTCGGTAGTGTCGGTAGTGTCGATAGTGTCGTTCGTATCGATAGTGTCGTTCGTCACGCTAGTGTCGCCAATACCATCAGTGTCGCTGGTACCGAAAGTGTCGGAATCAGATGCGGTGAGAGTCTCCATTGGCGCCTTCCTTGTCTCTGTCGGTGTCGGTGAGTCTTGTGCTGAGAGTGAGTCTATTGTCTTGCGTGTCATGAGGGCTGACCAACGCGAAATATGACGCCCATGGCTTAGCTGAGCTAATGTGTGGTCATGCTCCTCCATTGTCCGCCACGAGATTGCCATGCACGACTCACCTTCCTCGCCGCCGAGTGTCTTGCCTGTTTCCTTGTCCAGCCCGTTGCCACCCCTGGCCTGGCTGCAGGCCTTCGAGGCGGCGGCACGCCTGATGAGTTTCACGCGGGCGGCCGAGGAGCTGAGCGTCACCCAGTCCGCCATCAGTCAGCGTATCCGCCAGCTGGAGGATCGGCTCGGCCAGCCGCTGTTCGTGCGCCATGCTCGCAGTCTGAATCTGACACCGGCCGGGCAGGCCTGGCTGCCGGCGCTGCAGGATGGCTTCCAGCGTCTGCAGGAGGGCACGCTGGAAGTCTTCGGACCCTCGCGCGCCGCGCCGGTGAGTCTGCGTGCGACGCCGATGAGCCAGCAGGCCTGGTTGTTGCCGCGTCTGGCCAGCTTTCATCGAGATCAACCCGAGATCGCCCTGCGGCTGGTGAGTGCCTTCTGGGCGCGTGATTTCGATGGCGAGGAAGTGGATATCGAACTGCGCTATGGCCAGGGGGACTGGCCGCAGGTCGAGGCGATCAAGGTGGGAGCGGAGCAGGAGCGGATGATCGTCGTGGCAAGCTCGGCACTGAGCGCCCGGTTGAGCACGGCGGCGGATCTGACCGGAATGACGCTGCTGCATGCGGCGGGATTCGCGGTGGGCTGGCGTCGCTGGCTGGTCGCGGCCGGCCAGCTGGGACTGGAGAAGACGACGTCCACCATCAGTTGTGACACCCAGGTCATGACACTGGAAATGGCGCGTCTCGGCATGGGCGTGGCGCTGGTGCATGAAGGCCATTTTCAGCAATGGATGGCCTCCGGCAATGGCGGGCTGGTGCAGGCCTTCCCGCTGGCGATTCCTGCCGAGCAGCATTTCTGGCTGGTACGTTCCTCTCAACGACCCATGCGACCCACGGCCCAGCGTGTCTGGGATTACCTGGTGGAAAAGCCAGCAGTGACCGACTCAGGTACTGCTCTTGATGCATCGGGGAATCGCAATGGCGGGCCCGCCGCGGCACACCCTGATTGATATACCGTTAGCTTGAGCCGGTGGTGGAGGGGGTGAGCGGTCGCTATTCATTGCCCGGATCTTCTTGTCTGCCTGTCAGGCGCTCAGTCATGGGCCGTCGGGCAGCGTGGCAATGGCGATTGGTGGAAGAAGCGTTCCAGCAGGGCATACAGCTCGGGATAGGCGACTTCGAGGGTGTCCGGTGCGGTAAAGAAATACTCGCAGCACACGGCGAAGCATTCGGCGGGGTGACTGGCGGCGTAGTCATCGATCGGCGTGGGAATGCCGTGTGCCAGGCGCTCGCTCAGGTCATCCCAGACGGCGGTGAAGGTGGCGTGCCATTCCTGAGCGCTGATGTGGCCAGGCAGAGGCGGAAAGCCATCGGCATCGGTGGTGTTGGCCATGTCGAGCTTGTGGGCGAATTCGTGGATGACCACATTGAAGCCGCTCCAGTCACCGCTGGCGGCCAGGTCCTGCTGCGTGACCACCACCGGCCCCTGGTACCAGGTCTCACCGGCCCGGGTGTCCTGGAAGACATGCACCACGCCTGCCTCATCCATCTCTTCCACTTCACGGCGGATGGCCTCGAGCGGCAGCATGATCTCATGGACGCGAGCGCCGGCATCCTGCCAGCGCTCGGCATGCGCCCAACCATTGAGCAACAGCATCGCCTGAGCCGCCAATGCCAGCGCCTCGACCTCCTCGAGAGGCTCGGCGCTGGTCAGCTTCCAGTCATGCAGTTGCCGCCGGGCGCGGCGCTCGAGACGCGTGAGCGCCTCGGCGTCGAGTCCCTCGAGGATCGGCAGACGCTCGCGGACGGATTGCCACAGGGTGTCCCCCTCCTGGGGCTGGGAAGAGAAGGGGGCTGAGGCGTCGGCATCATGGCCGTGGCGCTCGGATCGCTGCCACAGTCGTTGCCACCAGGGGGGCATCGAGTCAGTCCTGACGACTGCCGGACTTCCAGGACCAGTCGCGCAGGCGCAGGTCGAAGAGGTCCTTGCGACGGTCCTTGAGGTTGGTCACCGAGCCTTCGCTGCGTACGACCTTGAGACGTTCCAGATCGAGATCCGAGAACATGATCATCTCGGTGTTCGGGGTCGTCTCGGCCATCACCGCATCATGCGGGAAGGAGAAGTCAGAGGGCGAGAATACCGCTGACTGGGCGTACTGGATGTCCAGACTCTCGATGGACGGCAGATTGCCGACACTGCCGCAGACCACCACATAGCACTCGTTCTCGATGGCGCGCGCCTGGGCGCAGTGGCGGACGCGCAGGTAGCTGTTCTTGGTGTCGGTCCAGAACGGCACCATCAGGATGTCCATGTCCTGGTCGGCCAGCAGACGTGACAGCTCCGGGAATTCCACGTCGTAGCAGATCAGCATGCCGATGCGACCGGCGTCGGTCTCGAACACGGCCAGCTCGTCGCCGCCCTTGATGATCCAGTCACGGCGCTCCTGAGGCGTGATGTGCAGCTTGGCCTGACGGTCGATCTCGCCATCGCGGTGACAGAGATAGGTGACGTTGTAGAGCTCGTTGTCATCACCGACCTCCACCATGGACCCGGCCACGATGTTGATGTTGTAGGCCACCGCCATGCGCGAGATTTCCTGCTTGAAGCGCTCGGTGAAGCCGGCGAGGAAGCGGATGCAGCGCACCGGGTCACTCTGGTCTTCCAGCAGGCCGATCAGCGGCGTATTGAACAGCTCCGGGAAGACGGCGAAGTCGCTCTGATAGTCCGAGAGGGCATCGACGTAATATTCCACCTGCTGCAGCACGGATTCGACACAATCGAACTTGCGCATCTGCCACTGGACGGCGCCGACGCGAATCATCGTCTTGCGGCTTTCCAGCACACGCTCGACCGGCTCGAAGAGGATGTTGTTCCACTCGAGCAAGGTGGCATAGCCCTGTGAGCTCTCGTCTTCCGGCAGATACTGGCGCATCAGACGCTTGACCAGAAATCCATTGGCCAGCTGGAAGGACAGGATGGGGTCGTAGATCTCGCGTCGCTCGACCTTGTCGATGTAGTCGGTCGCGGACAGCTCCGCGGCATACTCGTGATACTGGGGAATGCGCCCACCGGCCAGAATCGAGCGCAGATTCATGGAGCGACACAGTTCCTTGCGCGCTTCATACAGGCGGCGGCCGAGACGATAGCCCCGGTAGTTGGGGTCGATCAGGACATCCAGGCCATAGAGCGCATCTCCCTCGGGGTTGTTGAGGATGACTTCGCGCTGACCGATCAGATCATCGTACTTGTGCGGGTTCGAGAAGGCGTCGTAATCCACCAGCGCCGTCAGCGCGACCCCGACCAGCATCTCGCCGTCCTCGATCACGATCTGACCATCGGGGAATTCCGCGACCAGGCGATTGATGGTGTGTTCCGGCCAGGCGCCGCCGATGTCGTCGTAGATGCCGTCCATCAGGCGTTTCAGCTGGGGGTAGTCGGATTCCTGCAGGTTGCGCAGGTTAAGGTGCAGGTCTTCGACGGACATCGAGACTCCTTGGGAAATGAGTGATGAGAGCAGGGCGAGACGCGGCGGGGGCGACAGCTTGGATCCATTATTCGCGCTGTCGAGGCCGAGTGTCATCAATATCCTTTGGTCAATGACCGGCGCGTGTCGCGAATCCCTCCTCAATGGGTCCAACCTCGCGCCACTGCAAGGGTGAGCGGGTGGAAGCACGGCGAGCGGCGTGTCAGCGGGATATTGAACGAATGCTCATTTTGCTTGCATTTGCGCGGCACAACGTCCAAAACATTGCCATGGGCAAGACGCCCACGGCGACGTCATGCCGAACATCTTGAGCTTGAATGACACCGGAGGATACCTGCATGACCCCAGTACTCTATGAATTGCGAGGCCGTGATGGCCGTCTGCGTTTCTCGCCGTTCTGCTGGCGCGCGCGGCTGGCCCTGGCCCACAAGGGCATCGAGGCGGAACTCGTTCCCATGCTGTTCACCGACAAGAGCCCGATCGACTTCTGCGATTCCACCACGGTGCCGGTACTCAAGGATGATTTCGGCGTGTCGATGGACAGCTACGACATCTTCCAGCACCTGGACGAGCATTATCCGGATGCAGGCAATGGCCCGCTGATCGGCGATGCACTGGCAAGGGCGCGCCTGAATTTCGTCAAGGTCTATGCCGAGCAGGTCATGGCCGTCGGTTTCTTCCGCCTGGTGGCGCTGGATCTGGTGCAGGCCATTCACCCGGATGACCGCGAATACTTCCAGAGCGCCCGAGAAGCCCGCTTCGGCATGTCGTTCGAGGAGTTCCACGATGTCGAGATCGCCCGTGGCATTCTCGACAGCGCCTTCAAGCCGTTGCGTGGCCTGCTGGGCAATCAGCCCTTCATGGATGGCGAGTCACCGGCGGCGGCGGATTACCTGATCTTCGGCTTCTTCATCTGGGCCCACATCGTCTCCGACACCTCGCCCTTCGGCGAGACGGAAGACCCCGCTGATCCGCTGGTGCAGTGGCGCGAGCGCATGATGGATCTCCATGACGGCATGGCACGCAAGTCGCCGCGTGCCAGCGAGATCCCGCAGTAATCCCTCAATCGCGTCAGCGATGCGCTTCCTGATGGCTCGAACGCTTCCAGGCGTTCGGGCCATGTCGTCTTGCCCTCGAAAAGGTGCTCACGATGATTGACCTGTATTACTGGACCACGCCCAACGGCCACAAGATCACGATCTTTCTGGAGGAAGCCGGCCTCGAGTACCGACTCATTCCGGTCAACATCAGCAAGGGCGAGCAGTTCGCGCCAGCGTTTCTGGCCATCTCGCCCAACAATCGCATGCCGGCGATCGTCGATCATGCGCCGGCCGATGGTGGCGAGCCGATTTCCGTGTTCGAATCCGGCGCGATTCTGGAATATCTGGCCGACAAGACCGGCCAGTTCCTGCCGCGCGAGACGCGCGCACGCAATGATGTGCTGCAGTGGCTGCATTGGCAGATGGGCGGCCTGGGGCCGATGCTCGGTCAGGTGCACCACTTCAAGCACTACGCGCCAGAACCGGTGGAGTACGCCATCGAGCGCTATCACAAGGAAGGCGAGCGGCTGTACGGTGTGCTGGAGCGCCAGCTTGCGGGGCGGGAGTTCGTGGCCGGTGATGATTTGAGCATCGCCGACATGGCCATCTGGCCGTGGCTGAAGGCCGAGAAGCAGGAGATCGATCTGGCCCGCTTCCCGGCGGTGGCTGCCTACCGCACTCGCATGGCCGAGCGTGATGGTGTCAGCCGGGCGATGGCGCGCATCGACGACATCAATCCGGCGGCCAATGTGGCGATGGATGAAGAGGCGCGTCGCCACCTGTTTGGCCAGGGCCGCTGAGTCGCGCTGGTACGTGAGGCCTGCGGGGCTAGGGCTGCCCCCAGTCCTTGGGCACATGGCGCCGGATACGATCCAGCAGCGCGCCCAGCTTGCGCGGCGGGTGCCCGAAGGGATAGTGCAGGCTGACCGGAATCGAGGGTCCTTGCCACTCGGGCAGACAGGCCTCGAACTGGCCGGGATGTGCCACGGAGCGGGTGCGCACGTGGTGGTCCGGCAGCAGGCCGATACCGGCGCCATGCGCGATGTGGTCGGCATGTACCACGACATTGTCGACCGTGAAGCGTGAGGGCGGCAGGCTCACTCGGTACTCGCCCTGTTCCGGATGGTGGAGCACCAGATCGGGATGATGGCGGTCGATCAGGTTGACCCAGTCGTGGGAGGCAAGCTCGCCGGGATGCTGCGGATGGCCATGCTGACGCAGATAGTCCGGGTGGGCATACAGATGCTGACGCTGGTGGCCCAGCACCTCGTCACGCAGGCCGCTGTCACGGGTCGGACCTTCCCACAGCCACAGCATGACCTGATCATCCTCACGTGTCGGAGGCTGCAGGTTTGAAGTCAGCGTCAGGCGAATGCCCGGATACTCCTCGATGAACTCGGTGAGCAGACGATTGAACCAGCCACGCAGGAAATGCGGGTGGACGCTGATGCTGAGATCACCGCTCACCTCCTCGCGGAGTTCGTCCAGTGCCATCTGCGAGCGCTCGCCCAGCGACAGCATCTGCTGGCAATACTGATGGAACAGCGTGCCGGCCTCGGTGGGAATCAGGCGGTTGGCCTGGCGATGCAGCAGCGGCTGACCGAGCTGATACTCGAGGTGACTGATCCGACGGCTGAGCGTGGACTTGGAGATACCGAGGTGTTCGGCGCCGGCGCCCAGGTTGCCATGGCGCATGATGGCATCGAAGGCACTGAGGCCCTGAAATTCGTCAAGTACGGGAGGCATGGATTGGTGGCACCTGAGACTGTCTGCCACTCGGGCAGCCGATGGCATGAAAGAGAGCGTGGAGGCAGAGTGCGCCGCGGATCTGGCGCAAGGGCCAGTGGCGAGTTGCCGATTTGGCCAGCATTGTAGCCGATTTGGCGGGGGGAGTGGCATGCATGAAAGTGATTCGCGTTCTCTGCTGGCGGGCGCGTTCAGATAATGGGGCTCACGATTCCAGCTCGTTGACGCCCATCCGCGCCCGAGCGGGATGCATGTGGCGGATGGGCGCGGCATCATGGCATGCAGCAGTGGCACGCGCTGTCGCTGCATTTCACTCTTCCAAGGCCCTTTCGCGGCCTGACAAAGGACCTCGTGATGTCACTCGCCACGCGCTTGCGCGCTCACTTTCGCTCATGCCAGGAATCCGCCTGCCTGAGACGCACCTCTCTGACGGCCCGCTCAACACTGCTGATGACGCTGGTGGCGCTGCTGGCGGCACCGGTGCAGGCCGACGAACCCACCCGGATTCGCGTCATGGCCGCCGCCTCGCTGCATGATGCGATGGATGCCATCGAGGCCCGCTACGAGCGCCTCGCCAACGTGGATATCCTGCCGGTCTACGCCTCGTCCTCGACCCTGGCGCGTCAGCTGGCCAATGGTGCTCCAGCCCAGCTGTATCTGTCGGCCAACGAGCGCTGGATGGACTGGCTCGAGCAGCAGCCCGGCGTGGTGGTGACAGGGCGTCATGATCTGCTGGGCAATCGTCTGGCGCTGGTAGCCGCCGGGGCAAGTTCGCTGGATGCCGGCGTCAGCAATGCCCGGGACGTGACGGACGTGGCCAAGCGACTGGCCGCGACGGGCGACGCCTCCCGGCTGGCGGTGGGGGACCCGGATCACGTGCCGGCGGGCATCTATGCACGTCAATCGCTGGAATCGCTGGGTCAGTGGCAGGCACTGCGCTCGCATCTGGCCAGTGCCGAGGATGTGCGTGCGGCGCTGGCGCTGGTCGAGCACGGTGAAGCCCCACTGGGCATCGTTTACTCGACGGATGCCTCCGTCAGTCATCGCGTCCATCAGATCGGCCTGCTGCCCGAGAGCAGCCACGACCCCATCCACTATCCTGCCGCCTTGATCACGCGGGGCGGGGATGCGCCCGACGAGGCAGCGGAAACCTTTGCCCACTGGCTTTCCAGCAATGAGGCAGGGGCCATCTTCCATCGCTTCGGGTTCACCACCCTTGGGGCCCAGACCGCACCCGCCACCGCTGACAGCCAGTGAGAGCGCCCCGGCTGGGCTGGCGCGCCGGCCGGCATGTCCCGGAGGCACGCGGGCCGCTACACTGGAGGTTTTCCGTGGCATCATTGCGGCAATGACGTGGCTGGCAGAGCGAATCATCGAGCGGGCCATGGCGATGCCATGGGCGCGAGTCGTCTCGTGATCGCGCTGCCCTGCGCCACCTGATCTTGTTCGAGGAGAGTGCATGCTGAGCGCACTGGAATGGGAAGCCCTGAGCCTGAGTCTCAAGGTCGCCTGCGTGGCCGTCGGCTTCAGTCTGATTCCCGGCTTCGCCGCGGCCTGGTGGCTGGCGCGACGCGAGTTTCGTGGCAAGGCGCTGGTGGATGGCCTGTTGCATCTGCCGCTGGTGCTGCCACCGGTGGTGGTCGGCTATCTGCTGCTGGTCACCTTCGGACGCAACGGCGTCATCGGTCAGTGGCTGGCGAAGATCGATATCGTGCTGCCCTTCACCTGGCAGGGCGCCGCCGTCGCGGCAGCGGTCATGGCCTTCCCGCTGATGGTGCGTGCCATGCGCCTGTCGCTGGAGGCCATTGACCCGGGGCTGGAGGCCGCGGCTCGTACCCTGGGGGCCAACCCGCTGCGGGTGCTGTTCACGGTGACGATGCCGCTGGCGCTGCCCGGCATTCTGACCGGCGGCATGCTGGCCTTCGCGCGCGCGCTGTCGGAATTCGGCGCCACCATCACCTTTGCGGCCAACATTCCCGGCGAGACCCGTACCTTGCCCCTGGCGCTCTATACCCTGATCCAGACGCCGGGCGAGGAGGGCGCGGCCGCGCGTCTGTGTCTGATCGCGGTGGTGATCGCGATGCTCTCGCTGTTGTCTTCCGAATGGCTGGCGCGCCGGGCCCGACTCCGGATGGAGGGGCGTGATGCTTGATTTCCACCTTTGCCGCACGCTGGGCGCCTTCCATCTCGATGCCGAACTCAAGGTGCCGGCACGCGGGGTCACGGCGCTGTTCGGACGTTCCGGCAGCGGCAAGACCAGCATCCTGCGCATGATCGCAGGGCTCGACCGCCCGGATCATGGTCATCTGCGTCTCACGGGCGAGTGTCTGATCGGCGGCGAGCATGATCACTGGGTGCCTGCCCATCGGCGCAATCTGGGCGTGGTCTTCCAGGAGCCTCGACTGTTTCCGCACTACAGCGTGCGCGGCAATCTCTGTTACGGCATGTCGCTGGCGCTGACGCGTGCTCAACGCCAGCGCAACCGTGACCACCTGCACGAGATCGTCGCGCTGCTGGGCATCGAGGACCTGCTGACGCGCATGCCGGGGCAGTTGTCGGGTGGCGAGGCGCGGCGTGTCGCCATCGGACGCGCCCTGCTGTCACGCCCACGCATGTTGTTGCTGGATGAGCCGTTGACCGGCCTTGATGGCGCCCGCAAGCAGGAACTCCTGCACTACATCAGCCGTCTGGCTCGCGAGATCGAGATCCCGATCCTGTTCGTCAGTCACGATACCCGGGAGCTGTTCGCCGTCGCGGACCGCCTCGCGCTGGTCGACAATGGGCGCATCACCGCCAGCGGCGAGATCGGCGACATGCTGTCACGTCTTGATCTGGCCCCGCAGACCGGGCGTTTCGAAGCCGGCTCGCTGCTCAGTGCCGAGGTGCTCTCGCACGATGAAACGCATCAGCTGACCCGTCTGGGGCTCGGGGCGGGATTGAGTCTCAAGCTGGCGCGTCTGGCGATGCCGGTCGGGCGTCGGGTACGCCTGCGACTGCGTGCCCGTGATGTCAGCATCGCGCTGGAGACCCCGCTGAATACCAGTCTGCGCAATACGCTGCCCGCCGTGATTCACGAGATCGAGAGCGAGCGCGGCCACGCCAGTGCGGAACTGGTGCTGGGCATCGCCGGCCAGCGGCTCAGAGCGCGCGTGGACCGGCTGGCCTGCGAGGAGCTGGGGCTCAAGGTCGGCCTCGGCGTCAAGGCATTGATCTCGAGCGTCGCGCTCTCCGGCCCGGACGTGATCAGTCTCGATGTCGGAGACGAGGTCGCGCAGCAGGATGAGGCGGCCGGCACCAGCGAGACGACGTCTCCCTGAGTCTCCCGCGATCCCGCTCCCCTGAGCCCCCTCGGGCCTGGCATTCTGGTAATGTGCCTCGCTCGGTATCCATCGACAAGGAAGACCCTGATGCAGCTGACCCACCTGTGGCGCTACCCCTTGAAGTCAGGCGCCGCCGAGGCACTTGAGAGCACGACTGTCGGCGAGGAAGGCCTGACGCAGGACCGCCGTTTCGTGGTGGTCGCGGCACGCGGCAAGTTCGTCACCGCACGCACGCATCCGCAGATGCAGCGTCTGGCACTGCGCGAGCAGTCGCCGGGCCACTGGCGGCTGTGGCAGCTGGACCGCCCGGCCTGCGGTGAGGTGAGCTTCGCGACCCGTGATGAGGCCGAGCGTCTCGACATCCAGGTGTGGGCAGACCAGTTCAGCGCCCTGAGCGTCAGTGACGAGGCGGATGCCTGGTTGAGCGAGCAGCTCGGCATGCCGGTGCGGCTGTGCTGGCTGGGCGAGCGCTCCGAGCGCTATCGCGAGATCATCCGACAGCGCGTGAGTGCCGCGGACGGCTTCCCGCTGCTGCTGGCCAACGAGGCCTCGCTGGAAGCGCTCAATCGCGAGACGCCGACGGCGGATCACGGCATGAACCAGTTCCGGCCGAATCTCGTGATCAGCGGTGCCGAGGCCTGGGCCGAGGATGGTTGGCAGGAGGTGATGATCGGCGAGGTACGTTTCCGCCTGGTGTCATCCTGCACGCGCTGCGCGATGGTCAATGTCGACCCGGCCACCGGCGAGAAGCGTGGTGACAGGGAGCCGCTGACGACACTGGCGCGGGTGCGTCGTTTCGAGGATGGCCAGGTGCACTTCGGCTACAACCTGGTGGCGGTGGACCCGACGCGCCACCAGCCGCTGCGGGTCGGTGATCCTGTCGAGGTCACGGCCTTCAAGTGACGCCTCGCGGCTGAACGCAGACGCCCGCCACCTTCGATGGCGGGCGTCTGCGTTCAGGGGGCGGTTGGCAAGGCTCAGTCCGGCGGCCCGAACAGGGCAGGCTGACCATGCGCCTCACGCCAGACATCCAGCGCTGCCCGGTGCAGCTGACTGTGTCGCCACGCCAGCGCCTCGATATCACGGTCATAGCCGCCGCCGATCACGCAGGCCACGGCCGCGCCCGCCTCGCGACAGCGCTGGATGACATGCCGCTCGCGCCGGTAGAGGCCGCGGTCGCTCAGTTCGAGATGGCCGAGCCTGTCGGCGGCGTGCGGGTCGACCCCGGCATCGAAGATCACGAGTTCCGGCTGCACCCGCGTCAGCACCGCCTCCAGCGTGCGCTCCAGCACCGCCAGATAGTCCTCATCGCCCATGCCTTTCGGCAGGGGTACGTCCAGATCACTCTTCTGCTTGCGGGCCGGGAAGTTGCTCTCGGCATGCAGCGAGAGCGTGAAGACTCGTGGCTCGTCAGCGAAGATCAACGCGGTGCCATCGCCCTGATGGACGTCGAGATCGACGATCAGCACCCGCGTCACGCCATCTTCCAGTGCCTGATGCGCCGCCACGCCGATGTCGTTGAGCAGACAATATCCGCTGGCCGCCTCGGGATGGGCGTGATGGGTACCCCCGGCGGTATTGCAGGCCAGGCCGCGCGTGAGGGCTTCGCGCACGGTGGTCAGCGTGCCGCCCACCGCCAGCACGCTGCGCTCGCGCAGGGCCTCGCTCCACACGAAACCGCTGCGACGCTGGGCCTGATGACTCAAGGTGCCACTGAGAAATTCATGCACGTAGCGGCGGGTGTGCACGCTGAGCAGGTCTTCCTCCTCGGCGGGCTGGGGCATCACCCACTCGACGGCCCAGGCGCAGTCGGCCAACTGGCGGTCCAGCAGCCGTTTGAGCACGCTGAACTTGTCCATCGGGAACGGATGCTTCTCGGGCAGCGCGATGCGATAGCCGGGGTGATGGATCAGCGCCAGTGGCGGGCAGGCAGCCTCAGCGACGTGGGACAAAGTGCACCTCCCGGCCCTCGGTGGTCAGCTGACGAATGGCGATGGGGCGGCCCTTTGCATCGAGATCCACCAGTCCGATACCGCAGGCATTCAGCAGGCGTTCGCCGTGACTTGCGGCATCGTGACGACGTGGCGTGATGCGCATGTTGCGACGCCGTGTCAGCAGGTTGAGCGGTGAGCGTGGGGCGTACAGCCAGCGATTGAGGCGATCCAGCACGTCAAGCAATCCCACCGGGAAGCGGTTGCGGATGCCGCTGCTGGTGATCTGCCAGATGTGCGGGCTGGAGCGGCGGTGCCTGAGGCGCACATCGTAGGCGAAGGAGTAGTGCACATCGCCGGACAGAATCACGAAATGCTGCGGCGTGCGCGAATGGCGGAAGATGTTGAGCATCACGCTGGCGGCGCCCTGGTGGGCCATCCAGTTCTCGGCGTCCACCATCAGCGGCTTGCCGGCGAAGGTGAAGAGCTTCTGGATCGTCTCGATCAGCTTGACCCCGAACACGGGAGCCGGAGACACCAGTACCACCGCGCGCTGCTCCACCAGACGTTGCTGGAGTTCACACAGCGCCTCCCAGTCCATCAGACCCGAAGGGTGCGACAGCTTGCGCTCACTGCGCCAGCGGCGAGTGCGGGTGTCCGCCACGATCAGGGCCGGCGTGGTCTCGAGCTGATAGTCCCAGCGCTCGCAGCGCTCGAGCCGGGCGATCAACGCCTCCTGACGCTCGACGTCGAAATGGCCCTCCGGCGCGGTCTCGGTGTCGGCATGCGCATCGGTGAACAGCTCGCTGGCCTGCTCCAGCAGCTCACCGAGCGCCCGAGGTGCGTTGCCCGCGCCCTGACACAGCAGGTAGCCGGTCAGCGCATTGCCGATGATGCGCCGCGAGAAGGGATTGCCGTAGGCGGCTTTTTCCCAGGCGGCACTCAGATTCCAGTCATCGGTGACGTCGTGGTCATCGAAGATCATCAGGCTGGAGACGTTGGCCAGCAGGCGGCGCACCTGACCGAGCCCAGCGCGGAAACGTGCCAGATGGCGTGCCTCGCGGGCATGGCGCTCGCGGGTGGCCTCGTCGTGGCCTTCGAGCGCTGACGGGTCTTCCAGTTCGACCCCGAGGGCCGCCCACGGCACGTCGGACCACACCAGCAGGTACATCGCGACGACTTCCGACAGGCCGATCAGGTGATTGTCAGCCCCGGTGGAGGTGAAGATGGGCTTGCGCTTGGCGCCGAAGAAACTGGCGGCCAGTCCCTCGTTGGCTGGCATGTCCGGCAGCAGCTGCGGGCGATGATAGAGGTGCGACGGGTGCTGGCGCAGTTCGCGGCTGTCGGAGACCTCGGCGCCCAGCAAGGTCTCTTCCGGCAGTCCCAGGCGCTCGATCACCTGATCGATGGCCCCCAGCATGGGGCCGGCGACGTCATCGGCGTAGATCTGATCGCCCGTGAACAGCATCACTTCCGGCCATTCCAGCGGTGTGGTGCGCCGCTCACTCAGCCAGTGATCCAGTGCGACCAGACCGTCGCCGGCCGGGCCTTCAGGAGCGCTGTCACTGGCGTTGGCACAGACGCGTTCGGCCTCCTTGTCACTCAGGCCGTGATGCGGCTTGCGGCAGCTGCCATGCGCGATGCGGGTCAGCTTCGCCGGCAGACGGAAACGTGGCAGAGGCTCGCCGGGGTAGCAGATCTCTGGGCCCCACTCGGCGATGCCATGCCAGTCGCCGTCCTGCGGCGCGGCGCTACTGTCAGCGGTGTCCTCGCGCTCGCTCAGTGCCAGCTCGTAGGCGATGGCGCAATCGGCGGGCAGGGGAGACTCGGCATGGGCCTCCAGCAGCATCAGCCAGGCATGGGTGCCCAGAGGGATGGCCAGATGCTCCGTCAGTCGGGCAGGTGGCGTATCTGGGAGCCCCGCGAGCGGTGGGCGGCTCTCGTCTTCCGGCAGTAGCCACACGCGGGCCTGTTGAGGGCGCGAGGTCACCAGCCACAGTACGATGCTGTCTGGCGTGACGCGCCTGAGCATCGGACCCGCGAGAACGCGTGGCAGGAGAAGGGAAGGCTCGGGGGACGCTGGGCAATCAGTCATGAACGAAACGGACTCGACGGGTGAAAATGGGCAGCGCTGCAGATCGCGGCCGGCAGCATGGTGTGGGGCCCCGGTCAGGCGACACGACGCGACGCCGAGCGTTCAGAGCGGGGCCGGATGCAGGCCTTCAAAGGCAGCCGAGTCGTCAGGCACGCCTTGTCGCAGGCTCGCAAAGCACAGGGTGGCTGACGTAGAGTTGTGGCTCTCTGCGGACGTGGCGTTGGCAGGATAGCATGGGACAGCAGGATGAAAGAGTGCATGGCAGGCCGCTTCAAGGCCATCTGGACAGAGGCAGAAAGCACTCTGGTGGCGCCTGACAAGACCGGGAAGACAGCCGTGGCGATTCGCGCATGGCGTGGGGCGCGGCGGGTCTCCTCGCTGTGCCTCGCTCTGTTGGCGGCAGGCATTGCCCCGTCGGCCTTGGCGGCGCACGCGTCAGTGCCCCCTGCAAGGGAGTCGCACCCGCTCAAGGCCAACGAATGCCTGCCGTCGCCCAAGGGCAAGGTCGTGCTGACCATCAGCGGCGTGGTGACGTGTGGCAATGCCGGCAGTGAGACGTCGCCATTGGCTCGCTTTGACATGCCGATGTTGGAGGCGCTGCCCTCGCGCGTGAATGCCACCCACACGCCATGGACCCAGGGAGTCGTCCGCTTCAGCGGGCCCTTGCTGCGCGAGCTGATCCAGCGGGTGGGGCAGGATGTCTCGACGGTGAGCGTGAAGGCCATCAATGACTTTTCCGCCGATATCCCGATGTCGGATATCACGCGATACGAGGTGTTGCTGGCGACGCGCCGCGATGGCGAGCCGATGCCGGTACGGGATTTCGGTCCCTTGTTCATCCTCTATCCCTTCGATGCCCATCCGGAACTGATGACGGAAGAGATTCGCTTCCGTAGCGTCTGGCAGGTCAACGGACTGGTGCTGCGATGACCAAGGCTGCGATGACCAAGGCTGCGATGACGGATGTCGTCAAGTCGCCTCCGGGCGCCGTCGTCCTGGGCACCCCCTTCCTCAGGTACCCTCTGGCTCGCGCTTGAATCGGATCTTCTCGTCTCCCTCGTCCACGCCCGGCAACCCACATGATGGTGAGCCGTCTTCCCCCTCGTCGGTGGCGGGCTCCCCTGCATCACGGGATGAGGTGCCGGGCGGCGAGGCCGACTCGCACGCCATGCATGCTCTGGCCCAGGCGCCACGGACACGCTGGCCGCTGTGGGTCGGCATGGCCATCATCATCGCCTTGCTGCTGGCGGCCGTGGGAGTGGGCGGTGTCATCCTCCACAACCAGGTAAAGCTCGAGAACCGCACTCGCGATGATGCCGTCTGGACGGTCTATCAGCTGGACCGCGAGGCCATCACCCTCACCAATTCCCTCGCGCGCTATGCCCAGGCGCAGGGCGTGAAGCGTGGTGCGGCCTGGCAGGAGGTGCTGGAGGATTTCGAGCTGCTCTACAGCCGGACCTTCATCTTCCGGCGCGGCGACTTCCGTCATCATCTGATGAGCCTGGCCTCGGTGCCCATGCTGGCCGATGAGGTGATGAGCCAGATCGACTACCTCGACATCCGATTGGGCGTATGGCGGGAAGAGGGGGAGTGGCGGAAGGAGGCAAAGTGGCGTGAGGGCAGAGAGTTGCCGGACGCCGCCTCTGTCGCGAGGCTGCAGACGCTGAGCGACGAGATCAGTGATGTCACCCAGACGCTACTGCTGCGGGTGAGAGCCCAGCTTGCCGAGGAGTCCACCCAGGAACGCCAGCAGCGCGATCGACTCGTGCATTGGATGCTGTTGCTGCTCGGGCTGATGGTACTGACGACCCTGCTGGTCAGTCGCCAGGTCTGGCTGCAGGCCCGTGCGCGGGAGCAGGCCCGCCAGCAGCTGCTGAGCCTGTCCACGGCCCTCAAGCATGAAGCCGAACGCGCCGAGCAGGCCAGCCGTGCCAAGTCCGAATTCCTCGCCACCATGAGTCATGAGATTCGCACGCCGCTCAACGGTGTCATCGGCATGAGCGAGCTGCTGCTGGCCGAGCCGCTGGACAACAGCGCACACCGGTATGCCACCAGCCTGCGTGACAGCGGGGAGGTGTTGATGGGGCTGGTGGATGACGTGCTGGACTTCTCGAAGATCGAGGCCGGCAAGTTGACCGTCGAGCGGCGACCCTTTGATCTCCAGCAGGCCGTCGATGGCGTCATCGATCTGTTGCTGCCGCAACTGGACAGTACCCGTGTGGCCTTCGTCGATCATCGCTCGGCCCAGCTGCCACGCTGGGTCATGGGAGACTCCGTTCGCCTGCGTCAGGTGCTGCTCAACCTGTTGTCGAACGCCTTCAAGTTCACCCGGCACGGCAGGATCACCCTGATGGTGCATCCGCTGCCGGCGGGGCGAGTCCGTTTCGAGGTCAATGACACCGGTATCGGCATCAGCGAGATGCAGGCCAAGCGTCTGTTCGAGCCCTTCACCCAGGGGGATGCCTCGATCGCGCGGCGCTTCGGCGGCACCGGACTGGGACTGGCCATCGCGCGCCGCCTGGTGGAGCTGATGGGGGGGCGTCTGGGCATGAACTCCCGCGAGGGTGAAGGCGCCTGTTTCTGGTGCGAGTTGCCGCTGCCGCTTGCCCCCATGAGCCAGCCGCAGACCGACTCCCACGCGCCTCTGCCGCTCAGCCGTGGAGAGAAGGTGCTGGTGGTGGATGACAACCACATTAATCGTGAAGTGGCGCGCGCCATGCTCTGCAGTCTCGGCTATGCGGTGACGGTGGTCGAGAGCGGTCAGGCGGCGCTGGACTGGTGTACGGAAAACGACGATATCGTGCTGGTGTTGCTGGATCTGCGCATGCCGCGGATGGATGGCTTCGCCGTGGCGCGAGGCTTGAGGGCTCTGGAGCGGCGCGACGGACGCACCGCCAGCTTGATCGTGGCGATGACCGCCAATGTGGAGGCCGGTGAACGGGCGCGCTGTCTCGCGGCCGGCATGAATGACTTCCTCTCCAAGCCGATGCGCCGTCACCAGGTCGCCACCATGCTGGCGCGCTGGCAGCTGCGGGACGGAGGCCTGGCTGGCTGGCATCAGAGTGAGGCGGAACCGGACTGGGGGGGCGAGCCGGGGCTCCGCCTTCGCGGCGACGCCGGGGGTGAGGCTCAGCGTGATGCTCAAGGGAGAGTATCGCCGGGAGCATGCGCCGAGACGCCAGGCCGCCCAGGGCCGGCGCCGCAAGCCCGTCATCTGGCGAGCCCATCCCCCTCCAGCTTGCGCGATGAGCTGGACACCGCCAGCATCGCCGAGCTCGAGAAGGCCTTCGATGCTCAGCTGACGGAGCAGCATCAACGTCTGACGCGTGCGCTGGCGCAAGGGGATCTGGCGCAGCTCACCCATGAGGCGCATCTGCTCAAGGGCAGTGCCGCAGCGCTGGAGCATGACCTGCTGAGCGATGCCGCTGAGCTGCTTGAACAGCACCTCGCCCGGCAGGCACCCCAGGGACGTATCGAGGCCGCCGTGGATGCGCTGCTGGCGGAAATACGTGAGCATCGTGCCACGGTGGGCGGGCAGGATAGCTGAGCTGGTCGCGGGGCCGGGCCCGACGGCGCGTGAGGCGTCTAGCGGCGACGCAACTCGCGTTCCACCAGGGTCAGGCCCGGAGTGATATCGCTCTGGATGGCGGCGAGCGCCAGGGTGAGGGTGGTATCCGCGATGCGCTGGTGGCACTGGGGCAGCGAATGGATCGGCAGCGGCAGGAAGTCGAGCAGGCGATCATCGCCGAAGCTGGCCATCGCCCTGGGGGCGTTGACAGGCGGGCCCTTCGAGAACAGCACGTCCAGCACGCCATCCATCAAGGTGTAGGAGGCGGTCACGATCGCCTCCGGCATGGGCGAGTGCGCGAGGTATCCGCGCAGTGCCTCGGCACCGGCGGCGCGCTCATAGCGGGCGGCGTGCAGTGTCGTCGCCTCAAGCGGCGTCTGGCTCTGATGGGTCTCGAGCGCCGAGCGCATGCCCTGGGCACGTTCCCGCGATATCTCGAGTTCCGGCAGGGCATCCAGCCACAGCAGGTCTCGTGGTGAATGCTCAAGCACCGCACGGGTCAGCTGGCTGGCGGCATCGGCATTGTTGCTGACCACGCTGGCGAAGTGGCGCGTGTCCAGTGCGCGGTCCACCCCGATCACCGGGAAGCCATCCAGCGTCAGTTCGCGGTAGAAGGGATCATCCGGTGCCAGACAGCTGGCGGTGATCAAGGCATCGACCCTGCGAGCCTTGAGCATGCGGGCCAGTTCGCGCTCCGTGTCGGGGATGTCGTCGGAGCAGACGATGAACAGCTGATAGTCGCGCTCGCGGGCACCGCGTTCCAGCAGCTTGGCGAGGCGTGCGTAACTGGCGTTCTCCAGATCGGGCAGCATGAACCCCAGTGTCCGGCTTTCCCCACGGCGCAGGGCGGCTGCCTGGGCATCGATCCGGTAGTGATGGCGTTGCACCACCGCCATCACGCGCTCGACCGTCTGTGGGCTGATACGTCGTGCCTGTGCCTGCCCATTGACCACATAACTGGCGGTGGTACGTGAAACGCCTGCAAGACGCGCGATTTCTGCCAGGGTCATGCCACTGTCCTTGCTGGAAGAGGGAGAACGGGACCTGCGAGCTCCATGTGCGAGGAATGATGCTCACTTGTGGCCTGAGGTGCAAATCCTCACTGATGACGGTATCCCTCGACCGACCCCTCGCAACCCCGCACCACAGGCGGCTC
Source organism: Cobetia sp. 14N.309.X.WAT.E.A4 (assembly GCF_030397495.1). Classification (NCBI taxonomy): domain Bacteria; kingdom Pseudomonadati; phylum Pseudomonadota; class Gammaproteobacteria; order Oceanospirillales; family Halomonadaceae; genus Cobetia; species Cobetia sp. 14N.309.X.WAT.E.A4. The sequence goes on from NZ_JAPNXT010000011.1 coordinate 64,389, forward strand.
TACGCCCAATGTCTAGTCACGAAAACCGCTCATCTGCATGGCATTCACTTGATCACGCGCAAGAAAACGGCCAGCATGAATCCATTGAGGTGACACGATTCAGCAGTATTCGTCATCACGCCACGCCGCCGCTACCCTTGTGGTACTCGCCCCATGAAGTGCCGGTGCGTCAGATGTCACGCCCGCGCCGCACGTCACACATCCAGGCCTCTTGCCAGAGAGGGGCCTCAAGGAGCCCGCCATGCTCAGCCTTGCTCATGAGGATGTCCTCCTCGCCGCCCACGCCAATGACTGGCGCGACGCCCTAAATCAGGCCGCTGATGCCCTGGTTGCCGGTGGGCGCGCCACGCCGGCCTATCGTGAAGGTCTGCTGGCTCGCGAAGCGCAGTCTTCCACCTACCTGGGGCAGGGCATCGCGATTCCCCACGGGACACCCGACAGTCGTGAGGCCGTGCTGGCCACCGGCGTGCGTGTCCTGCAATTCCCGCAGGGGGTGGAGTGGCACGATGGCAACCGTGTCTTTCTGGTGGTGACCATCGCGGCGCAGTCCGATGAGCACCTCGATATCCTGCGTTCCCTGACGCGCGTGCTGGACCGCGAAGGCGTCAGTGAGCGCCTGGCATCCGCGACGACCGCGGAGCAGATTCTCGCCGAGCTTGGCCGCGAGGTGATTCCGCCACGTCTGGATGCCGAGACCGTGCTGTGTGGCTTCCCGGCACGCGACCGCGATGAGCTGGTGCTGGCAGGCGCGGCGCGATTGCGTCAGGCCGGTTGCGTCGGGGACGGCTTTCTCACCGCGATGCTCCAGACCGAGCCGAACGCTCTGGGCCAGGGCATCTGGCTGGTGCAGTCCCGACAGGACGTGAGCCAGCCGGCGCTGTCCGTGGTCACGCCCGAGAAGGCGCTGGATACCCGTCACGGGCGCATCAACGCCGTGGCCTGTCTGGCGCTGGACGCTGATGGCGGGCAGCACCGCGTGTTGCTGGAGCGTCTGCTGACGCTGCTGGAAGATGGCGCAGGCGAGCGCCTGCCGGGGATGTCCACCTCCGCTCTGCTGGCGCGGCTGCTGGGGGAGTCCTCCACGGCACAGCTGGCGAGCGTGACGCTGCTCAATGCACATGGCCTGCATGCCCGTCCCGCCAAGCAGCTGGTACAGGCCGCGCGGGACGCCGGCGAGAGTTTCGGCATCATTCCCTCGCTGCGCCTCGAGCAGGGGGAAGGCGGTATCGTCAGTGCCGCCAGCCTCACCAAGGTGCTGGGGCTGGGAGCACGTCGTGGCCAGACGCTGGTCTTCAGTGCCAACGGCGAGGATGCCCGGGCCAATCAGGCCGCGCTGGATGCCATGGTCACGGCGGTCAAGGCAGGACTTGGCGAGTCCGTGGAGCCGCTGATGGACCAGCGTCCCGAGGCCAGTGCGCCGGATGCCCAGCCGGCTTCCGACAAGGTGGCAGCCCCCGAGGCCGACAGTGTCGTGCCGGCGGTGGCGGCCTCGCCGGGCATGGCCATCGCGCCCTGCTGGGTGATGTATCAGCCGCGCTTTCTCTATGAGGCGCGCAGCGATGCGGGCGCCGAGCACGAGGCCCAGCGGCTGGCGAGCGGCATCCAGACGGCGCGTGAGCAGCTGCAGGAGCTGGTCAATCGGGCCGAAGGCGCCGAGATGGCCGAGATTCTCTCCATGCACGAAGAGATGCTCGGCGACCCGGAGCTGTTTGCCGCGGCGCGCGAGAGTCTCGAGGAAGGCCACAGCGCCGAGGCTGCCTGGTGGTCCGCCATCGACAGCGCCGCGCGAGCCCAGGAAAACCTCGCGGACCGTCTGCTGGCCGAGCGCGCCGCTGACCTGCGCGACGTCGGGCGCCGTGTGCTTGGCGTGCTCACCGACACGCCGCTGCCCAGCGCCCCCGAGACGCCGCATGTGCTGGTGACCGAGGATATCGGCCCGTCGGATGTGGCGCGTCTGGATACCTCCCGGGTGCGTGGACTGGTCACGGCCCTGGGCGGGGCCACCTCGCACAGCGCGATTCTGGCGCGTTCACTGGGCATTCCGGCGGTGGTCGGGGCTGGCCCGAGCGTGCTGGCGATCGCCGATGGCAGCGAGTTGATCGTCGATGGTGAGCGCGGGCGTGTCAGCGTGATGCCTTCCGCCAGTCGTCGCGCCCGGGCCGAAGAGGCGATCGCCGGCCATGAACAGCGTCAGGCCGCGGCCTGGGAAACCCGCATGGCGCCAGCCATCACCCGGGATGGCCATCAGGTCGAGGTGGTGGCCAACCTGGGCAATACCGCGCATGCCGGCGACGCCGTCGAGCGCGGTGCCGAAGGGGTCGGCCTGCTGCGGACCGAATTCGTGTTCATGGCCCATCCGCAGGCACCGGATCTCGCCACCCAGACCGCCCAGTACGGTGAGGCACTCGATGCGCTGGATGGCCGCCCGCTGGTGGCACGCACCCTGGATGTCGGCGGTGACAAGCCGCTGCCGTACTGGCCGCTGCCGCGAGAGGACAATCCCTTCCTCGGGCTGCGTGGCATCCGTCTGGCGCTGACGCGTCCGGAAGTGCTCGAGACCCAGGTCAGGGCGCTGCTGATGGCGGCGGGCTCCCGCCCGATCCGCCTGATGTTCCCGATGGTCAAGGACCTTGCCGAACTGCGCGCTGCACGTGCCATCGTCGAGCGCGTACGCAGCGAGCTGGACGCCGCCCATGAAGCCGAGCACGGCCAGCCGCTGGTGCGTGACGTGCAGGTCGGCGTGATGATCGAGATTCCCTCGGCGGCGCTGACGGCCGCCAGCATCGCCCCCGAAGTCGATTTCTTCTCGGTGGGCACCAACGATCTCACCCAGTACACCCTGGCCATCGACCGCGGCCATGCCACGCTCTCCGCACAGGCCGATGGGCTGCATCCGGCAGTGCTGCGTCTGATCGAGATGACGGTGGCGGCCGCGCATGCCCATGGTGCCTGGGTCGGCGTCTGCGGTGAGCTGGCCAGTGATGATCAGGCCGTGGGTGTGCTGGTCGGCCTGGGGGTGGATGAACTGTCCGTCTCCAGTCGCCAGATTCCGCTGGTCAAGGCGCGGGTGCGTGAGCTGGATCTGACCATGGCGCGCGAACAGGCACGCGTCGCCCTGGCGCAGCCGACGTCGGAAGACGTGCGCAGCGCGCTGGACAGTCTGATCGAACAGAACGCCCAACCCCATCCCCGGCAGGAGGAGCAGGTGTGATGACAGCTTCCCATCACTCGCCATCACACCCGGCCGCTGACTGTCCCGTGCTGTGCGTGACGCTCAATCCTGCGCTGGATCTGAGCATCGGGCTGGACAGTCTGACGCTGGGAACGGTCAACCGTGCACGCAGTCATCATCTGGAAGCCGCAGGCAAGGGCATCAACGTGGCGCGCGTGCTGGCGACGCTGGGCCACCCGGTGACCTTGAGCGGCTTTCTGGGGGCCGACAATCAGGCCGATTTCACCGTGGCCTTTGCCGACTGGGGGCTGGTGGACGCCTTCGAGCGCGTGGCCGGTGCGACGCGCATCAACGTCAAGCTTGGCGAGGCCAGTGGCCGGGTCACCGACGTGAACGGTACCGGCATGCGGGTGGACGAGGACGCCCTGGCACGCCTGGAAGCGCGCATCGATGACTGGATCGACCGCCAGCAGGCCGAGGGCAATCTGCCACGTTGTGCGGTGGTGATCGCCGGCAGTCTGCCGCCGGGGATCAGCCATGCCCAGCTGGCAGCACTGGTGAGTCGCGTGCGCGAACGCCATGTCGCCTGCTGGCTCGATACCAGCGGTGCCGCGCTGGAAGCGGGGCTGGCGGTGCCGCCCACGGCGGTGAAGCCCAATGAACAGGAGCTGGCGCTGTGGGCCGGGGAGCCGCTGGACAGTGATGCGGCCCGCGAGCGTGCGCTCAGGCGTCTGATCGATCACGGCATCGAGCAGGCGCTGATCTCCGCCGGGCCGGAAGGCGTGCTGTGGGCCAGCCCCGGCGCCGCCATGCTGCGCGCTCGGCCGCCGCGCATGCAGGTCGTCAGTACCGTCTGCGCCGGCGATACCCTGCTGGCCGCCATGCTGCATGGCGTGCTCTGTCAGCCCGATGCCTCACCCGAAGACCGCAAGCGGATTCTGCGCCATGCCACCGCACTCTCCGCCGAGGCCGTGACCCATCCCGGTCCCGGCAATCCGCTTGCCACCACACTCAAGACCCTCCAACAACACACCAGCATCGAGACATTGGCGTCTGCCGATGTCGAGACAGCCGGAGAGCCACGCCAATGAACGTCATCATCGTCACCGCCTGCCCGAGTGGCATGGCGACCACCTTCCTGGCGGCGCGCCGCCTGGAGCAGGCCGCGCGTCGTCGTGGCTGGAATCCGATCATCGACATGCGCTCGCGCATCGAACCCGAGATCACCCTCAGCGAGGCGCAGCTGGCGGAGGCGGAGCTGGTGCTGATCGCCGCATCGCCGCTGGCCAGCGTGGCGCTGGACGACTTTCTCGGCAAGCGGGTGCATCTGGCCCCCATCGAGGATGCGCTGCCGGACCCGCAGGCCTTTCTGGAGCTGGCCGACTCGCGTGCCCGGGTGCTGGAGCGCAAGGACATCGCGGCCCTCACGGACTCGGCCGCACCCGCGTCTGCTGCCGGTGGGACACCCGTCACGTCGTCCCGGGGGCCGTCCATCGTGGCGGTCACGGCCTGTCCCACCGGTGTGGCGCATACCTTCATGGCCGCCGAGGCACTGAGCGAGGCCGGGCGGACGCTGGGCTATCCGACCCGTGTCGAGACCCAGGGCTCGGTCGGTGCCCAGGATGCGCTGACCGAACAGGAGATCGCCGAGGCCGAGGTAGTGATTCTGGCCTGTGACATCGAGGTCGACCCGACCCGCTTCGCCGGCAAGCGCGTCTGGCGCACCTCCACCGGTACCGCGCTCAAGAAGCCGCGCGACACCATCGAGCAGGCGCTGGAAGGTGCTGAGGTGGAATCCGCCACGGCCTCTGGCGGTCAGGGTGGCCAGCAGAAGGGCGAGAAGCGCGGTCCCTACAAGCACCTGCTGACCGGGGTGTCCTTCATGTTGCCGATGGTGGTGGCAGGCGGCCTGATGATCGCGCTGTCCTTCGTGTTCGGCATCAAGGCCTTCGAGGAGGAGGGTACGCTGGCGGCGGCGCTGATGCAGATCGGTGGTGGTTCGGCCTTCAAGCTGATGATTCCGGTACTGGCGGGCTACATCGCCTACTCGATCGCGGACCGCCCGGGGATCACGCCGGGCATGATCGGGGGCTGGCTGGCCGCGACACTGGACGCCGGGTTCCTGGGTGGCATCATCGCCGGCTTCCTCGCGGGGTACACGGCCTCTGGGCTCAGCCGCTACGTGAAGCTGCCGCAGTCCATCGAGTCGCTCAAGCCGATCCTGATCATCCCGCTGGTGGCGAGCATGGTCACCGGGCTGGTGATGATCTATGTGGTCGGCACGCCGGTGGCGGGGCTGATGACGGCGCTGACCGAGTTCCTCGAGTCCATGGGCTCGGCCAACGCGGTCCTGCTGGGCATTCTGCTCGGCGCGATGATGTGCTTTGACCTGGGTGGGCCGGTCAACAAGGCCGCCTATGCCTTCGGGGTCGGCCTGCTGGCCAGCGAGACCTATGCGCCGATGGCCGCGATCATGGCCGCGGGCATGGTGCCGGCGCTGGGCATGGGGCTGGCAAGCTTCATCGCACGTTCCAAGTTCGCCGAGCCGGAGCGTGAGGCCGGCAAGGCCAGCTTCATTCTCGGGCTGTGCTTCATCTCCGAGGGCGCGATTCCCTTTGCCGCCAAGGACCCGCTGCGCGTGATTCCCACCTGCATGGTCGGTGGCGCCGTGACCGGTGCCCTGTCGATGCTGGTAGGTGCCAAGCTGCTGGCGCCGCACGGTGGTCTGTTCGTGCTGTTGATCCCCAATGCCATCAACGTCCCGCTGATGTATCTGGGCGCCATCGTCGCCGGCACTCTGGTGACCGCAATCAGCTATGCGATGATCAAGAAGGGCGCACAGCAGGTCGAGACCGTCGCCGCGACCTGAGATGTCCGGTGCCTCGGGCACCCGTGACGTGATGGCGCAGACATGGAAAAGCCCCCGCCGGGAGACCGGCGGGGGCTTTTGCGTTGCAGGCCGAGCGTAGGCTCAGCACCGGATGACGACTCAGTCGATGTCGGTCTGCTTGCCGATCACGCCTGGCATCACCGGGGCTTCATTGACCGTATCGTTGCGCACGAAGGCCAGATGCTGCTGATAGGCGGTGACCACTTCATCGAGCACCTGAGCACGCGACAGGCCGTTGAGCTCCTGACCGCTGCCACCCTCGGAGAGGTGGACGGCCAGACGCAGGTAGTAGTCATCGTTGGCATCGATGAAGCTCGGCGTCTGGTGACGCACCGAACGCACCTGGTAGACGAAGTTGGAGGCATCCTCGAACTCGACTTCCAGTGTCACGCGCGGCAGCGGCTCGCCCTCTGCCGTCTCTTCACTGACGGAGGAGACCTGGCCGCGGCGGTTGAGCTCTTCGGCCAGCTGGTTGAGCGCCGGACGAATGGAGCGCTTCAGCGTTGCCTCGGCACTGCCGCTCTTGGCGAAGTCGAGCACGTGATCCAGACGCTCGTGCCAGTCGACCCCTTCATAGACGCAGCTGTTGTCCTGACGCACGTTCTCCTTGCGGTCCTCGATCATCAGCGCCTTGTACATGCCGATCATCATGAAGATCAGCACGATGGAGAAGGGCACGGCGGTGATCACCACGGCGCTCTGCAGCGCGCTCAGCCCCCCGACCATCAGCAGAGCCAGCGTCAGCAGGCCGATGATGGCGGACCAGAAGATGCGCAGCCAGATCGGCGCATCGTGGTTGACGTCCTTGAGGATGGACGTGAAGTTGGCCAGTACCAGCGCGCCGGAGTCGGCGGAGGTCACGAAGAACACGATCCCCAGAATCGCCACCACGGCGGTGGTGATGGTGGAGTACGGCAGCTGCTCCAGGAAGGTATAGATGGTGTTCTGCGGTGCGTTCAGGGCTTCGGTGGCTAATGCGCTGACGCCCTGGTTGGCGACCATGTCGATGGCCGAGTTACCGAAGACGCTCATCCATACCATCATGAAGCTCAGCGGGATCAGCAGCGCACCGAACACGAACTGACGGATGGTGCGGCCACGTGAGATGCGCGCCAGGAACAGGCCCACGAACGGGGTCCAGGCGATCCACCAGCCCCAGAAGAACAGGGTCCAGCCGCTCATCCATTCATCGGTCCCCGGCGTGTAGGCATAGGTATCGAAGCTCTTGGCGGTGAACTGGGTCAGGTAGTCACCGATGTTGAGCACCAGCGCGTTGAGCAGCTGGGAGGTGTCGCTGACGGCCAGCACGAAGATCAGCAGGGCGGTGGCCAGCAGCATGTTGAATTCGGACAGCAGGCGAATGCCTTTCTCGACACCGGTGATGACGGAAATCGTCGCCAGAATCATCACGCCGATGATCAGTGCCGCTTGCACGGCGAGGTTCTCGGGCACGCCCAGCATGAACTTGAGACCGTAGTTCAGCTGGATGACGCCGATGCCCAGTGAGGTGGCGATGCCGAACACGGTGGAGATGATGGCGAAGATATCCACGGCGTTGCCGATCGGGCCATTGATGCGGTTGCCCAGCAGCGGATAGAAGGCCGAGCGGATGGCCAGCGGCAGGCGGTGGCGATAGCTGAAGTACGCAAGCGACATGCCGGCGAGCACATAGATGCCCCAGCCGGAGAGCCCCCAGTGGAAGAAGGTTTCCACCATGGCGTTGCGGATCGCCGCCTGGGTCTCGGGGTCCCCCGTGACCGGTGCCACATAGTGGGACAGCGGCTCGGCGATGCAGTAGAACAGGATGTCGATGCCGATACCGGCGGCGAACAGCATCGCGGCCCAGGACATCAGCGAGAATTCAGGACGCGAGTCGTCCGGTCCCAGGCGGATGCGCCCGAAGCGTGAGCAGGCGATCAGCACACCGAAGACCAGATAGGCCACGATGGCCAGCATGTAGAACCAGCCGAAGGTATCGATGGTCCAGCTCAGGGCATTGCCGATCCACTGGTCAGCCAGTTCGGTGAACAGCATCGCGAAGGCGAGGAACGCCACGATACCGATGATCGATCCGTAGAAGACCGTCGGATTGATGCGACTCGAGGTCGGCGCAGCGCTCTCGGAGGAAGCGGGTTTCTGCATGAGGAACTCCTGTCATGGGGAAGTTTCACTCGTGCGTAGTGCTTTGCTGACAGCCTGCGGCTGTGGGGGCAACGGCAGGGTGTCAGCAAAGACGGACACGAACGGCACGGGCCTCGCTCAGCACCCGTCATGGGTAGCGCTGAAGCGGTGGCAGTGTCGACTGGCAGGCGGAGGTATGGCAGGTCCATCCGCAGGCAGCAGGCGAGAACGGCCTCAAGGCGATTCACGAAGGTCGGTCGGCGGGCGCCTCGGCAACGGCATGCCTGGCGACTGTCTCGCGACCTTCATCATGGTGAACGTTCACAGGGCGCTGCTGGACGTCAGAGACTGTCTTGCCAAGATCTCTGACTCCGACATCTGCGCGGCGCGAATTCCTTCGCGGCCAGTGCCGGGTCCGCTTTCCGCTGACGGTTGCAGGCATCCCCCTGCGGTGGCTTCTGTCATGGACACCGTTGCTCAATGCCCTGTCGTTCGAGAGAACCCTCGGACGGGGGAGCTCAGCAGTCAGGAAAGCACGACTCTCATCATCACGCCATGTAATGCTCAAGGCCTCGCAAAATTATTTTAATTGATTGTTCAATAAAAATATAACCCCCATTACCCAAAAAGACAGGGGGACTGTCGCTTTCTCTTATGAACCTGTCGCGATCCGTCGGGCGCGAGCCCTCATGCCAGAGCCTCCCGTCAGGAATGTCGCGGAGAGAGACATTTCTGTCGCCAATGGACGAAAACGACACCGCCCCGACCACCAGAAGGCGGCCGGGGCGGCATCGTTTTCGCGTTTTCTTCCCCACAAGACCGATCAGGGTCACTTCATGGGGCGTGTCTGGCTGGCACCTGAAAAGGGGAGTCGCCTCTCAGGTGCCGCGCATCAGGCCTGCGGAGCCGGCTCGCCCGGTCCCTCCTGCGGACCACCGTGCGGGCCGCCATGACGCATGCCATTGGCCATGAAGGCCTCCAGCGCGTCCAGCTGTTCGGCGGACAGGACATCAGCCAGTTTCTCGCGGCCTTCCTGACGCAGTTCCAGGCGCTGCTCCTTCATCTCCTTGCGCATTTCCTGACGGGCCGCGACACGCTCCTGTCTGGTGTCGGCGTCCTTCATGGCATCCCGCATGTCGTCGTGCATCTCTTTCATGCTGTCATGCATCTCGTCACGCATTTCCTTGCGGACTTCCTTGAGCGCCTGCATCTGATCATCGCTCAGATTCCAGCTTGCCAGCAGGGCCTTCATGCCCTCGCGCTGTTGACGCTCCGCCATCTTCGGGCCGCGCTTGTCGCGCTGGTGCATCATGTCCAGCACCTTGATCTGGTCATCGTTGAGCACCTTGGCGAGGCGCTCGTGCTGCGTCTCGCGCAGTTCCTTGAAGGCGGCCTTGCGCGCTTCACGCGAGTCGAAGTCGGTCTCCTTGAGCGACTTCATGTCGTCGCGCATGGCATCGAAGGAATCCTTGAGGGATGCACGCTGGTCGTCATCCAGGTTCCAGCTGTCGAACAGGGCGCCCATCAGTGCCATGCGCTGATCGCCATCGCGTCCCATGTGCTTGCCGCCGGCCGGCTTGTCCTTCATGGCCATCGGCTTGTCGCCATGCTTGTCGGCCCCATCAGGGCGCTTGGCATCATGCTTGCCGTGCATCGGCTTGCCTGCGGCCCAGTAGGCTTCAAGCACCTTGACCTGGTTGTCGTCGAGAATCTCGGCGAGGGCGGCCTTGTGCTGGTCACGCTGGGCCTTGATGGCATCACGACGTGCTTCGCGAGAGTCGAAGGTCTGTTCCTTGAGCTGCTTGCGGCTTTCCATCTGCTGCTGCTTCAGCGTTTCGAGCTTCTGTTTCTGAGCATCGCTGAGGTGCCAGCTGGCGAGAATCTTGTCCAGGCCTGCCTGGCGGCCGGCGGCACCGTCGTGCTGTTCCTGTTGCTTGACGCCGCTGGCGGCCATGGCGGTCATCGGCAGTGCCAGGGCGGTCAGCAGACCGGAAACGATGAGCTTGCGAGAAATGCGGTTCATGGCGTACTCCGTATGTCGAGATAAAGAACTGCGTTCATGCGATATAGCGAGTATCGGCGGCGAATGTGCCGGGATTGTGCAAGTACTCGCGGGTAAGTGTGCAATGTGTCATGTCAGGATCTGCAACGCTGTCGCGGCAGCCTGCCACGAGGCCGTCAGTGCCGGGCTTGCTTGCCCGTGCTGGCCTTGTCGGGGTAGTGGCGATCGAAGTGCTGATGAAAACGGCTTGTCTGCTCGGCGTTCAGGATTCTGTCGACCTTGGCCAGATAGTCCTGACGGGCCTTGGCCAGCGCCTTTGCATCGTGGTGGCTCTCGGCCGCCTGACGCTGCTGGCGGTAGTGACGATATTGCGTGTCGAGGGTGTCGCGCTGACTGACGTTCAGGCTGATGCCATCCAGCAATACGCTCAGGGAGACATCGGCGGCGCTGGCGCTGCTCACGGTCAGCGGTGACACCATCAGCATGACGCTCAGCATGCCGGCACTGATCAGACGAGTGCGAGGACGCGCACGCTTGGCAGGACGGTGGGACATGGCGAATACCTCACTTGTGGCGTGAGCCCGAGCTCATGCGGCAGTCGATGTCGCGTACTCAGGCAGTGATGACAGTATCCGTCGCAGTTGGACAGCAAGTTAGCACCGCGGGTGCAACAAAAACGCAACCGCCGTCTGTGGTCACAGACGGCGGCTGTCATGTTGCTGAAAGGTTCGCGGGCCCGGGGAGAGGGGGGGGAGTCAGTCCAGCACGTCAGGCTCGAACTTGTAGCCGACACCGTAGATGGAGCGAATCACGTCGCGCTCCGGCCAGGCACTGGCGATCTTGCGGCGCAGCTTCTTGACGTGGGAATCCACGGTACGCTCCGAGACGATGCGGTGATCCCGGTACATGTGGTCCATCAGCTGATCGCGGGAGAAGATGCGCCCCGGTGATTGCATCATCACCTTGAGCAGCTGGAACTCGACGGCGGTCAGCCCCAGGTCATGGCCATCCGCCAGGGCCTGCCAGCCTTCTTCGTTGAGCGTCAGCTGGCCCTTGGCGGAGCTTTGCGAGAGCGTCTGGTCGAGTGCCTGACTGCGACGCAGCACGGCCTTGATGCGGGCGACCACCTCGCGCGGGCTGAAGGGTTTGCAGATGTAGTCATCGGCGCCCAGCTCCAGCCCCAGCAGGCGATCCACTTCCTCGACGCGCGCGGTCAGCATCACGATGGGCAGCAGGGCGTCTTCAGCGCGCAGCTGACGGCACAGGGTGAGGCCATCGGTGCCCGGCAGCATCAGGTCGAGCAGGACCAGTGCCGGTCTCTCGTCATTGACCGCGGCGATGACGGCATTGCCATCATCCACGTGGCGGGTGCGATAACCGCTGCCATTCAGATAATCGCACAGCAGGCTGGCGATCTTGGGCTCATCCTCGACCACCAGAATCAGTGGCTTGCGAGATTGTGCCTGGTCATCGGAGTGGTCGGCGTGAATGTCGCTCATGGTCAAGAGTCCTTGCGGATGAAAAAGAGTCAGTCTCAAGTAGACAACAGCGGCAGGCGAATGTCCCATCGCAGCCCGCCCAGTGTGGAGTGCCCCGGCACCAGCTCGCCTTCATGGGCACTCACCAGCGCGCTGGCGATGGCCAGCCCCAGCCCGCTGCCACCGCTTGAGCGATTGCGCGAGTTCTCGACGCGATACAGTCGCTCGGTGAGATGGGCAAGCTCGGCGTCCGGCACGCCGGGGCTGGAATCCTCCCAGCGCACGATCGCCCAGCCGGGGTGGCCGGCTCCCTGGGCGGGGCTGGCGGCTTCGTGCAGCAGACTGACCTTGAGTCTGCCCGGTGCATCGGTATAGGCACGGGTGTTGCTGGCCAGGTTGCTCCACAGCTGATGCAGGCGTTGCGTGTCGCCCAGCACCCGCAGCGGCAGCGGGATGTCGGTCTCCAGTTCGATCCCGGCATCCGCCAGCCAGCCGCGCAGGTCGTCCAGGCTGTCACGGAGCTGGATATCCAGCGCCAGCGGCTCGCGCCAGGCTTCCAGCGTACCGGCATCGCTCTGTGCCAGCAGGCGCAGGTCCGCCACCAGGCGATTGAGGGCGTCCACCTCCTGGGCCAGCGAGCCGAGGCTTGAATGGCTCATCGGGCGGAAGCCATCCTGCATGGCTTCAATCTCACCCTTGAGCACCGCCAGGGGAGTCCGTAGCTCGTGGGAGATGTCGCTGACCCAGCGCTGGCGGGAATCGCGATTGCTCTCCAGTGTCGCCGCCAGGGCATTGAAGTCTTCGGCCAGCCGCGACAGCTCATCCTGCCCGCGGACCGGCAGACGGGTGGCATAGTCGCCACTCGACAGGCGATTGGCACCAGAGGCCAGGTCACGGACGCGGTGCCCCAGCCACCAGGCGATCCCGGCGGCCGCCAGCAGCGAGGCGAAGGCGGATGAGAGCATGATGATGGCCAGATCGCGCGACTGACGTTCCAGATACTGGTCCTTGCCGCGTTTCAGCATCTCGCTTACCGGCAGATAGCCGAGTTCTCCGATCTTGCTGCCATCAAGCATCAGGTCCTTGAACTGCATGCCGGGAATGGGGCGCGGTGCCCCATTGAGACGCTGGCCATCGGCATCACGCAGCATGTAATCCTGTGGGCGCGTCATGTTGGGCCCCAGCAGCATGGCCTGCTCTCCGACCGGCGGGCGCGACATGCCGGGGCCGGGCATCATGCTGTCCTCCCGGCCTGGCGGCGGTGACATGCCGGGCCCGGGCATCATGCCGTCCTCTTCGCTCGGCGGGCGGGAGTGCACGATACGCCCCCAGTTGCGCCGACTCTTGAGCCATTGCCAACTGCCCTCGGCGGCATAGGCGCTGATCAGGTCCGTCGAGATCATCTCGACGCGCTCCTGCTGGGTCTGCTGCAGGTACTCGGCGAAGCCCTTGTCCATGCTCTTGGAAATGAACAGGTAGATGCTGCCGCCGATCACGACATTGGTCAGCAGCAGGATCACGAACAGGCGGACCGAAAGTCTCGAACGCAGGGCGGTCACGGGTTGGATCATGACGCACGTTCCTCCTGAGGCGGGGTGCGGGGCGGCAGTCCCAGCAGGCGACGCAGGCTGTGCTGCAGGTCTTCCAGCAGCAGATAGAGCGACGGCACCAGGATCAGCAGGATGACCGTCGCGAACAGGATGCCGAAGCCGATGGAAACGGCCATCGGGATCATGAAGCGAGCCTGGCGCGAGGTCTCGAAGATCATCGGCGCGAGACCGAAGAAGGTGGTCAGCGTGGTCAACAGGATCGGACGCAGACGTCGCGTGGCCGCCATGATGATCGCCTCACGCGCACTGGCTCCGGCCAGCCGCTGGCGGTTGGCATAGTCGATGAGGACCAGCGCATCGTTGATGACGATGCCCGACAGCGCCAGCATGCCCATCAGGCTGATCACCGATAGCCCGTAGCCCATCAGTTGATGGCCGATCACCGCGCCGATCAGGCCGAAGGGGATCGCCGTCATCACCAGCAGCGGCTGCAGATAGCTTCTGAAGGGCAGGGCCAGCAGCAGATAGAGCGCCGCCAGGGTCAGCAGCAACGAGACCTGTAGGGACCCCAGATTGTCGGCGGTCTCCTCCTGACGCCCGCCATAGCCGATGCTCAGAGTTGGATACTGACTCTTCAGCTCGGGATAGACATCGCTTTCCAGACTGGTGATCACCTGACTGACCGCATCGGACGGCGTGACGTTGGCGGTGACCTCGATCACGCGGCGACCATCGATGCGCAGGATGCTGGAGGCGGCGCGTCCCTGCTGGATGTCGGCCACCAGTCCCAGCGGCACGCTGACGCCGTCGGCCGTCTGCACGCCGAAATTCTCCAGCTGGGCCAGACTCGCGCGCTGGGCTTCGGGCAACAGCACCTTGACCTCGACCTCATTGCGACCCTGCTGCTGCTTGAGTGCCGTGGCGCCGGACAGCGGTCCGCGCAGCTGGTTGGCCAGCGTCGCGCCGTCCAGTCCCAGCGAGCGTCCATAGGCATTGAGCTGCAGATAGAGCTCGCGCTTGCCGTCATCCAGACCGCTGTCGATATCCGACAACGAGCTGTAATCCTCAAGCGAGGTCGCCAGGGTCGCGGCGGCCGCCATCAGCGCGGCACTGTCGGAGGATGACAGTCGAATGGTGAGGCCCGCGCCGCGTCCCGGCCCGCCGATATCGGATTCGAACAGCAGCGATTCGGTATTGGCGATGGTGCCTGCTTCCTCGCGCCAGGCCTTGATCAGCTGCGAGGGCGACCAGTTGTTCTCCACCGTGGTGTCCAGATTGGCGATGATGCTCAGCGAGTTGCCTTCTATCTCGGCGCTGGTGGAAAAGACCGCCAGGTCGGCTTCGCGCTCGCGCACGCGGTCCAGCGCCGCCAGCAGCAGGGTGCGCACTTCGCGGTCCTGGCTGATCGGGCTGCCCACCGGCAGATTGGCGGTGACGCCGGCACGGTTGGATTCCACGCGTGGCATCAGCGAGAAGCCGAGACGGCCACTGGCCATCCAGGCCATCGCCAGCACCAGCAGCGCCAGGCCACAGATGGCGGTCAGACCACGGTAGTTCAGACACCCCTCGAGGAAGGGCTGGAAGCGCTGACGCGTGAAGCGCTCCAGTCCGTGCTGGACGCCGTGACGCACGCGGTCCAGCGGTGCCAGCCAGCGAATCGGCTTTTCGCTGGTGTGACCCAGGTGTGCGGGCAGGATGAAGATCGCCTCGATCCAGCTCAGCGCGAAGATGCTGATCACCACCAGCGGGATGATGCCGAATACCAGCCCGAGGAAGCCGGGCAGGAACAGCAGCGGAATGAAGGCCACGATGTTGGACAGGATCGAGAACGCCAGTGGCACCGCGATCTCGCGTGCGCCGAGGATGGCGGCTTCGCGCATGCTGGCGCCGCGCTCGCGATGCGAGTGGATGTTCTCGCCGACGATGATGGCGTCATCCACCACGATGCCCAGCGCGATGATGAAGGCGAACATCGAGATCATGTTGATGGACACGCCGACCAGCGGCAGGAACAGCATCGCCCCCAGGAAGGCCGTGGGGATGCCCAGGGTGACCCAGAAGGCGAGGCGCGCCTCCAGGAACAGGCCCAGCAGCACCAGCACCAGCACCAGCCCCATCCAGGCGTTCTTGAGCAACAGTTCCAGACGGTCCTGGTAGACCAGCGAATCATCGTCCTCGACACTCAGCGTCAGGCCGCGCGGCAGGCTGGCGGACAGCTCCGGCAGCATCGCCATGGTCGCGGCGGACAGCTCGTTGGGTGTCTGGGAGCCGACCTGATAGATGTCCAGGCCGATCGCCGGTTCACCGTCATAGAGCACTTCCTTGTCACTGTCGGCGAAACCGTCGGTGACGGTGGCGATATCGCCCAGGCGGATGACATTGCCTTCCTGACTGGAGATCACCGGCAGCTGCGCGAACTCGGCGGCACCGTCGCGCCGCGCCTCGTAGCGCACCAGGTACTCGCCCTGCTGGGTGTCCAGGCTGCCGCCGGCCAGGTTGAGCGCCTGATTGCCGATCAGGCTGGCCACATCCTGATGCGAGAGGCCGTAACGGCGCAGCGCCCCTTCCTCCAGTGACACGTGCACTTCCCGGTCACGGATGCCGGTCAGCTCCACCTTGGTGATGTCGTTGCTGTCCAGCAGGCTCAGGCGCAGACGCTCGGCGACGTTGCGCAGGGTCTGGTCATCCGTCTGGCCGTGCAGCTTGAGTTCCATCACGCTGCGCGAGCGACCTGCCAGCGAGTAGACGGGCGGATCAGACTCATCGGGCAGGGTAGTGATGCTGTCGATGGCCTGCTGGATGTCCTGGTAGGCGCGCATGGTCTCGACGCCATCCTGAAGCTCGATGGACAGTGAGCCGAGGCCTTCCTCGGCCGTGGCGGTGATCTCCTCGATCCCCTCCACGTCCTGCACCGCGGATTCCATGGCCTGCAACAGACTCTCGGACACTTCATCGGGGGTCGCGCCGGAATAGCTGACGCTGACGTTGATGATCTCGAGCTCGAAGGAGGGGAAGACCTCCTTCTTGATCTGGCTGGACATCAGCAGACCGCCGAGAATCAGACACAGCATCAGCAGGTTGGCGGCGACACCATGATCATGCATCCAGCGGATGGGGCCCTTGAGGCGCGACGGTGCCGTCATGAGTCACTTCCGGTGGTCGTGGCGCTCTTGTCGGCAACCGTGGCGTTCTTGTCACCAGTCGCGGTGTCCTGCTCAACTGTCGCGGTGCTCTTGTCGCCAGCCGTCGTCTTGTCGTCAGCCGCCTTGTTATCAGGGGTCCTGGTGGTCGGCGTCGGCGCATCACCGCGGGCACGCAGCGCCATGCCGGCCTCGACATTGCTCAAGGCACTCACGATGACCCGCTCGCCATCGCTCAGTCCCCCGGCGATCAGCAGGGTGTCGTTGCCCAGATGGCGCACGCCCACCGCACGTTTCTCCAGATAGCCATCCTCCGTCAGCACCCAGACCTGCTGGCCACTGCGCAGGGCGCTGACCGGCAGCTCGATCAGCGATGCGGTGCGCTGAGGTGTCAGAGTCGCTTCCACCACATCGCCCAGGCGCAGGGCCGGCGTGCTGGCGCGCGCCTCCTCGGAGACGTCGAGCGCCAATGGGTCTTCCACTGCCACCATCACCTGGGTCAGCAGGCCGTTGTCCTCCAGGGACGGCAGGACGCTCCACACTTCGCCGCGCCGATGCTGGCCCTCCGGCCATGCCTTGCTGGACAGCAGGACCGGCGTGCCCTGACCGTCACGGGCATGGGTCGAGAGCCATTCCATGTCGGCCTGCGGGAGATTGAGACGCACCCAGAAGCGGTCGGTGGCCACCAGCGTCAGCAGGTCGGTGAAGGCGTTGAGGTCACTGCCTTCGCCGACCAGACGCTCGCTGATCAGGCCGTCATAGGGCGCGCGGATCTCGGTACGTTCCAGATTGAGTCTGGCCTGGTCGCGGCTGGCGCGGGCACTGTCCACCGCGGCCTGAGCCGACTTGAGCTGAGGCTCGCGCAGCACCAGCGCTTTCTGCGCCGCCGGCAGGTTGCGACCGAAGGTCTTGTATTCCGAGGCCGCGCGGATCTGCTCGCCCTTTTCCGAGGCGAGGCTGGCTTCTGCCGTGGCGAGATCCGCCTCGGCCTGACGCAGCGCCAGCTGGTAATCCAGCTGGTCGAGGCTCGCCAGCAGCTGGTTCGCGCGGACTTCACGGCCCGCCTCGATGCCCTCGGGGAAGGGCGCCAGTTGACCGCTGACCCGGGTGGATACGGTCGTCTGACGATCGGCGATCACGCGGCCGTAGCCTTCCAGTGTCGGTGCACTGGCCGTATGGCTGACCGTCACCACTTCCACGCTGGGAACCGGGGCGTCACTGGGCGCGCGCTTGGGGGCGCCGGGGCGGTGGGTCATCCACCAGGCCGCCAGCGCTATCGCCAGCGCGAGAATGATCAGCGCCAGCAGGCGCATCCAGATCAGACGGCGGGAGGAGGGTGGCTTGCTGCCAGTGGCGGAGGGTGGCGATGCCGGGGTTGGCGACTCAGGGCTGTTGTCCATGCGGACTCCGGACGAAAGATGTCAGGCCCTGATGCGCAACGGCCTCTGACCAGTCGCGAGAGCGCCGAGCAGAGACGAAGGATCATGGGCCAGAATGGCGGACGAAAGGGTGGATGATCGCATGATGTCATGCAGGCGCAATGCAAAAGTGGGAAATAGCGTGCAAGACGGCGTGATAGGGAATTCTGGCATTTGCCAGGCACAAAAAAAGCTGCCACACGCCGTGGCAGCTTTTCGTCAGCGCTCCGGGTCGCGGGTGTCTAGAGGAACAGGCCGATCAGCAGCGCCATGCTGACGCCGATCACGCCGATCAACGTCTCCATCACCGTCCAGCTTTTCAGGGTGTCCTTCTCGGTCAGGCCGAAATAGCGGCTGACCAGCCAGAAGCCGGAGTCATTGACGTGACTGAGCACGGTGGCGCCACTGGCGATGGCGATCACCACCAGTCCCAGCACCGGACCGGACAGCGCCAGCGTATCGATGACCGGCGCCATCAGGCCGGCGGCGGTGATCATCGCCACGGTAGCCGAGCCCTGGATGACACGCACCGCGGTGGCGATCAGGAAGGCGAGCAGGATCGGTGGCAGATTGCTGTCGGCCATCAGGGTGCCGAGCACGTCACCGACGCCGGAGTCGATCAGCATCTGCTTGAAGACACCGCCAGCCCCGGTGACCAGAATGATGATGCCGGCCGGCTCGAGTGCCTTGGTGGCGACTTCCATCACCTGTTCACGCGTCATGCCGCGACGCGTGCCCAGCAGGGTGAAGGCCATCAGCGTGGCCAGACTCAGCGCCACGAAGGGATGGCCAAGAAAGCCCAGCCAGCCGACCAGCGGACTGTCGTCACCGAACAGGAAGCCGGAGACGGTGTTGAGCACGATCAGCGCCAGCGGCAGCAGCACGATGGACAGGATCAACCCGAAGCCCGGGGCGCGCTGATTGACCTCTTCATCGCTCATCACGCTGCCGGCATTTTCCATGTACTCCGGGATCTTGGCATCGATACGCTTGGCGATGAAGCGACCGAAGATCGGGCCCGCGACGATCATCGCCGGCAGGCCGCACAGCGCCCCGAACAGGATCACGTAGCCGAGGTCGGCGCCGATCAGCTTGGCGACCGCGATCGGCCCCGGGGTCGGCGGAATGAAGGAGTGGGTGACGGCCAGACCGGCCAGCAGCGGAATGCCGTAATAGAGCAGCGAGCGGCCGCTGCGGCGTGCCAGTGCATAGACCAGCGGCACCAGGATGATGAAGGCCACATCCAGGAATACCGGAATCGCGACCAGGAAGCCGGTCAGCGCCAGCGCCCATTGGGAGCGTGAGGTCCCGAAGCGCCCCAGCAGGGTATTGGCCATGCGGTCGACGCCGCCGGACACTTCCAGCATCTTGCCGAACATCGCGCCGAGCCCGACTACGGTGGCCACGAAGCCCAGGGTGTTGCCCATGCCGTTGGTGACGGAATCGATGATGGCGTCGGGCTGCATGCCGGTGGCCAGCCCGACCCCCAGACTCACCACCAGCAGGGCGACGAAGGCGTGCAGGCGCAGACGCATGACGAGGTACAGCAGCAGCAGGATACCGCCGAGGGCGGCAAGGACGAGGGTGCTATCTGGGGACATGATGGCGAACTCTTGCGGCTGGCGGTGGCGGTGCGATCTGCCACGGCCTTGGGCGTATGGTGTGAGGCGTGTCGTGTGAGGCCTGTGGTGCAGGGCCGGTTTTGCAAGACCTGTTGTGCAAGACCTGTTGCTTCGTGCAGGATGAAAGTTACCGGTAACATAAGCGTCTGTGCAATGATCCGAAAGGTGCATGTCGCCGGGTCGCCACGACATAGATGATGCTGCGCGGGGTATCCTGCGCAGCGCCGCCGCTCATGGGCTCGTCACGCAGGGTTCGCCGTGGCCGGCCCGGGTGGCAAGGTGGGACGACAGACAACACGGATATTCTTCAAGGGGAAGGGGTGTCATGCAGCAGCAGGCAGAAGGGGTGTCATCCACGGCGTCCGCTCAGGGCAGCGTCGCGCTGGACGACGAGAGCGTCACCTTGCCCGAGGGTGGGGTGCGACTGGTGGTGATGGGCGTGTCCGGGTGCGGGAAGTCGCATGTCGGCCAGGCGTTGGCGGCATGTCTGGGGGCGCAGTTCATCGACGGTGATGACTATCATGGCGAGGCCAACGTGGCCAAGATGGCGCGCGGCATCCCGCTCAATGATGAAGACCGCCATGGCTGGCTGGCCCGCCTGGTCGAGCTGATCGATGAGGCGCGCCGCGAGGGACGCAGTCTGGTGCTGGCCTGCTCCTCGCTGAAGCGACGCTATCGCGATCAGCTGCGTGGCGGGGATGCGGCGCTGGGCTTCGTGTTCCTGGAAGGCACGCGCGAGCTGTTGCTGGAGCGCCTGGAGGCGCGCACCGATCACTTCTTCAAGGGCGCCGCCATGCTCGATGACCAGCTGGCGACCCTGGAGGTGCCTGAGCGTGAGACGGAGCGCGTCTATACCCTCGACATCAGTGCCACACCGCAGGCGTTGGTCGAACAGATGTGTCAGCAGCTGACGGCGCAGCACGCATCCTCGAAAGCGCTCACGCCCGGGGCAGACTCCCGCCTCTCTGCAGGCTGAAGCCCAGGTCTTCCCACAGGCCACGCGGCGTGGAGGCGTGGTCGCCGCTCAGGCGTGCCAGCAGCAGGGCGGCGGTGCGTTCGCCGATCTCTCGGCGCGGCGTGACCACGCTGGCAAGCGCAGGCCAGGTGCCACGGGTCATCTCCAGACCATTGAAGCCGGCCAGCGCCAGCCGTGCCGGCACTTCCAGGCCGCGACGCTGACACTCGAACAGTGCACCGGCGGCCAGGTCGTCGTTGCAGCAGAAGACGGCGTCGAGATTCGGCCACCGAGTCAGCATCTCGTCCAGCAATTCGCCGCCCAGCTTGACGCTTGAGGGTGCCGGAGTGGTCATCAGGTACTCCTGTGACAGGCCGGCGGCCTCGACGGCGGCGCGCCAGCCCGCCAGACGCTGCTCGACGCGGCGGTCCATGCGCGCGGCCAGAAAGCCGATGTGCCGGCGGCCACTCTCGATCATCGCCTCCGCCATGGCGCGGCCGGCGGCGTGCTGATCCAGTCCCACCGCCATGTCCAGTGGCGCCTCACGCTTTTCCATGCACTCCACCACGGCACAGCCGGAGCGCGCGATCATCTCGGTGACGCGTTCGCTGTGGCGGCTGCCGCACAGCACCAGACCGTCCACGCCGAACGAGAGCCAGGTCTCGATCAGGCGCTCCTCTTCTTCCATCGAATAGCCGGTATGGCCGATCAGCAGCTGATAGCCGGCGGCGGCCAGCGGTGCCTCAAGCCCCCGATGCAGTTCCGAGAACACGGCATTGGACAGTGACGGGATCAGCAGCGCGATCAGCCGGGAGCGACCACTGGCGAGGCTGCCGGCCTGGCGGTTGGGCATGTAACCCAGTTCGCGGGCGCACTCCCGTACCCGCTCGCGCATGGCGGCGGAGACCTTCTCGGGCTGGTTGAGCGCGCGCGAGACCGTGACCTTGGTCACGCCCAGGCGAGCGGCGATGTCGGCGAGCGTCACGCGTCTGGGGCGCGGTGGAGTGTGATGCAGAGGCGGCATGGCAATGTCAGGCGCTGGAAAGAGAGAGGCCGAGTGTCACCGTTCCGGGGTGTCATCGGCAAGGACCACGACGTCAGACGTGGCTGAGCGAGAGCAGGAACAGGATCATCGGCGGCGAGGCCAGCGAGAGCAGAAAGCCGGATACGACGGCCACGGGCACGCAGGCAACGCCGCCGGTCTGCTGGATGACCGGCAGAGTGAAGTCCATCGAGGTCGCGCCGCCGAAGCCGATGGCCAGCGGCGTGAAGCGTTGGATGGTCAGCGGGATCAACAGGAAGGCGAGCAGTTCACGGCTCAGGTCATTGAAGAAGGCTGCGCCACCCAGAATCGGCCCGAGCTGATCACCGATCAGGATGCCTGACAGCGAATACCAGCCGAAACCGGCTGACATCGCCATGCCCTGATTCCAGTCGAGTGCCAGAAGCGGTGCCGCCAGCAGTCCGCCCAGCAGCGAGCTCGCCATCACCGTCAGCGCGATGAACAGGCCATGGCGGTTGAGCAGGATCTGGCGCAGGCTCATGCCGGAGCTTCTCAGCTGGCAGCCGATCAGCGCCAGCAGGGCATAGAGTGCCCACTCGGCCAGGGTGTCGGTGTCGAGCGAGATCTCCATCAGCCCCAGCACGACGCCCGCCGCGACGCCCAGCGCGACCGCCGCCGCCAGTGTCAGGGAGCCGGACAGCGCTTCCCAGCGGGTCATCGGCGCTCCCTCCACCACGCGTGAGGCATCCGCACGCAGTGCACTGCGACGTGACAGCGCCCACAGTGCCAGCAGATTCAATGGCGTGATGATGGCGAACAGAATCACCGCCTGCCCGCTCATGGCGGCCATGCCGGCGCCGAGTTGCTCCAGCCCGGCAAGCCCCATGCCCATCAGGAACAGGATGACGTAGATCGAGGCATTCACCAGCTGATTGACGACCGCCAGGCGTGCGGGCTGCTCGATACGCACCAGATAGCCGAGAATCAGCGGCAGCAGGATGAAGATGAGACCCGAGAGCATGACCCTTCCTTGTCATTGGCCGTCGACAGGACCAGAGCGACGTAAGCGATTGATTGTCAGTGAGTATCACTGGGAAGGGTTACTGTAACGATTGCCGGGGACAGAGGGTATCCCCGGGAGTGGATCCTGCGCGATAACTGCTGATGGGGGATCAGCGCGGCTTATGCCGCGGCCTGGACACCGAGTTCTGAACTCAGAGTTCTGGACTCAGAGCACCGGACACAGAGTTCTGGACACCGAGCACCGGATACCGAGCCTCACGACGGGTCACGGACTGGCCTGGCGCCGCGAGCTGCTGAGCCGGTCGAGGGTCAGATGTGCGGAGCGCTCCGGGACTTCACCTGCGGGGCTGTCCTCGTAGTCGAGGTAGTCGAGAGCCACCATCAGGCCCGGCCAGCGGGGGGCCAGCCACAGGCGGTAGTGCTTCTGATCACGATGCTTGCGCCAGGTGTCCAGCCGCAGGGTGCGGAAGGTCTGACCGGCGGCCACGCGGGATTCCTGTGCCTGGATCTCATACATCAGTGTCCGGGTGCGCCCCTTGTGATCCAGATATTCCAGCGCACAGGGGGCTCCCGTCAGGCAACTTCCCGCGGCCCACTGGGCATCGGCCTGCTGGCTCAGCAGTACCAGCAGGGTCTGGCGGTCGGGGAGGAGCGTCTCGTCAGGCTCGGGTGCCTCGCGGCTGTAGTCCTTGCCGATACCCGCCAGACGATAACCGGAACGATACCCGGCCGGCTGCAGCTGGCCCTCCTTGAGGAGGAAGCGTCCCTGCTCGTAGCCGCTGGCCACCTTGATGGAGGCCTCCATGCTGGCGATGTAAAGCTCCCCGCTCTGGCTGATGCGCTGCGTGAGGGGCACATCCGGCCAGCCGTCCAGCACCAGGGTGTATTGAGCGGTGAAGGACACGGGAGACTCCGCGCTGCTCACGTCAGCGCTCGCCTGTTGCGCCGTGCTCAACAGGACTGATCCCAGCAGCATCGCGCCAAGCCAGCCGTTCAGGCGGCGAGGCGAGGGTATCCGTCGCAGGCGTGTCCAGTGGATTCGTCGTGGTACAAGGGCAAGCATGGTGACTCCTGTCGAAGCTTTCTGTCCGCAAATGGGGCCGCCCTTGGGGAGTGGTGTCGTTCGGGGCGAGAGCATGATGATTGGGCAGCGTGGCCGCATGCAAGGTTCCCTCGCGCTGGCGCACCTCTCCTGCAAGTCGTGGATGACGCATGAGGGCCCGCTGACGATGGCCTCGATGACAGGCGCATCAGGCACAGGACGCTATTTCAGCGCTTGCTCATGCGCGCCGGACAGGTACTCTGGGAACGCCTTGTGCGTGAGCTGCAGGCTTCCCGACATGTCAGGCAGAGGTGATGTCAGGCGAGCGCGATGCAGTGATGCCAACCCCGTTTGTTCAATCAGGAGATCATCATGGCCAGCATTGTCATCATTGCCGGAGATTTTGTGGAAGACTATGAGCTGATGGTGCCGTTCCAGGCGCTGCAGGCGATGGGTCATCGGGTCGATGTGGTATGCCCGGACAAGCGTGAAGGCGATATCGTCAAGACGGCGATCCACGACTTCGAAGGCGATCAGACCTATACCGAGAAGCCGGGTCACAACTTCGCGCTCAACGCGAGCTTCGCCGACCTCAAGGCGGAAGACTACGATGCGCTGCTGATCCCCGGTGGTCGCGCCCCCGAGTACCTGCGTCTGGACGAGCGCGTGCTGAACCTGGTGCGTCACTTCGTCGAGGCCGACAAGCCCATCGCCGCCGTCTGTCATGGCCCGCAGCTGCTGGCGGCTGCCATGTCGCTGGAAGGCCATCGCGTCAGCGCCTATCCGGCCTGCGCGCCGGAGGTCAAGCTGGCAGGTGGCGAATTCGTGTCACTGGAAGTCACCGATGCCGTGACCTCCGGCAAGCTGGTGACCGCGCCGGCCTGGCCGGCCCACCCGGAGTGGCTGCGTCAGTTCAATGCCCTGCTGGCATGAGGCGTGACTGACCTCCATTGCGGCTGACATGCATTGCGACTGACATGAGCCGTGGCACGAGCTGCCATCGCGCCTCGTGATGCTCGACGACGACACCCCGCCTTGGCGGGGTGTCGTCGTTTCAGGCGGTGAGTCTCTCGATCCAGGCGCGATGCGGGGCGAGGCGTGACTGGTGTTCCGCCCGCCAGACGGGGTCGCCCAGGGTGCTGGCGTAGCGGCTGGCATGATCACAGGCCAGCAGCAGCCAGCTACCCGTCAGCGCCTCGCCGCGGGCGTGCTTGAGCTCGAGGGTTTCCAGCAGGCCCGCGAAGGCGGTGCCGGTGGAGGGCCCGACGGCAAGCCCGGCATGCTCTGCCAGCCATAGTGCCGCCGCCTGGCTGCGGGCATCCGCGATGCGTCGATAATCATCGAAGTGCACGGGGTCGAACGCCTCCAGTACACAGGGGCGGCCAATGCCCTCGATGGGGTTGGGTGCCTGAGGCGCGGGCAGTGAGGTCATGCGGGTGCCATGGGTGTGATGGTGCTGCCAGCAGGCATGATAGACGGAGTGTTCGGGGTCCACGCCGATCACGCGAGCGCCATGGCCCCTGTGGTGTAGAGGCCCCGAGTGGTGAAAAGGCCCCGTGTGGTGTAGAGGCCCCGAGTGGCGAAGAAGACCCTTGTGACGCAGATGGCGCGCGAAGGTGGCGGCGCTGCCGCCGGTGCCAGCGCCGAGAAAGACCGCTTCAAGCTCCGGCAGCTCGCGTTCGGCGATCTGTGCCAGACACTCGCCCGGCAGGCTTGTCTCGCTCTGCCAGTCGCTGGCCGTGGCGGCATGCTGGAACTGGTTGAGGAAGTGGCCGCCGCTGTCCTCGGCCAGCACCTGGGCGGACTGGCAGAGGTGGGCGGCATTCTCGATCTCCACGACACGCCCGCCCTCGTCACGAATCGCCTTCAACTTGTCACATGCGGTGCCCTTGGGCACCACGGCGATGAATTCCAGTCCCAGGCGGCGTGCCAGCCACGCTTCAGAGACCGCCGTGGAGCCTGACGAGGCGTCGATGACCGGGTGTCCGGGACTGAGCCAGCCTTGCTTCAAGGCCTGCTCGAACAACGCCATGGCCAGTCGATGCTTGAGTGAACCACTGGCGTGGGCGCGCTCGTCCTTGATCAGCACGCGCGCCTCGCCAAGCCCGCAAAGCGCAAGCTCCCTGAGCGGAGTGACGGGCGTGGCTGCCTTCAAGGCGGCCAGCTGTGCCAGGCACTCCTGTCGCCATGCTTCCAGAGGCGCCCTGTGCAGCAAGCCCTCCGAGGGAGTGGCGAGTGAAGAGGGCGCACACGGCGAGCGGGGGGGAAAGGCAGTGGTCGGCATGGCAGCGGTTCCTGTCGCGGGGAGGAGCCTTCATGGTACGACCGGCTGTCAGGCAAAACTTGCCAGTTGTCATGGCGTAGGCCATGTTCTGTAGCAAGATTTTGTCGTGAGGAGGGAGTATGGAGAAAATTGTGCTCGATGCCACGGACCGCGCGCTGCTGCGGCTGTTGCAGCGTGATGCCAGCCTGTCATTGGCGGCACTGGCGGAGTCGGTGCATCTGACCACCTCACCCTGCTGGAAGCGCCTCAAGCGGCTGGAGGAATGCGGGGTGATCACCGCGCGGGTGGCGCTGCTGGATGCCGAGCGGGTCGGGCTGGGGCTGACCGCCTTCGTGCAACTCAAGACCCGCGATCATTCGCGGGCCTGGTTCGAACGGTTCGTGGCGGTGATCGAGGAGATCGAGGAAGTCACCGAGTTCTATCGCATGGCGGGCGACTACGACTACCTGCTCAAGGTTCAGGTCGCGGACATGAATGCCTACGACCGCGTCTACAAGCAGCTGGTCAATACCCTCGATGACCTCACCGATGTCTCGGCACGCTTCGCGATGGAGTGTCTCAAGTCGACCACTGCGCTTCCGGTGTGAAACGCACGCCTCAGTAGCCGTGTTCCAGACTGATGCCCGTCAGGGACTCACCGCGCTGCACGCGGCGGATGTTCTCCGCCAGCTGGTCGGCGGCCTCGGAGACCGGGGTCGGGGCGGCGGCGTGCGGGGTGATGATCACCTTCGGGTGCTGCCACAGCGGGCTGTCGCCGGCGAGCGGCTCATGCTGGAAGACATCCAGCAGCGCGCCGCGCAACTGATCCTTCTCCAGCGCCGCGAGCAGATCCTCCTCGACCACGCTGCTGCCGCGGCCGGGATTGATCAGCACGGCGTCATCGGGCAGGGCCGCGAAGGCCTCTGCATTCAGCACGTCGCGAGTGGCGGTGGTGTTGGGCAGCAGGTTGATCACCGCCTTGAGGCCAAGCGTTTCATCTCCCAGCACTGCCTTGAGCGAGCGACCGCCTTCCCCCTGTTCATGGTGGCAGGTCACGCCCTCCAGGGTGTGGGCGCTGCGGCTGAAGCCATGCACGGGGTAGCCGTCTGCCGCCAGCGCCTCGGCGATCTGCCGGCCGATGGCACCCAGGCCGAGCACCGCGACCGGATAATGCCTGGCGCGCACCACGCGATGTGGCGCCCAGTGACGCTCTGACTGCTGGACAGCGTAGCGATCGAAGTCACGTCGGAAGTGCAGCAGGCCGTAGCGCACGTAATCGAGCATGTGGCTGGCCATGCCGGCATCGCGCAGCTTGAGCACCGGCACCTCTCGAGGCAGGGCGGGATTGGCCAGCAGGCTGTCCACGCCGGCACCCAGATTGAGAATCGCCTTCACGTCGTGTTCGCGATGCCGCTCGAACAGTGCCGCCGGCGGTGCCCACACCACCAGGATGTCGCCCAGGGTCTCGCCGTCATCGGCGAGGATCTCGATGTCGCTGCTGTCCAGACGCTCACGCAGTGCCTCGCACCAGCGTTCTGCCCGCTCGTGATGTACCAGAATTCGCATGTGGCTCATCTGAAAGAGTCTCCTGAAAGGTCCTGGAGTATTTCCCGGTGATGTCGTGATGATGGCGCGGCCCTTGCAAGGGCCGAAGGGAAGGGCGACAGTGCCAGAGTCGCCTTTGACCCGCTGTCGGCAGAGTGACAGACTCGAATCAAGAGGGGAATTCGGATGTTCGCATATACGTTGACGGCTCTGGGCACCAGAGGCGCGCGTAAGGCTCCGCCCCGACGTGCTGCTTGCCTCAAGGCCTGATTGAACAGGAGCGCTGCATGAGCCAATTCCCGTCGCATCCGCCTATTGCCCAGCCTCCATTCGCGGGGCTCAACAACTTGCCGAATGGCGAAGCGCAGGCGATGCCCGACAACTGGGTACCGCGGCCACTGTCGGCCGGACGCCAGGCCTTCACCATCGGGGAATATCACGCCCGTATCCAGCGTGTCCGGGAAGCGATGGCGCGTGCCGGCATCGATGTGATGGTGATTTCCGACCCCTCCAACATGGCCTGGTTGACCGGTTATGACGGCTGGTCCTTCTATGTGCACCAATGTGTACTGCTGGGTCTGAGCGGTGAGCCAGTCTGGTACGGACGCCGTCAGGACGGCAACGGCGCGCTGCGTACCTGCTGGATGGGCGAGGACAACATCCTGTGGTATCCGGATTACTACGTGCAGAATCCGGACATGCATCCGATGGAGTTTCTCGCCCAGTCGATCCTGCCGCAGCGCGGCTGGCACGACGGCGTGGTGGGGGTCGAACTCGACAACTACTACTACTCGGCACGTGCCCATCTGGCGCTGGTCAAGGAGTTGCCCCACGCGCGACTGGTGGACGCCAACTCGCTGGTCAACTGGTGTCGGGCGATCAAGTCCGAGCAGGAGATCGCCTACATGCGCGTGGCGGGGCGCATCGTCGAGCGCATGCACTCGCGCATCCTCGAGATGATCGAGCCGGGCCTGCCCAAGAGCGCACTGGTCGCCGAGATCTATCGTGTCGGGGTCGAGGGTGTGGTCGGGCCGAATGGCGAGATTCTCGGCGGCGACTATCCGGCCATCGTGCCATTGCTGCCGACCGGCAGTG
The DNA here is from genome assembly GCF_030397495.1 of Cobetia sp. 14N.309.X.WAT.E.A4. NCBI lineage: Bacteria > Pseudomonadati > Pseudomonadota > Gammaproteobacteria > Oceanospirillales > Halomonadaceae > Cobetia > Cobetia sp. 14N.309.X.WAT.E.A4. The sequence goes on from NZ_JAPNXT010000011.1 coordinate 92,708, forward strand.
ATGCCGCTGCCCCTCACCTGACCTGGGATGACACGCCGTTTCGCGAGGGCGAGGGCACCTTCTTCGAGATCGCCGGCTGCTACAAGCGCTATCACGCGCCGCTCTCGCGCACCGTGTTTCTCGGTCGGCCGCCGCGCGATTTCGTGCGCGGCGAGTCCGCCCTGCTGGAAGGCATCGAAAGCGGCCTGGCCATCGCCAGACCGGGCAATCGCTGCTGCGACATCGCGCTGGCGCTGGGCGCGGCGATGGACAAGTACGGCTTCGACCGGGGGGGCGCACGTTGCGGCTATCCCATCGGCATCAGCTATCCGCCGGATTGGGGCGAGCGCACCATGAGTCTGCGCCCCAGTGACGAGACGGTGCTGGAACCGGGCATGACCTTCCACTTCATGCCCGGCATGTGGATGGATGACTGGGGGCTCGAGATCACCGAGTCGATCCTGATCACCGAGAATGGTGCCGAGCCATTGTGTGACGTGCCCCGCCAGCTGTTCGTCAAGTGACGGGCTGGCCGTTCGTCAGTGATGCGATGCCATATGCCTTTGTTGTTGTGAGTTCGTCCGGCCAAGGAGGCCTGTCATGCGTGAATCTCCCGTCAGCCTGACCATTGACCTGAACGCCGATGGCCTTCAGCACGGCTTCTTCAAGCTGCCGATTTCCACCGATGAGTCTGCCTGGGGTGCCGTGATGACCCCGATCAGCGTGATCGCCAACGGTGAAGGGCCCACGGTGCTGCTCACCGGCGGCAATCACGGTGACGAGTACGAGGGCATCACCGCGCTCTACAAGCTGGCGGCCCGCCTCACGCCCGAGGACGTGCAGGGGCGTGTCATCATCGTGCCGACCATGAATGCGCTGGCGGCCAAGGCCGGCCGGCGCTGCTCGCCACTTGATGGCGGCAATCTCAATCGCAGCTTCCCCGGCGATCCCGAGGGGGGACCTACCGAGCAGATCGCCGACTATTTCACCCGGGTGCTGGTACCGCAGTGTGACTACGCGCTGGACCTGCATTCCGGTGGCCGCACCCTGGATATCCTGCCGTTCGCGGCCGCGCACCGCCTGGACTATCTCGAGGCGTCGCTGGGCGTGGAGCAGTGCCGTCATCAGGAAGCCGAGAGTCTGGCCGGCGCGCTGGCCTTCGGTGCGCCTTCGGCGATGATGATGTTCGAGCTGGATGCCGAGGCGCTCTACGACACTGCCGTGGAGCGCCAGGGCAAGGTCTTCGTCACCACGGAGCTGGGGGGCGGCGGTTCCACCACGCCTGAGCGGCAGGCGATCGCCGACCGTGGCGTCGACAACTTCCTCGCCTTCAGTGGCGTGCTGCGCGAACGCAGTCGTGCCGACCTGGAGGGCGATGTCGAGCGACGCCATGCCGACCAGGCGGCCAGGCCGCTGCTGATCGACATGCCTGACGCCAGCTGCTACGTGCAGAGTGAGCATGAAGGCCTGCTGGAACTGTGCGTGGCGCTGGGTGAGCAGGTCAGCGCGGGGCAGTGCGTGGCTCGGGTCTACCCGCTGGGGCGGGCCGGTCAACCGGCGGTGGCATATCGTGCCGAGCGCGACGGCGTGCTGGTGGCACGGCGCTTCCCGGCGCAGGTCAGTCTCGGCGATACGCTGGCGGTGATCGCCGAGGTGGTGGACGATCTGGCGCGAGATGCCTCATGAGTTCAGGCGCTGCGCGCGCGATGCCCGCGCCCAGGCTTGATGCCTTCGATCTGAAGATTCTGGCGATCCTCGAGCGCGATGGTCGCATCACCAAGTCGCGGCTGGCCGAGGAGATCAATCTGTCGGTCAGCCCGTGCTGGGAGCGGGTCAAGCGCCTTGAGCAGGCCGGTATCATCGAGGGCTATTCGGCGCGCATCAATCAGGCGCTGCTCGAGGCGCAGCGCGGCGGCGCCGTGGTGGCAGCCCCGCGCACGCCGGTATGGGTGGAGATACACCTCAAGCATCACGATGCCGAGAGCTTCCAGCGCTTCGAGCGCGCCATGCGCGAGGCGGACGAGGTGATCGAGTGTGTGGCGGTCGGCGGCGGCGTGGATTATCTGCTGCGTCTCGAGACGGCGAGCATCGATGCCTACCAGCGATTGATCGACCGCTGGCTGGTCTCAGAGCTGGGGATCGATCGTTACTTCACCTACATCGTCACCAAGCAGGTAAAATAGCGCGCCATTGCAGCCGACCTTCCTCTTTCGCAGCGCGAGATATCATCACCATGGCGCCTTCCACCGCCCCTTCAGGCTCCGTTGTCAGCCAGTCCCATGTCCTATCTGACGCGCCTGACGCGCCGGTGCTGATCTTCGATTCGGGGGTCGGAGGACTCTCGGTGGCGGCGGAGATTCGCCGCCAATGGCCGACGTTGCCGCTGGCCTATGTGTGTGACAACGCCGCGCTCCCCTACGGCACCAAGGCCGATGACTGGCTGGTGACGCGCATCGCGCAGGTGTGTGCGGCGGCGGTCGAGGCAAGTGGAGCGCGTGCCCTGGTGGTGGCGTGCAATACCGCCAGCACGCTGGCGCTGCAGGCATTGCGCGAGACGTTGTCGATTCCGGTGATCGGTACCGTACCGGCGATCAAGCCTGCCGCGCTGCTGGCGCGCAGCCGTCAGAGCGCGGTGCGCCGCGCACAGGGCGAGCCGCCAGTGTTCGGCTTGCTGGCCACCTCCGCCACGGTGAGGCGTGCCTATACCGAGCAGTTGATCCATGATTTCGCGGCGGACTGCCAGGTGATTCGCGTCGCGGCGGACCCGCTGGTCGCCGAGGCCGAGCGCCGTCTGCGTGGCGAGGCTGCTCGCCCCGAGGTGGTCGCGGCGAGTCTGGCGGATCTCGCGGCGGTACCGGGGTTGGAGGTGGTGATTCTCGGCTGTACCCACTTCCCGCTGCTCAGCGCGGATATCGCCAGCGCCCTGGGCAGGAATGCGCCGGGTGAACCACCGCTGGCGCTGGTGGATTCCGGCGCGGCGATCGCACGGCGCGTGGCCCAGGTGCTGGAGTTGCCGGCCCGCACGGCGCAGGCCACGCTGGCGCAAGACGAGGTGTCTGGCGCAGGCATCGCCCTGGCGACGGACGCCTGTCAGCCCGGCCTTGCCACTGCACTTGAAAGCCAGGGGTTTGCCGCCCCTCGAGGACTCGCGCTCGGCCCCTGACGGCCCCAGTCGCTGCATGAGTCACCAACCCGTGCTTGAGCTTCGCGCTGCCGGTGGTAGGCTAGCGCGCCCAACCTTTGAATGGACGTGATCGGCATGGCTTGCCATGACCCCATCCGCGTCCCTTTGCTCATCGTTTCAGTGCTGCGGTATGCCCGCAGGCAGGAGTCAGTGTGGCCATCGCCGTCGTCGATCCCAGTCAGTATGAACAGCAGCTTGCCGAGAAGGCCGAGCAGACCCGCGCCCGTTTCGCCGCCTTCGATGCGCCGGAGCTCGAGGTGTTTCCCTCGCCGCCCAGTCATTACCGCATGCGCTGCGAATTTCGTATCTGGCATGAGGATGACGACCTCTACTATGCGATGTTCGAGGTGGAATTCGACGATGAGGGCAACAAGAAGAAGACGGTCGTGCGCATGGACGACTTCCCGGTGGCCAGCCAGCGCATCAATACGCTGATGCCGCTGCTGCGTGAGCGACTCAAGGCCAGTCCGGTGCTGCGTGAGCGTCTGTTCCAGTGTGAATTCCTCACCACCCTGAGTGGCGAGGCACTGGTCACGCTGATCTATCACCGCAAGCTGGAAGAGGACTGGGAAGCCGAGGCGCGCGCGCTGGAGCAGGAACTCGACATCATGATCATCGGGCGTTCACGCAAGCAGCACCTCGTGCTGACGCGCGATCACGTCTTCGAGCGTCTCGAGGTCGATGGACGTGAATATGTCTATCAGCAGGTCGAGAACAGCTTCACCCAGCCCAACGCCGAGATCTGCCGCTCCATGCTCAGCTGGGCGCGCGACGTGACCCATCCGGACAAGGCGCGAGCGGAAGGCCGGGAGCAGGGCGATCTGGTCGAGCTCTATTGTGGCAACGGCAATTTCACCATCGCGCTGGCCGAGAACTTCCGTCGCGTGCTGGCCACCGAGATCTCGCGGACGTCGGTGGCCTCGGCGCAGGTCAATCTGGCGGCCAATGGCATCGACAATGCCCAGGTGGCGCGCATGTCCGCCGAGGACTTCTCGCTGGCACTGGCCGGCGAGAAGGAGGGGCGGCGCGTGGCGGAGATGGACCTCGAGAATCATGACTTCCGCACCGTGCTGGTGGACCCGCCGCGCGCCGGTCTCGATGCCGACAGCTGCGAGCAGACCGCGCGCTACGAACGCATCGTCTATATCTCCTGCAACCCGCAGACGCTGAGCGAGAATCTCGAGGTGCTGTGCCGCACGCATCGCATCGAGCGTTTCGCGCTGTTCGACCAGTTCCCCTATACCAATCACCTGGAGTGTGGGGTCTATCTCGTCAGGAAGTGAGTGAAAGCAGGCGTGTCAGCAAGTGAGAGACGGCGGAGCGTTTTCCGCCTCGACGCTTGAAAAGCCGAGGCCCCGTTGCCAACTAGACTCCAGATCCGGCTCCATGAGCCATCGGGAGTGATAGTGGCGGCGGGGCCTCGTCGTGTCTGTCTCGATGAACGTCTTGTTAGACTTTCGTTTCATGACGCGAGGCGCAAGTCAATACCCGATGCACAGATGTCATGCAGCATGACCAATATGGAACAGGCATGGGGCCGAGGCACAGACTGCGCTAGTCTGTGATGCACTGCATGAGCCTGCGCCTTGGCATCCTGTCACGGGTGCGAGCGTGGGCTCTCTATGACTATTCTTCCTGATACTTCCATCAGGTCAGTCGAGGTGATTGATGCTACACGTGGCGACGGACGGCAAGCAGGAATTCCTTGCGCAGCTCCAAGAGCAGCTGGACAAGCGACTTCCCAAGGACAAGGTGCAGGAAATCGCGGCCTTTGCGCGCGATTATCATGCGACGGCTTCCTTCGAGGACATGGCCGAGCGCAAGCTGGATGACCTCTACGGCTCCACTCTGGCCGTATGGCACTTCCTGCAGAGTCACGCTGCCCCCAAGGTGCGCGCCTACAACCCTGACTTCGAGAAGCATGGTTGGCAGTCCACCCATACCATCATCGAAGTGCTGCACCCGGACATGCCCTTCCTGGTGGACTCGGTGCGCATCGAGCTCAATCGTCGCGGCATCACCGTGCATGCCATCCACAATGCCGTGCTGGCCGTGGCGCGTGATGCCTCCGGTCAGCTGGAGCGCGTGACCGCGCCGCGCGCCGAGAACGCTCCCGAGACTCGCGAGTCACTGATCTACATCGAGATCGATCGCCACAACGATGGCGAGATGCTCGAAGATCTGGAAAACAGCCTGAGTGAAGTGCTGGCTGAAGTGCGGGTCGCCGTGGCGGATTTCGAGGCCATGCGCTCCCAGGGGGCTCAGGCGCTCAGAGAGCTGCGTGACAACCGTCCTGCCACCGTGTCCGAGGCGGATCACCAGGAAGCCTGCGAGTTCATGGAGTGGATGGGCAACGATCACTTCACCTTCCTCGGCTATGACGAATACACCGTCGAAGAGCAGGACGACGGCACTCGCGTGCTGAGCAAGGTCGAGGGTTCCGAGCTTGGCGTCCTGAAGCTGGACCTCGAGCGCTATCACGAGCAGTCCCGCCATCAGCAGAGCGTCAACAGCGATCAGTACGTGTTGATCCCGGAGCTGCTGTCCTTCGCCAAGAGCGCCTTCCACGCCCGCGTGCACCGTCCGGCCTATCCGGACTACATCACTGTCGAGCGCTTCGATGCCGAAGGCCGCGTGATCGGCGAGCGTCGTTTCCTGGGGCTCTACACCTCCACGGTCTACAACCAGAGTCCGCGCAACGTGCCGATTCTGCGTCGCAAGGTGCAGGACGTCATGGAGGCCGCCGGGGTCAACCCGAAGGGCCACAACGGCAAGCACCTGCTGCAGATTCTGGAAGTCTATCCGCGTGATGACCTCTTCCAGATCTCCACGGATGAGCTGACCCGCACCGCCACCAGCATCCTCAATATCCGTGAGCGTCGTCGCGTGCGACTGATCGTGCGTGAAGACCGCTTCGGCAAGTTCTTCTCCGTGCTGGTGTTCGTGCCGCGCGATGTCTACTCCACCGACCTACGCGTGCGCATCCAGAATCTGCTCTGCGAAGAGCTGGATGCCACCTTCGGTGATTTCACGCCGTATCTGTCCGAGTCCGTGCTGACACGCATCCAGTTCATCCTGCGCTTCAAGGGTGACGAGCCTGGCCAGTACGACATGCGCGCGCTGGAGAACAAGATCGCCCAGCTGGCACGCAGCTGGCGTGACGAGCTGCATGCCGCGATGGTGGAAGGCTTCGGTGAAGAGCAGGCCAATGAACTGATGAGCCGTTATCGCGATGCCTTCCCGGGCAGCTACCGTGATGACTTCTCGCCGCGCACCGCCGTCTACGACGTGGGCCATCTGCGTGCGCTGGATGAAGGCGATGTCGTGGCCTTGAGCACCTATCGTCTGGTCGAGGATGACAACTCGGGTGTCAACCTGAAGCTGTTCCACAAGCATCAGCCGATTCCGCTGTCCGACGTGCTGCCGGTTCTCGAGAACCTGGGGCTGCGCGTCATCGGTGAGCGTCCTTACGAGATCGAGCGCAGCGATGCCACCTGCTGGATCCACGATTTCGATTTGGAGCACCACGGCAAGGGCGCAGTCGAGCTGTCCGAAGTGCGCGAGAGCTTCATCGAAGCCTTCAAGAAGATCTGGTCCGGCGAAGCCGAATCCGATGCCTTCAACCGCCTGATCATCGGCTCCGGCCTTGATTGGCGTGAAGTGGCGATGCTGCGTGCCTACGCGCGTTACCTGAAGCAGATCCGCTTCGGCCTCTCCCAGGCCTACATCGCCAATGCCCTGGGCAGCCATCCGGATATCACCCGCGAGCTGGTGCAGCTGTTCAACCTGCGCTTCGACCCGCAGGGTCAGGGCGATGAGGATGACGTCAGCGCCTGCCGCGAGCGCATCAACGGTCTGCTCGATCAGGTCTCCAGCCTCAACGACGACCGTCTGCTGCGTCGCTACGTGGATCTGATGATGGCCACCCTGCGCACCAACTTCTTCCAGCCGGCGGAAGATGGTCAGGCCAAGGACTACATCAGCTTCAAGCTCGATACCCGTCAGATTCCGGACGTGCCCAAGCCGCGTCCGATGTTCGAGATCTTCGTCTACTCGCCGCGCGTCGAGGGTGTACACCTGCGCGGTGGCAAGGTCGCGCGCGGTGGTCTGCGCTGGTCCGACCGTCACGAGGACTTCCGCACCGAAGTGCTGGGGCTGGTCAAGGCGCAGCAGGTCAAGAACGCGGTCATCGTGCCGGTGGGGGCCAAGGGCGGCTTCGTCTGCAAGCGCATGCCGGAAAGCAACGACCGTGACGTGATCCAGAAGGAAGGTATCGCCTGCTACCAGATCTTCATCCGCGCACTGCTCGACATCACCGACAACCTGTCCGGTGGTGACGTGGTACCGCCGAACGCCGTCGTGCGCTATGACGAAGACGACCCCTACATGGTGGTCGCGGCGGACAAGGGCACCGCGACCTTCTCCGACATCGCCAATGCCATCTCCAACGAGTACGGCTTCTGGCTGGGCGATGCCTTCGCCTCTGGTGGCGCCAACGGCTATGACCACAAGGGCATGGGCATCACCGCCAAGGGCGCCTGGGTCAGTGTGCAGCGTCACTTCCGCGAGATGGGCATCAACATCCAGGAAGACGAGTTCAGCGTGGTCGGTATCGGTGACATGGCCGGTGACGTCTTCGGCAACGGCATGCTGCTGTCCGAGAAGATCCGTCTGGTCGGTGCCTTCAACCACCGCAACATCTTCGTCGACCCGACCCCGGACACCGCGAAGAGCTTCGCCGAGCGCGAGCGTCTGTTCCGTCTGCCGCGTTCCAGCTGGGATGACTACGACAAGAGCCTGATCAGCGAAGGTGGCGGCCTGTTCTCGCGTGATGCCAAGACCATCACCATCACGCCGCAGATGAAGGAAGTCTTCGACATCCGCGAAGACCGCCTGGCGCCCAACGAGCTGATCAACGCGATGCTCAAGGCGCAGGTCGATCTGATCTGGAACGGCGGTATCGGCACCTATGTCAAGGCCTCCACCGAGACTCACGCCGATGTCGGTGACAAGGCCAACGACGGTCTGCGCATCAACGGCAACGAGCTGCGCTGCAAGGTGGTCGGAGAGGGCGGCAACCTGGGGCTGACCCAGCGTGGCCGCATGGAAGCCGCAGCCAAGCGTGGCGTGCGCGTCAACACCGACTTCATCGACAACGCCGGTGGCGTGAACTGCTCGGATCACGAGGTCAACATCAAGATCCTGCTGGACGACATCGTCGCCCGCGGTGACCTGACCGACAAGCAGCGCAACCAGCAGCTGGCCGAGATGACCGACGAGGTCGGCGAGCTGGTGATCAAGGACAACTATCGCCAGACCCAGGCACTGTCGCTCTCCGAGCTGCAGTCCAAGGAAGGCATGGGCGTCTTCCGTCGCTTCATCAATGAACTCGAAGCGGCCGGTACCCTGGATCGCGAGCTCGAGTTCCTGCCCTCCGATGAGGCACTGATCGAGCGTTCCAATGCCGGTGAAGCCCTGACCCTGCCGGAACTGTCCGTGCTGGTGTCCTACGCCAAGAGCGATCTCAAGACCAGCCTGATCGCCTCTGACGTGCCGGATGACAGCTACGTGCAGCAGCATCTGGAGCGCGCCTTCCCGCGCGTGCTGATGGAGCGCTTCCCGGAGGAGATGTATCAGCACCGTCTGAAGCGTGAGATCGCCGCCACCCAGATCGCCAATGACCTGGTGGATCACATGGGCATCGCCTTCGTGCGTCGCCTGGAAGACACCACCGGTGCCGGCAAGGCCGAGATTGCGCGTGCCTACATCGTGGCGCGTGACAGCTTCAACCTGGAAGCGCTGTGGACCCAGATCGAGGCGCTGGATCACCAGGTGCCGGCCGACATGCAGTACCGCATGATGAGCGATCTGATGCGCCTGATGCGTCGCGCCACCCGCTGGTTCCTGCGTCAGCGCAGCAGCATGGGCGTCAAGGAGAGCATCTCGCACTTCGCGCCGCGTCTGGCTCAGCTGTCCGAGAGCATCGGCGAGCGCCTCAAGGGCGAAGCCCGCGAGCACTGGGAGGCTCGTCGCGACCACTACGTCGAGGCAGGCGTTCCGGAAGCGCTGGCCAGCACCATCGCGGCGACCTCAAGCCTGTATGCCGGTCTCGGCATCATCGAGGCCGCCAAGGTGACCGGCGAGAAGATCAACCGTGTGGCGGAAGCCTTCTACGGCATCGGCCATCGTCTCGAGCTGCCGTGGGTCGGCGACAAGATCAACGGCCTCGAGGTGCAGGACAGCTGGCAGGCCCAGGCGCGCGAGAGCTTCCGTGATGACCTGGATCGTCAGCAGCTGGCCCTGACTGTCAGCGTGCTCAAGCAGGACAATGCCCCGCGCGAGATCGATGAGCGTGTCGACAACTGGATGGCAAGCCATGAAGGACTGGTCAGCCGCTGGTGCTCACTGCTGGGCGAGATGAAGAGTGGTGCCCAGTTGAGCTTCCCGCTGTTCGCCGTCGCACTGCGTGAACTGGTCGATCTGGCCGAGTCCCGTCGCGAGGCGTGAGCCGGGCAGGAACTCTGCTGACCCGCGATACGCACATCTGTAAGCGTCATCGCTGAACGAAACCCCCGCCAATGGCGGGGGTTTTTTTGTGCAATCAAGAAAATCGCGATTGCCAAGGCTGGGGTAAGGTAACTGTCGTCGAGGGTCTGGTATGCTGAGGGCAGCGAGTGCAACCCCTGTTTCCTGAGCCGCATGGTTGCCGCGATGGCAGCGGTCGGCTTACGTTTTCAAGAACTTCAGTACAACAAGGCAGAGACACCATGTCACAACGTGCGTTACCCCTTGCCTGCGCCATTGCGCTCGGCCTCTCCAGTCTCGCATCCCAGGCCGTGCTGGCAGATGGCAGCCCTGCACAGCAGCGTGCCGAAGCCGCTGCGGGCAAGCTGGACATCTCCAAGTTTCTCAAGCCGCGCAGCGATGCCCACAGCCAGAACTTCCAGTTCGGTGGTACCAGTGTCCATCAGTTCACCATCAAGGAAGCCGGGCGCTATGAGATCGACGGCAACGCCAACTTCGATGTGAGTGATCCCTACACCCTGAATGCCAGCCTGGAAGACGAGCAGGGTGCGATCATCGCCACGGGCACGGGGGACAGGGCATCGGATGGCCTGAACATGAATGTCGAGCTGGAGCCCGGGGTCTACAAGCTGCGCGTACGCGCCGACAAGCTGGGCGCCGGCAAGTCGGGTGGCAATACCTATGAAGTGAACGTGGCGGGCCTCAGCGAGAGCGGTGAGAAGCTCTCCGCCGAGGAAAGCGGCATCGAGACCGGTGACGGTCTGGTGTTCCTGGACACCGATGGTGATGGCCGTCGCACTGCCTTCGTCGATGCAGACGATGAAGTGGCGACCATCAAGCCGGCCACCGTGGCCGCAGCTGAGCAGGCGGCGCGCGAGCAGAAGGCCGCCGAGACCGGCAACGCTGCCGCGGAAGGTAGCGCTACTGCCGGTGAAGCCGTCGCCAGCACGGCGACTGGCACGGCCGAAGCTGCCTCTTCTGCGTCTGCCACTACGGCGTCTGCCACCACGGCGTCTGCCACCACGGCGGCGGCGACCGGCAGCGCTGCCGTCACCGAAAGTGAAGCGGAGCCGGACCGTCGTTTCGATGAGATCGTCACCGATGTGCGCATTCGCGAGAAGGGCGAGGTCATGACCTTCGATGTCTCAGATCGCGGCACCGTGACCATCGACAGCGAGACATTCCCGGGCAGCGAAGGTACCTACAAGCTGCAGATGCGCCTGCTGGATGAGAACGGCAATACCGTGGCCAGCGACAAGGGCGAAGGTTTCGAGGGCGACTTCCACCTCGAGACCGTGCTGGAACCGGGGCGCTACACCGTGTGGGTCAGCGGTCAGAAGTTCGGTACTGCCATGGAAGGGGTCAACAACTACACCGTGCGAGTGCGTCAGCTGGACGTCAAATAAGCCCAGCGCTCAGACCCTGACAGTGACAAGGAAGGCGGCCCTCGGGGCCGCCTTCTTTCGTGTGTCGCTTCCTTGTCGCCTTCCTCTGTGCCTCATCTTCGTCACTTCTCTTCGTTCTCCCTCGTCATTCTCGCCTGAGGCAATCGCGTCCGGCGGAGTGTCTGTCGCGACGGGCTTCGGGTATACTTCGCGCCCAGTTCCGCTGTCGTCATGCCCCCTGTCGCTGCTGCCTGGAGATCACCATGTACTCGTTTGCTCGCTCGCTTCTGTTCAAGCTCGATCCGGAAACGGCTCATGGTGTGACGCTCAACGCCCTGGACATGTCCCATCGGCTTGGCATGGCGCGTGGATTGGGCGGTGAGGCACCACGTGACCCGGTGACGCTGATGGGGCTCGAATTCCCCAACCGTGTCGGGCTGGCTGCCGGTCTCGACAAGAATGCCGATCACCTCGATGCGCTCGCCGCCCTGGGATTCGGTTTCGTCGAGGTCGGCACGGTGACGCCGAAAGGGCAGGCTGGCAATCCGAAGCCGCGCCTGTTCCGCCTGCCGGAGCACCAGGCGATCATCAACCGCATGGGCTTCAACAATGCCGGGGTTGAGCATCTGGTCGCGAAGGTCAAGGCCAGTCAGGCGCGTGGTGCCTCCGGTGTCGTGTTGGGGATCAACATCGGCAAGAACCTGACCACGGCGGTGGATGATGCGCTGAGCGACTATCTGGTCTGCCTCGAGGCCGTGCATGCTCACGCCGACTACATCACCGCCAACATCTCGTCGCCCAACACGCCGGGATTGCGCAATCTGCAGTTCGGGGACCACCTCAATCAGTTGCTGGCAGGGCTGCGCGAGCGCTGTGATCAACTCGATGCCGAGCGTGGCAAGAAGGTCCCGCTGGTGATCAAGATCGCCCCTGACATGGACAGTGAAGAGATTCTGTTCGTGGCGCGTGCGCTGGCTGACAATGGCATCGATGGTGTCATCGCGACCAATACCACCATCGAGCGCTCCGCGGTCGCGGGAAGTTCGCACGCAGAAGAGGCCGGTGGCCTGTCCGGTGCGCCGGTGCGGGAATCCTCCACCCGCGTGATTCGCGGGCTGCGCGAAGCACTGCCGAACATGCCGATCATCGGTGTCGGTGGTATCACGGATGGTGAGAGTGCGCGCGAGAAGGTCGCGGCGGGCGCGGACCTGGTTCAGCTGTACTCCGGACTGATCTATCGCGGCCCGGCGCTGATCGGAGAGTGCGCGCGTGCATTGGAGAAGGCGGATACGCTCATCAAGCTGTGATCAGCCAGACAGCCAGACAGCCAGACAGCCAGACAACGAAAGAGCCGCCTCCTGACATCAGAAGGCGGCCTCGGTACCGGCGTGAATGATGATGTGGCAGTGTCAGCGATATGTCTCGTGAACTGACATTGCCGTGTTGGCTGCCATGTCCAGCCAGCGTGCACGATGCGAAGCGCTTTTGCCGTCAGGGACGGCGGTCGGGTATTGGCCCATCGAGCTCATCGGGTCCGTGGATGGTGATAGCAGGCCTGCAAGAAGCCTGCTGATGCAGTCAAGGTGAACGTTTGCCCGTGTCGTGCTCCGCGCTGAACCGTCGTTCATGCAGGCCGTCGCCTGCCGCGCATTCTCTGGAGCCATGTCGCGAGGGAATCGACACGAGCGCCAACATCTCGGCCTTTCAAGCGGTGAAGCGTGTCGGCCCCATTGCCTACTGCTTCACGCGCCTGACAGTGCCGTGCGTCTTCAAGATAGAAATAAGGCGTTACCTCCCTGGTGGCTTGTCATGTCGCTAAGCGACGTCCTTGGGATTTTCCGGGTGACATCAGCATCGACTGAGTCACCGTGAACACCTCGAGTCCTCTCTGTACGTGCCTTCCGGCGCCATTGATCAGGCGATCCGGTAGACTGATGCCGGAGAATCCGCTTGCGCAGCGCATCAGGCTGCGTGGGCGGGGTGAAAGGCGCCAGGCGCCATCTTCAGGTGTCACTCCTTGACGTCATGCATCCTGAAAGTCATCGGGACGGGAATCAACATCCCGGTGGGAGTATCCTGGTTTGTCCATTGCCGGAGCCCGCTGGGGCTCAGGACAGCACCATGGGGTTCTTGTGGATGCCGGACACGCCGGTCATGCCAGACCATTGGTCGCCACGTCCTTCGCGCCAGCCACTCATCCAGAATTCACGTAGATTGACATCGATACTGGGACAATCATCACGGGAACGACCGGTAACGCCGGCCTTGTAGCCGTGAACATAGGCACGCTGAAAGCGATCACGTTTCTGTCTCTTCATGGATGACCTCTATGTGAGAACCCATCGGCATTGGAGTCACTGTCGTGGTGTCTCTCGAGGAGACATCGTCCGGTGGCAGCGACTCGATACAGCATGGCTTGCCGAGTGAGAGAGTAGGCCGATGACCTGAAGGTCACTGCCGGCCTCGTGCTTCATCACCTCAGTGGCCACTGACCAGCCGTGTCGGGAAAGGCCGTGGATGTGAGATGATGGAGGGTCTTGCCAGTACATGCTCGAGCGTGATGGTGGATAGGTCACTGCAGGCCCGGATCTCTGCTCTGAAGGTTGTGTCATCAGAATCCTGTTTCATCGGTGGCAATGGTCACCGAGATGCAGTCGGGCATGCTGCCTGAATGAGGGTTTCGCTCCGTGAACCTCCTTTTCGCTTGGCGTGTCACCTTTCCGAATTGCAGCTACACCTATAGTTTTTAGAACACTGCCTCTGGCTTGTCGACAGCCGTATAGGAATATCGCTAGTGCCAGAAGCCAACTCACAGGAATAAGTCCGGCCTTTGCCGGTGAGAGATTCATGACTGACACGACTTCTGCGACTTCGCCGCGCGCCCCCAGCAACCCGCTCTCCACCTGGTTTGCGACCTGTCCGCGTGGCCTCGAGACCTTGCTGGCTGACGAGCTGACGTCGCTGGGTGCCGAGGTGACCGGCACTACCGTGGCCGGCGTCCACTTCAATGGAAGTCAGGAGACGGCTTACCGCACCATCCTATGGTCACGCCTGGCCAATCGCATCATTCGCCTGCTGACCCGCGTGGGTGGCGTCGACACCGGCGAGCAGCTGCGCAAGGCGAGCGCCGGCGTCGACTGGGCAATGGAATTGCCGGATCGTGCCTCCATCGCCGTCGATTTTCACGGAACATGGAAGGATATTCGACACACCTTCTTCGGCGCTCAGACCGTCAAGGATGGCATCGTCGAGGCGATGTTCGAGGAAGGTCGCCACAAGCCGACCGTCGATGGCAAGAATGCCGATCTGCGCATCTATGCGCATCTGCACAATGGCTTCATCACGCTGGGCATCGACCTGGTGGGTCGCAGCCTGCATCAGCGTGGCTACCGCCCCGACCTCGCCCATGCGCCACTCAAGGAGAATCTGGCCGCGGCACTGCTGATGCGTGCCGATTGGCCGGCCCGTGCGGCGCGAGGTGAGAGCCTGGTCGACCCGATGTGCGGTTCCGGCACGCTGCTGATCGAGGCGGCCTTGATGGCGGCGGATATCGCGCCGCAGTCGCTGAATGAAGACTTCGCCTGCCGCCACTGGGGGCGTCATGACGAGCGTATCTGGAAAGGTCTGCGCGAGGAGATGGAGCAGCGTGCCATCGCCGGGCGCCGCAAGGTCACCGCGCGTTTGTTCGGTCGCGATCACAGCCCGCAGGCGATTTCTGCCGCGCGCTCCAACGCCATGCGTGCCGGCATTCCGGCGCTGATCGAGCTGGAAGGCGCCTCCGTCGCCGAGCTGACCTGTCCTGAGGGCGCCACCACCGGCCTGGTGATGACCAACCCGCCCTACGGCGAGCGTCTGGGTGAGCTGCCGGCATTGGTGCCGCTCTATGCAAGCCTCGGTGAGCGCATGAAGCGTCACTTCGGCGGCTGGACGCTGGGCATGTTCACCGGCAATCCGGACCTCGGCCATCGTCTCGGCCTGCGTGCGCATCGCCAGTACGCCTTCCGCAACGGCCAGCTCGACTGCAAGCTGTTGATGATCGACGTGGCAGCGCGTGAGCGAGCGGTCGACGAAGACAGCGTGGCCGAAGATGCCCGCAGTCAGCCCGCGCTGAGCGAGGGCGGCCAGATGTTCGCCAATCGCCTGAAGAAGAACCAGAAGTCGCTGGCGCGCTGGCTCAAGCAGAGCGGTACCACCTGCTATCGCCTCTACGATGCCGACATGCCGGAGTACGCGCTGGCCATCGATATCTACGGGCGTCATGTGCACGTGCAGGAATACACGCCGCCCAAGTCCGTGGATGCCAGTCAGGCGCAGCGCCGCCTGATGGATGCACTGGCGGCGATTCCGCAGGTACTGGGCTGCTCGCCCAACGATATCCATATCAAGCAGCGCACGCGTCAGGCGGGCAAGGCGCAGTACACCCGTCAGGATAGCTCCGGTCAGCGTATCGAGGTGCAGGAAGGCGACGCCAGACTGTGGGTGAACCTCAAGGACTACCTGGATACCGGCCTGTTCCTGGATCACCGTCCGGTGCGCAAGCTGCTGGGCAAGGAAGCGGACGGCAAGCGGGTGCTCAACCTGTTCTGCTATACCGCGACGGCCACCGTGCACGCGGTTTTGGGCGGTGCCAGCGAGAGTGTCAGCGTCGACATGTCCAATACCTACCTGGACTGGGGCCGCGAGAACTTCAAGCTCAATGGCATCAGCGAGAAGCGTCACCAGCTGGTGCGTGCCGACTGCCTGAAGTGGCTGGAGCGTTCCCGCGAGGAGTTCGACCTGATCTTCCTGGATCCGCCGACCTTCTCCAACTCCAAGAAGATGGAAGGCACCCTGGATATCCAGCGTGATCACGCGCGCCTGATTGACCTGGCGATGGCCAGCCTGGCCCCGGGCGGCACGCTGATCTTCTCCAACAACCATCGTCGCTTCGTGATGGATGACAGCGTCAGCCAGCATCATGTGGTGGAAGACCTGTCGCGCAAGCTGCTGGACCCGGACTTCAAGCGTCGTCCGGATATCCACCACGTCTTCCGCATCCGTCGCGCCAGCGACGTGAAGGGCTGAGCGATGGCCAGCGTCCCGCTGTGGCTCTACACCACGGCGGGCTGTCATCTGTGTGCTCGGCTGGAAGCCTCGCTGCAGGCGCTGGGGGCCGATGTCACGCTCACGCGGGTCGAGATCGCCTTCGACGCGCAACTGAGCGAGCGCTACGCGACACGCATTCCCGTGCTGGCGAGCGCATCGGGTGCAGAGTACTCGCTGGCCGATGGCGAAGAGGTGTTGCCGGAGTGGTTGCGCGCGCAGGGCGTCGAGCAGGGCGTCGATCGGACGCCCCCTGCCAGGCGTGACTCAGGCGTCGAGCCGCAGGGGCATGTCATGCGCCATGGGCGTCGCTTTCTGCGCTGATTCGCATCATGTCCGGGCCTGAACGAAAGACCGCCGCTACCTCAAGGTAGCGGCGGTCTTCTTGTCTGCGGGTCCCGGCGGCGGCCTAGCCTTCCAGCAGTGACATCTGGCGCATGGCATCTTCGGCCTCGGGGCTGTCAGCCGTGGCCTCCAGCACCTTGGTGAAGCCACGTGAGGCCTGGATGTGAGCGAGGTCACTGACCCAGGTCATGGCCTGCTCGTAGCTTTCGGCCAGATCGTGCTTCAGTCCGCCGAACTGGGTGCCGATCTGGCCCCAGGAGCGACTGACGATCCAGTCGCCGAACATGTCCTGATGTACATGGACCAGGACGTAATCATGATGGCTTTCCCAGCGGATGATCACGCGTGACTCCCGAGGTGAAACAGAGGTGGCATGTGGATGGCTCGCAAGGCGCTGCAGGCTTGTGGCGCATGCTGCGTACGCCTAAGATGGCACGGCGGCGAACGCTGAATCATACCATTGTAATCTTCGCATGCCTTGCAGCAAGTCATGAAGCTTTGCAAGACGCCATGCACGCGGCAACGACCGCAACGCTACCCACCGGCACAGCAAGGAACAAGGCAACAGATGCACATCATCGTGGATGATAACGTCCTTCTGGCAGAAGAGTTCTTCTCTGAATTCGGGGAAGTGATCTGTCTGCCGACCAGCGAGATCACTAATGCCGTCCTCAAGGAAGCCGACATGCTGATCTGCCGCTCCACGCTCAGGGTGGATGAGGCATTGCTGAAGGGCACTCGGGTGCGCTTCGTCGGCTCGCCGATCATCGGCACGGATCATGTCGATCTCGAATGGCTCGAGTCGGCAGGGATTCACTTCACCAATGCGCCGGGCTGCAATGCCGATTCGGTGGTGGATTACGTGCTGTCCTCGCTGTGGCATCTGGCGGAGCAGGAAGGCTTCGATCTGCAGCTCAATCGTCGTTTCGGCGTGGTCGGTGCAGGTCAGGTCGGCTCGAGGCTGATCAAGCGTCTCGAGTCGCTGGGCGCCGAGGTGCTGGTCTGTGATCCTCCGCGCGCGCTGGCGCAGGAGTCGGGAGAGGAGGCGGCAGAAGCGCTGAATTTCGTCGATATCGATCATCTCGTGACCGAGTGTGATGTCATCTGCGTGCATACCCCGATGGTGACAGGCGGTGAGTACCCGACCCATCACCTGATCAATGCCGAGCGCATCCGTGCCATGAAGCCCGGCAGCGTATTGCTGAGCGCAGGACGCGGTGGTTGCGTGGATACTGCCGCGCTCAAGCAGCGTCTGCTGGAACAGGCTGATCTGCTGACCGTGCTGGATGTGTGGGAGAACGAGCCGGACATCGATGCGGAGCTGGCCTCGCTGGTGGATATCGCCACGCCGCACATCGCCGGACACAGTCTGGATGGCAAGATGCAGGGAACCGAGATCATCTATCAGCAGGCCTGCCGGCATTTCGGCCTGCCCGCACGACGCAAGCTGGGCCAGTTGAAGCCGGACCCGTGGCTTCGCAAGCTGGTGCTGACGGGGTGGGCGCCGCCGGAAGAGGCCCTCGGTCTCTGCGTTCGGGCCTGTTACGACGTGCGCCGCGATGCCTTGGGTCTGCGTCGCTATCAGCGCCGCTTCGGCAACGCCGAGGGCTTCCTGCGTTATCGGCGTGAATATCCGTTGCGTCGCGAGTTCTCCACGCTGCGCGTCGAACTCAAGAAGAACGCCCGTGAGCTGCGTGAAGTGCTGGAAGGCTTCGGCTTCTCGCGTGTGAAGCTGGCCAGCAAATGATGTGACATGTCATCTCTCCTGCGATATCCACCTGCAGGAGGTGTCGAGGCCGAGTGACGGATCTCGATCATCAGGCAGTCAGAACGCCCCTGTCAGCTTCGCTGGCAGGGGCGTTCTCGTCTCAGGTACGGATGTGGGGCGGGTGACCCGGTAGATGAAACCGGTTCTCGGACGTTTCGGACTGCGACCTTGGTCGATATAATGTCGCCCAAAATTACGCTGACGACAGATGTCAGGGCGCACCCCGGGCGACTTGTCCGAGGGTAGTGTGGCCCGCTGGCTCCCCGCGTACTCCCCGTTTCTCGTGCCTTCTGCCATGCCCGTCACGACGGCGCGTGTCGGCGTCCTCATTTCCTGAAGATGGTGTCCTGAATGCAACAATCTCCTGATAGACCAGCCGAGGGCGGTGGCTTTCGCCCCCCCTCCCTGCTGGATGCCCTGATCCCCATCGTGCTGGTCATCGCCATGCTGGTGCTGGCGGTCGTGCTGTTCGGCGCCGATGCTTCCTGGGGGCCGAATCAGGTGGCATTGCTGTCTGGCGCGATGATCGCGGGAGTCATCGGCCTCAAGAACGGTTATCGCTGGAGCGATATCGAAGAGGGGATCAACAAGGGGATCCAGATCTCGTTGGGCGCGATCCTGATCCTGCTGGCGGTAGGCGCGATGATCGGTACCTGGATTCTCGGTGGCACCGTGCCGGCGATGATCTACTACGGGCTGGATGTGATCGCGCCTCAGTATTTCTATGCCTCGGCATGTCTGCTGTGCGCGCTGGTGGCGCTGTCGGTGGGGAGCTCCTGGACGGTGGCCGGCACCATCGGTATTGGCCTGATCGGCATTGCCGATGGACTGGGACTTTCCGAGGCGATCACGGCGGGTGCGGTGATTTCCGGGGCCTACTTCGGTGACAAGCTCTCGCCACTGTCGGATACCACCAATCTGGCGCCGGCGGCGGCGGGGACCACGCTGTTCGCGCACATTCGTCACATGCTGTGGACGACGGTTCCCAGCATCCTGCTCGCGCTGGCAGGCTTTCTGTGGCTGGGCCACGACTCCGTCTCCAGCCTGCAGACGCCGGAGCAGGTCGCCAACCTGCGTGCCCAGCTGGGTGAGCAGTTCAACATCGGCCTGCACCTGCTGATTCCGCTGCTGGTGCTGCTGGTGATGGCCGTGCGTCAGATGCCCGCCTTCCCGGCGATCTTCATCGGTGCGGTGCTCGGGGGGGTCTTCGCGGTCATCTTCCAGCCACAGGCCGTGGCGGGACTGGCGAATGTCCCTGACATGTCCACCGCCATGGCGCTGCTCAAGGGCGTATGGATGTCGATGTTCGATGGCTATGTCTCCCACAGCGGCGATGAGGTGATCGACTCGCTGCTCTCCAAGGGCGGCATGAGCAGCATGCTCAACACCGTGTGGTTGATCCTCTCGGCGATGACCTTCGGCGGCGTGATCGAACGACTCGGCCTGCTGGAGCGTCTGGTGCAGAGCCTGCTGGGCGCGACGCGCAATGCCGGTTCGCTGGTCATCACCACGCTGGGCACCTGCCTGGCCTCCAATGTGGTGACCGGGGATCAATACATCTCGGTCATCCTGCCGGGGCGCATGTATCGCGCTGAATTCCGCCGCCGTCGCCTGGCGCCGGTCAATCTGTCGCGGGCACTGGAAGATTCCGGCACCATCACCTCGCCACTGATTCCCTGGAACAGCTGCGGCGCCTACATGGCGGCAACGCTGGGGGTCGCGACTCTCAGTTATCTGCCGTTTGCGCTGTTCAATCTGGTCAATCTGGTGCTGGCGGTGGCCTATGCCATGGTCGGTTTCAAGCTGGAGCGTCTGGCCGAAGGCGACGAGGCGGATGGCGGAGAGCCGACTCCGCTGGCCGAATCTCTGGTGCTGGATACCCCTCATGAGACGGCAGAGTCTCGCTGATTGACGTACTGGGTGACAGAGACAGCCAAGCCCGCCGCGTGGTGAACGCGGCGGGCTTTTTCATGGGCACTCGAGGGGTGTCGTCCAGCGTTCAGTCAGTGCACTGATGACGTGTGAGGCGTATCAGGAACTCGCGATAGCGCTCCAGTTCGGCGATGTCGATGTACTCATCCGCCTTGTGGGCCTGCGTGATGGAGCCTGGCCCGCAGACGACAGTCGAGAAACCGCGATCCTGGAACCAGCCCGCTTCCGAGCAGAAGCCGACACCGCAGCGTTCACGCTGACCCGTCAGCGCAAAGGCCAGCGTCTCTGCCTTGCCGTCGGGCTCCGGCGTGAGCGCCGGTACCGAGGCGTAGTCCTCCAGTGTCTGGATGGCGCACTCCGGTGAGTGCTCCTGCATCTCGAGGGCCAGTCGGGCGGTGAAGTCATCGACTCGCGCGCGTACCGCGTCAGGGGTATCACCGGGCAGGTTGCGCAGCTCCCAATGCAGGCGAGCATCCTTGGCAATGATGTTGGTCGCATTGCCGCCCTGGATGGTGCTGACGTGCAGCGTGGAGTACGGGGGCTCGAACAGTTCGCCCCGTGAGGCCTGGGTGCGCAGGTCGTTTGCCGTGCGTTCCAGCTCCGAGATGATGCGCGCGGCGTAGAACGTGGCCGAGACACCCAGGTCCGGTCGGCTCGAATGCGCCGGCACGCCGGTCACTTCCGTGCGCCAGGCATGCACCCCCTTGTGCGCCGAGACCACGCGTCCCTCCGTCGGTTCTCCGATGATGACGGCGGCGACGTCGGGCAGCGTGTCGCGCATGTGGTCGATCAGTGGCAGACAGCCCAGACAGGTGCTTTCCTCATCGTAGGAGAAGGCAAGGTGGAGTGGCCGCTTGAGGGGAGCATCAAGAAAATCCGGCACCATCGCCAGGCACAGGCCGATGAAGCCTTTCATGTCCACCGAGCCACGACCGTAAAGACGACCCTCCTTCAGCGTGGCCTGATAAGGGTCATGGGACCAGTTCTGGCCGCTTACGGGCACGGTATCGGTATGGCCGGAGAGCACGACACCACCGGCCACCGCGGGCCCTATCGTGGCGAGCAGCGAGGCCTTGTCGCCTTCGGCATTCGAAAGCACGCTCGCCTGGATGCCATGTTCGGCCAGCAGATCGCGAACGAAGTGGATCAATGCCAGATTGGAGCGATCCGAGGTGGTATCGAAGGCGATCAGGCGAGTGATGATGTCGAGGGTGCGTTGCATGTCGAGCCTCATGAGGCATGGCGCCGTTCGGGGAGGGGCCGGATGTGAAAGCCCGAGGGGATCACATTGGCGCTGAACGGACGCAGGAGTCTGCTTTATGCAGTTGCCTGCATGCCAAGTCAATCGTGGCCGCAACCCCCTGTGGCACTTCGTGGCTGATCACGATGTGCCGCGAGGCATGCTTGGGAGTCTGCGGGGTCAGCCCTGACGCAAGAAGCCCGCCACGTGACTCACGTGGCGGGCTTCTGCATCGCTCAAGTGTGCGGTGCTGCTCGAGGCTTACTTGTAGGCAGCGGCCTTGAGTGCGGCGATACGGTCATCCAGCGGCGGGTGGCTGGCGAACAGCTGCTCCATCAGCTTGCGGCTCTTGCCGGTGGTGATGGCGAAGGCGGTCATGGTGTCAGGCATCTGGTCCGGCAGCTCATGTTCCTGCTTGAGGCGTGCCAGCGCGTTGATCATCGAACCGCTGCCCGCGAGACTCGCGCCTGCGGCATCCGCACGATATTCGCGCCAGCGCGAGAACCAGGCGACGATCATCGAGGCCACCAGGCCCAGCACCAGTTCAAGGACGAAGACCACGGCCATGTAGCCGAAGAAGCCCAGGCCGCCGCTGTTGTCATCTCGCTTCAGGAAGGCGTCGATGGCATGTGCGGCAATGCGCGCGAAGAACATCACGAAGGTGTTCACCACGCCCTGGATCAGCGTCAGCGTCACCATGTCGCCGTTGGCCACGTGACCGATCTCGTGCGCCAGTACCGCACGCACTTCCTCGGGACGCATGCGATTGAGCAGGCCGGCCGAGACGGCGACCAGCGCATCGTTGCGGTTCCAGCCGGTGGCGAAGGCATTGGATTGCTGCGCCGGGAAGATGCCGACTTCCGGCATCTTGATACCGGCGTCGCGAGACAGTTCCTCGACGGTCGTCAGCAGCCAGCGTTCGGTATCGTTCTGTGGCTGTTCGATGATCACGGTGCCCGTCGAGGACTTGGCCATCATCTTGGACAGGAACAGGGAAATCACCGAGCCGGCCATGCCGATGATGAAGCAGAAGATCAACAGGGCGGTGTAATTGATGCCGTTGGCTTCCATGTAGCCATCGAAGCCCAGCAGGCGCAGCGTGACACTGGCCAGCAGCACCACCGCCAGGTTGGTGATCAGAAAGAGGGCTATCCGCATCATGGGGTCAGGTCTCCAAAGCCAATCTATCGGTAAGGCGCAATTATCTGCCCGCCATGCTGACAGTGAGATGAATCACTGCGACATAGCGGACAGGCGGCGCGTAACAGGAAGGTATCACCACCGTGCCGGTGTGCGTAGACCTTTCGTGAGGCAGGTATCGACACCGTGGCGTCAGGCCGTCTCGAGGCTCAGTGCTGCGGGAGCCTGCCGCAGGAGAGAGGTGTCTCAGCCCTTGCGGCGGCGCGCCAGGAAACGACCGAGACGCTCGATGGCCTCTTCCAGCTGGTCGGCGTAGGGCAGGGTGACGATGCGCAGGTGATCCGGATTCGGCCAGTTGAAGGCGGTGCCCTGCACCAGCAGCATCTTCTCTTCCAGCAACAGCTCCAGCACCATCTGCTGGTCGTCCTCGAAGGGATACATCTCCGGGTCGAGACGCGGGAACATGTAGAGCGCGCCCTTGGGCTTCACGCAGCTGACGCCGGGGATCTCGTTGAGCTTCTTCCAGGCCGCATCACGCTGGGCCAGCAGACGGCCACCCGGCAGGACCAGGTCATTGATGGACTGATAGCCGCCGAGTGCGGTCTGGATGGCGTGCTGGGCCGGGACATTGGCGCACAGGCGCATGCTGGCCAGCATGTCGAGACCGGAGATGAAGTCGGCCGCCGGGCGCTTGTCACCGGAGAGAATCATCCAGCCCGAGCGGAAGCCCGCGCAGCGATAGCTCTTGGACAGGCCATTCATGGTCACGACCAGCAGATCGTCGGCCAACGCACCGGTGGAGACGTGCTCGGTATCGTCATAGAGGATCTTGTCGTAGATCTCATCCGAGAACACCACCAGACCGTATTCCCGTGCGACCTGCAGGATGTCCTTCACGACGGCTGGCGGGTAGACCGCGCCGGTCGGGTTGTTCGGGTTGATCAGCACGATGCCCTTGGTGTGGCTGGTCACCTTGGCGCGGATGTCCTCGATGGAGGGGGCCCAGTCCTGCGCCTCGTCACACAGATAGTGCACGGCACGACCGCCGGCCAGATTGGCGGCAGCGGTCCACAGGGGATAATCCGGTGCCGGTACCAGCAGCTCGTCACCATCGTCGAGCAGGGCCTGCATGGCCAGCACGATCAGCTCCGAGACACCGTTGCCGATGTAGATGTCCTCGATGCCGACACCCTGGATGTCCTTGCGCTGACACTCCTGCATGATCGCCTTGCGCGCCGAGTAAAGCCCCTTGGAGTCACAGTAGCCCTGCGCGGTCGGCAGATTGCGCATCACGTCCTGCAGGATCTCTTCCGGTGCCTCGAAGCCGAAGGGCGCCGGGTTGCCGATATTGAGCTTGAGAATGCGATGACCTTCGTCCTCGAGACGCTTGGCGTGTTCGAGAACCGGCCCGCGAATGTCGTAGCAGACGTTGTCCAGCTTGTGTGACTTGCGAATTTCGCGGGGCTTTCTTTGCTCGGTATCCATGGTGCTTTCCGTAGATCTCCGTCACGTAAGGTGTAGGGGCGAGTGTCCAGCATATCGCGCCGCCTGCCTGCCGCGCCACGGCCAAGGGCCAATAGCGTGGTTAAATTTGCGGTTTGAAATGTTCAGGCAAAAAAAAATCCCGCCAGAGGTTATCTGGCAGGATTTTCAACTGGCTTGCAGGCATGGTCCGCGAATGAGATCTGAATTCGACCGTCGTTATCTCACTGTTCTGGTAGCGTTATTCGCTCGCGGACTCAGGCGGTTCGCTCATCCGTGCGCCATCTTGCGTCTCGCCACTGGCTTCCGGCACCGGCTCGGCGGGAATGTCCGCCGGCGTTTCCAGCGTCAGACGTCCGAGCTTGCCATCGCGCAGTTCGTGCAGCAGCACCTCGGCACCGCGATGTAGATCGATGATGCCACCGGCGCGCAGGCCGCCACGCTTGCTGGCGATCTCTTCCAGAATCGCGACCCCGTTGAAGCCCGAGAGCGCCATCAGATCGACCTTGCGCGGGCCATCACTCTCGACTCGCTCGGCGTCAGGGTTGGCACTGTAGGCCGGCAGTGACTTGAGCTTGTAGCGAGCGATCAGCTCATCGGGATAGCGCCTGGCCAGCTCCGCCGCCACGACCACCGCCACATCGGTGTAGTCGATGGCGGTATCCCGAATCGCGCCGCTGCCGGCCAGACGGTAGGCGCTGGCCTGATCCTCGATCTTCGGCCACATCACCCCGGGGGTGTCGATCAGGGCGATGCCGCCATCGATGCGAATCTTCTGCTGACGCTTGGTGACGGCGGGCTCGTTGCCGGTCTTGGCGATCTTGCGACCCGCCAGACCATTGATCAGCGTCGACTTTCCGACGTTGGGGATGCCCATCACCATCACGCGCGCATCACGATCGACACGGATATGACCGGCCATCTCGCGACACAGCCGCGGGATCTGCTTGAGGTCACGCGCCTCAAGCGTGGTGATCGCCAGTGCACGGGTATCGGGCAGGGCATCGAAATACTCGACCCATTCACGCGTGCGTGCCGGGTCCGCCAGGTCTGCACGTGACAGCAGCTTGAGGACCGGCTTGTGGCGGGTCAGCTCGGACAGCACCGGATTGGTGCTGGAGTAGGGGAGGCGGGCATCGAGGACTTCGATGACCACGTCGATCTCGGGCAGCGCGTCCTTTATCTGACGACGCGCCTTGTGCATGTGTCCCGGGTACCAGCCCAGCATGTTGCTTCTCCTGCCGTCAGGGGTATGACGGTTGTCCTGTCACCTCTTGTCCTGCCTCCTCGCCCGCCTGTCAGGAGTCGCTCACCAATGGAGGTGGCGATAGATGACAGGCAGCAAGGAGAGGGGACGCGTATGGCGGCGCATTCTACCAGAGGCCGCTCGGCCATGGAGAAACGCTGGCATCGTCTTCTCGCGCTCTGGCGTCTCAGCTGCGCACCGGCTTGAAGCGCAGCGACACCGAGTTGATGCAATAGCGCTGCCCTGTCTCGGTAGGGCCGTCGGGAAAGACGTGTCCCAGATGGGATTCGCAACGACGACAGCGCACTTCGACACGTCGCATGCCATGACTGGTGTCGAAATGCTCTTCGACGGCGGCATCCGCATAGGGCCGATCAAAGCTCGGCCAGCCACAGCCGGCGTCGAACTTGGTGTCGTTGTCGAACAGCTTCGCGTCGCAGGCGATGCAGTGATAGGTGCCCGGTGTCGGGCTGACCTCGTGATCGCCACTGAAGGGGCGTTCGGTACCGGCTTCACGTGCGACGCGATACTGCTCCGGCGTCAGACGCTTGCGCCATTCCTCTTCACTGCGGATCAACTTGTCCTGGGTCGGCTTGTCTTGCTCGCTCATGGTCTCTTCTCTCTATGCGTTTCTCGAATCGACGCCCGCGCGAACCTGCAAGCAAGTTCCCGTGAGCGGCAATCCGAAACAATGGCTACCGGTCTTCACTCGACACCCGGTACATACCCCAAGAATGCGGGCGTCAGGGCGTGACCACAAGCACGTGGTGGATGCACTTGGCCAACGCCGGAAAAATCCTGTTGAAGCAGGGGGTTGACGAAGGGGAGGGGGCTTTGTAATATACGCGCCACCTCGACGAGGCAAGAACGTTACGTCCCATTCGTCTAGTGGTCCAGGACACCGCCCTTTCACGGCGGTAACAGGGGTTCGAACCCCCTATGGGACGCCACTTCTTGCAGCGTAGAGATCGGAGTGCGGGAATAGCTCAGTGGTAGAGCACAACCTTGCCAAGGTTGGGGTCGCGAGTTCGAATCTCGTTTCCCGCTCCAGTGTGTCCCATTCGTCTAGTGGTCCAGGACACCGCCCTTTCACGGCGGTAACAGGGGTT
>NZ_JAPNXT010000012.1:0-118808 GCF_030397495.1 Cobetia sp. 14N.309.X.WAT.E.A4
TCGAGCCATCCGCCATGAAGTCTGCCGGCCTGATGTATTACGCGGTCGGCCGTGGTGATTCCATGCATCAAGCCCCGGAGGCCTCGTGAGCGCGGGTCTCGCTAGGTCAGAAAAGCTGGCCGCGATTGCCATTCGTCAGGTCGAGAAGAGCACCGGTGCCAGTCGCAACGCCTTCGAGCAGGCGGACGCCCTGACCGCGCTGGGGTATCGCGTGGTGATTCTCGCCGAACGTGGCAAGCCTGAGCTGGCGCGGGAGCATGGCGCGGAGCTGGTGCGTCTGTGGCGCTGGCCGTTCAAGGGGGCCTATCGGCGCTTCTGGTTCAATCGTCGGGTTCAGGCATGGGCCCGTCGCCACACGCCGGACCTGCTGGTCAGCCATGGGGATTGCGAGAGCCCGGATACCGTCTATCTGCACAACTGCGTGCATCTGGCGTCACAGTGCATCCATGGCCGTGATCTGCCTGAGAATCATGAAGTGGCCGCGATCCATGATCACGTGCTCAACGGTGGCAAGTTCCGTCAGGTGGCGGTCAATTCGCGCATGATGGGCGATGATCTCGTCGAGCGCTACGCGATCTCGCCGGACAAGATCGAGATCAGCTACCCGGGCTATGACCCGGTGCAGTTCACGCCCGAGCGTGCACGTGCCGGCCGTGAAGCCCAGCGTGAGGCGCTTGGCGTCAGTGGGGAAGAGCAGTTGATCGGGCTGGTGACCTCAGGGAACTTCACCAAGCGCAATGTGGCCGGATTCGTCGCCATGGCCGCGCTGATGGAGCAGGCCAGCCCCGGACGCTATCGCTTTCTGGTGGTGGGCAAGGATGATGCCGCGCCCTACCAGCAGCAGGCACAGGTGGCCGGTGTGGCTGAGCGCATGATCTGGCGTTCGACCATCGCCGAGGTCGAAACGCTCTATGGCGCGCTGGACCTGTTCGTTCTGCCGGCACATATCGAGGAATTCGGACGTGTCGCGCTGGAAGCCATGGCCTGTGGTACGCCGGTACTGCTCAATGCGCGTGTCGGCTCGGCCGAGTTGCTCGACGATCACCCCTCGCTGGTGATGGCCGCGCAATCTAGCCCGACGCAGTGGGCCGAGCGCTGTACCCATCTGCTGGAAAGCGACTCCGATGCGCTGAGCAGAACCCTGGCCGCACTTGCCACGGGCTACTCCCATCAGGCCCAGAACCTCAAGCTCAAGGCCAGTTTCGAGGCATTGATGGCGGGACGCTGAGCGAATCACCTGCTGATCAGAAAGCCCTGTATCCCGCTGGATACGGGGCTTTTTTTCTGTCAGGCATTGCACGGGGGTCCCTGGGGCATCGCGCCGCCTTGGGTGTCCCGTCCGCAGTCCCTATACTCGTCACTTGATTTCGGCAGGAGAATCGCATGTCCCTGAGTACCAGCATCATTCTGATCGTCATTGCACTCATCATCATCGCCGGTCTGACGGCGTATGCGCTCAAGTTGCGCCGTGAGGTGAGGAAGCGCGAGGCGTTGCGTGCAGAGGAGTTGACGCGTGCACGCGCCAATTGCCTGGAGAGTCTTGAAGCGATTGCCCGTGCCATGCAGGCCGGCCAGGTGGACCTCGTGGAAGGGGGGCTGCGCTGCAAGGTGTTGATCGAGATACTGGATACCTCGCTGGCAGAGGATGACGTCCTAGGGGCCTTTGGCACCCTGCACGGGCGAGTGTCCCACCTGCATACCCACTCGGCACGCAAGGCACTGAGCCCGCGTGAGCGGCTGGCAGAGGACAAGGAGCGCATCGCCGTCGAGGAAGAGATGGCCAAGCCTCTTCAGCAGGCAGCGCAATGCGTGCTGGAAAGCATGCCGGTGTGGTATCGCGAGTACCTGAGACGTGAACGGCCCGTGGCACCGACGGATCTGGGTCAGGCGCTATAGCGGCATCGGGTGCTGCGCACGGGCGGGGAGAGCATTCGCTTCGGACCCGCGGGTCACGAGCCGCAAGGCATCGTGTGAATTCGGGTGGTATCAGGCCATTGAGAGGCTGGCATGAACAATACGCTCCCGCTGCTGGGAACTGAACTGATCGAGCTGCGCCATGCGCTGCATCGGGCACCGGAGCTGTCCGGGCAGGAGGAAGCTACCTCGGCCCTGATCGCCGGCTGGATGGAAGAGGCAGGCGCCGAGGTGGTCACGGGATTGGGAGGGCATGGTCTGGCGGCCATCTTCCGCGGCGCCGCGCCCGGCCCTCGGGTCATGTTGCGCTGTGAGCTCGATGCGTTGCCCATCGATGAGGTGCCACGGGGAGACTGGTCATCCTGTCACCAGCATGTCGGCCATCTCTGTGGTCACGATGGGCACATGGCGTGGCTGCTGGGAGTGGCACAGCGTCTGGCCAGGCGCCCGGTAGCCAGAGGCGAGGTGGTATTGCTGTTCCAGCCCGCCGAGGAGACGGGAGAGGGCGCGCGTGCGGTGGTACGCACCAAGGCCTTCGAGACCATCAAGCCGGATTTCCTCTATGCCTGCCACAATCTGCCGGGGCGGCCGCTGGGAGAGGTCAGCGTCCGTGATGACGCCTTCACCTGTGCCTCGCGGGGCATGATCG
Organism: Cobetia sp. 14N.309.X.WAT.E.A4; assembly: GCF_030397495.1. NCBI lineage: Bacteria > Pseudomonadati > Pseudomonadota > Gammaproteobacteria > Oceanospirillales > Halomonadaceae > Cobetia > Cobetia sp. 14N.309.X.WAT.E.A4. Next base: position 2,564 of record NZ_JAPNXT010000012.1, read on the forward strand.
TGCGGCTTTCCGGACTGTGCGCCCACGCAGCCCATCCCGAGAATGGGCGCAGTCCCGCCATGGCCATGTGTCGCATCATGCAGGGGCTCTCTCGTCTGCCGCTGCAGTTCGCGGACGAGACGGGGCTTGCCATGGTCACCCTGGTGCACGCGCGGCTGGGGGAGGTCGCCTTCGGCACCGCGCCGGGGGATGCCGAGGTGATGGCGACCCTGCGCACGGAAAGCAACGACATGATGAAGGCCCTCGCCGAGGCGGCGGTCTCATTGGCCCGCAGTGAGGCGGAAGAGGACCATCTCGGCATCGAGGTGGACTGGTGCGATGCCTTTGAGGCGACCTGGAATTCAGCTGAGGCGAACGCGGTGATTCGTCGCGTGGCGGCGCAGGTGGGGCAGCCCTGTCATGAGCTGGATCAGGCACATCGCTGGTCGGAAGATTTCGGAGTGCTGGGGCGAGAATGCCATGCCGCCATGTTCACGCTGGGGGCCGGTGAAGCGCTCCCGGGACTCCATCATCCCCGCTATGATTTCCCGGATGACCTGATCATGCCGGGTGTCGCGCTCTTCGAGGGACTGGTTCGTCACCACCTGAATGGTGCATGAATCGTGACTTTTACAGCGTCTCTTAAATGATACAGGTAGTGTCAAAGTTTTTCGACGTTGCAAAAAACACTGTTTTCCTTCAACGTATGCATGAGGATCGGTACCGTTTTCAAGGGAAACAGACCCGATCAGAGCTGGAAGGACGCACTCAGATGTGCTTTCTTCTAAAGGGATGAGGTATATAAAATTCCTTTCACCGTAACGAGTTCGGCTCTTATACTCGGAGCCGCTGCGTAACACCCCGTTACAAATAGCGCTGTGTAAAGAAGGAGTCTTACATGAAAAGATCTACGACTGGCCTGGTTCTGGGGTCTGCATTGGTTGTTGGCCTGTCTGGCTGTGCAAGCTCTGCTTCCCAGTCCTCATCCGCTGAGAAGCCGTGGTACAGCCAGCCGTTCGTCTGCGGTCTGGCCGGTGGCCTGATCGGTGGGGGGATTGGTTACGGCGTCTCTGGCGACAGCGACGAAGACACTGGCGCTTCTCTGGGTGCCGTGGGCGGCGCGACTGCCGGTGCACTGCTGTGTGCTGACGACGCTCCGAAGTCCATGGACGACGACGGCGATGGCGTGCCGAACGATCGTGACGAATGCCCGGGTACTCCGGCAGGCGTCGCAGTCGATGCGAAAGGCTGCCCGCTGGACACCGACGGTGACGGCGTTGCTGACTACAAGGACCAGTGCCCGGGTACCCCGGCCGGCGTCACTGTTGACGCGAAAGGCTGCCCGCTGGATTCCGATGGTGACGGCGTGCCGGACTACCAGGACCAGTGCCCGAACACTCCGGCAGGTGCCAAGGTCAACGCCCTGGGCTGTGTCGCTGACCTCGTGCTGCGCGACGTGAACTTCGAGTTCGACTCCGCCAAGCTGACCTCCGGCGCTGAGCAAGTGCTGAACGGTGTGGCTGCCAAGCTGGTGTCCAACGAGAACGTTCGTGTCCGTATCGAAGGTCACACTGATTCCGTGGGTTCTGACTCCTACAACAAGCAGCTCTCCCAGAAGCGTGCTGACTCCGTCAAGGCGTACCTGGCCTCTGAAGGTGTCGGTTCCAACCGCATGGAAACCATGGGTTACGGTGAAGAGCAGCCGGTTGCCAGCAACGACACCGCTGCAGGTCGTGCTGAAAACCGTCGCGTCGAGCTTGCTGAAGTCAAGTAAGCCCATCGCGGTAAGCTGAATCAGACGGGGCGCCTTCGGGCGCCCCGTCTGCGTTTCCCCCTTCAGGTTCATGTACCTGCTCATGGGTGTGTCTTTACGCTATTTGAGTGGGCTGCTAAGGTCTTGTCTCGATCATGGGCCATCGGTCCGTGCGTCCGTGATGTGTGGCCGGCGCGTCAGCGCTCTGCGCCATCACGGCAGCTTCCCCTGGCATCGTAGGCCGGGGACGGCAACCGTTCCGTCCATGATCCGTACCACCCCATCGAGCCGACGCCCCAGGCGCTCGGCTAAATTCGCTTCACGTGACCCTTGGTAAGGGCCACCACTGAATGCAAGGATTCCTTCATGCCTATCGTTACCCTGCCTGACGGCAGCCAGCGTACCTTCGATACTCCGATTTCCGTGATGCAGCTGGCCGAATCCATCGGTCCCGGCCTTGCCAAGGCGTGTGTCGCCGGCAAGATCAACGGCGTCGAAGTCGATGCCGCCGACATGATCACCGAAGATGCTGACGTCGCCATTCTCACGGCCCGTGATGCCGAAGGCCTGGACGTGATCCGTCACTCCTGCGCCCACTTGATCGGTCATGCCGTCAAGCAGCTCTATCCGGATGCCAAGATGGCCATCGGTCCGGTCATCGATGACGGTTTCTATTACGACATCGATTTCGGTCGCTCCGTGACGCCGGAAGACCTCGAGTCCATCGAGAAGCGCATGAAGCAGCTGATCGACAGCGAGTACGACGTGGTCCGCGAGTACGTCTCGCGTGACGAGGCCATGGCCGCTTTCGAGAAGCGTGAAGAGCCGTACAAGCAGGAAATCATCGAAGGCATCGGTGAGGGCGATACCATCCGCCTGTATCACCATGAAGAATACACCGACATGTGCCGTGGCCCGCACGTGCCGAACACGCGTCACCTGAAGCACTTCCAGCTGCTCAAGCTGGCAGGTGCCTACTGGCGTGGTGATTCCACCAAGCCGATGCTGACGCGTATCTATGGCACCGCCTGGCCGGACAAGAAGCAGCTCAAGGCCTACCTCAAGCGTCTCGAGGAAGCCGAGAAGCGCGACCACCGCAAGCTGGCCAAGAAGCTGGATCTCTTCCACATGCAGGAAGAGGCACCGGGCATGGTGTTCTGGCACCCGAATGGCTGGACCATGTATCAGGTGCTCGAGCAGTACATGCGCCGGATCCAGCGAGCCAACGGCTACCAGGAGATCAAGACCCCTCAGGTCGTCGATCTTTCGCTCTGGAAGAAGTCCGGGCACTGGGGGCATTACAACGAGCTGATGTTCACCACCGAGTCCGAGAAGCGCGAGTACGCCGTCAAGCCGATGAACTGCCCGTGCCACGTCCAGGTCTTCAATCAGGGGCTCAAGAGCTACCGCGACCTGCCGCTGCGTCTGGCCGAGTTCGGCTCCTGTCATCGCAACGAGCCTTCAGGCTCTCTGCACGGCCTGATGCGTGTGCGTGGTTTCACTCAGGACGATGCTCACATCTTCTGTACCGATGATCAGGTGCAGTCCGAGGCGGAAGACTTCATCCGACTGACGCTGGAAGTCTATCGTCAGTTCGGCTTCGAGGATGTCGAGCTCAAGCTCTCGACACGCCCCGAGTCGTTCATCGGTGAGCCGGAAGCCTGGGACAAGGCCGAGGCTGGCCTGCAGGCGGCACTGGATGCGACGGGCCTGCCGTGGGAGCTTCAGCCGGGCGAAGGCGCCTTCTATGGACCAAAGATTGAATTCTCCCTGCGAGATTGCCTGAATCGTGTCTGGCAATGTGGTACGCTACAGCTCGACTTCAATCTGCCTGAGCGTCTCAGTGCCCAGTTCGTCGATGAAAGCGGTGAGCGTCGCACTCCGGTCATGTTGCACCGTGCGATTCTCGGCTCCTTCGAGCGCTTCCTCGGCATACTGATCGAGCACCACGCTGGCGCGATGCCTTTCTGGCTCGCCCCGGAGCAGATTGTCGTGATGAACATCACGGATTCCCAGGCAGAATATGCCAAGGATCTGGTCTCTCGCCTCGAGAAACATGACATCCGTGTCAAAGCAGACTTGAGGAACGAGAAGATCGGCTTTAAAATCCGTGAGCATACTCTGCAGAAGGTTCCTTACCTCATCGTCGTCGGCGACAAGGAAGTGGAAGCTGATGCAGTAGCTGTCAGAACCCGTTCCGGTGAAGACCTCGGCACCATGAAAGTTTCAGAATTCATGGAACGCCTGAAGGAAGAACAGGTCTGACAGTAACGAATTTCAGCCAAACGGAGACGCAACGATCAAGCGGAATAATCAGCGCGGACGCCCCCAGGAAAAGCGGGCTCCCATCAATGACCGTATTCGTGCGGACGAAGTCCGCCTCATCGACGCAGATGGAGAGCAGGTCGGCGTAGTGCCGACGAAAGAAGCGCTCACCAAGGCCGAAGAGGCAGGGCTCGACCTCGTCCAGATTTCCAATGCCGATCCCATCGTCTGCAAGATCATGGATTACGGCAAGTTTCTTTTCGATGAGAAGAAACAGAAGAATCTTCAGAAGAAGAAGCAGAAGCAAATCCAGGTCAAGGAAGTCAAATTCCGTCCTGGTACCGATGAAGGCGATTATCAGGTCAAGCTGCGTAACCTGACTCGCTTCATCGAAGGCGGAGACAAGGGCAAGGTTACCTTGCGCTTCCGTGGTCGTGAAATGGCGCATCAGGACATCGGCCGCAAGCTGATGGAACGTATCGCCGGCGACCTCGGTGAACTCGTGACCGTCGAGTCCTTCCCGAAGATGGAAGGCCGTCAGATGATCATGATTCTCGCGCCGAAAAAGAAGTGATCCACAGGCAGTAGAACGGACACATCAGGGTCACGCTTGCGGGCGTGGCTCTTTTTGTCGGCCTTGGATTTTCTCAAGAAACCGAGCGGAGTTAATACTCATGCCGAAGATCAAGACTAACCGCGGCGCTGCCAAGCGCTTCAAGAAGACTGCCAACGGCTTCAAGCACAAGCAGTCCTTCCGTAGCCACATCCTGACCAAGAAGTCGACCAAGCGTAAGCGTCAGCTGCGTGGCATGAAGCAGGTTCACGCTGCAGACAAGGCGCTGATCCAGCGCATGCTGCCGAACCTGTAAGCCGTCCTTACCTCGGTCCAACTTTCTTAATATCAGGAGTACGCTATGTCCCGCGTCAAGCGTGGCGTCGTCGCACGTCGCCGTCACAAGAAGATCATGAAGCAGGCCAAGGGTTACTACGGAGCGCGTTCACGCGTCTTCCGCGTAGCCAAGCAGGCTGTCATCAAGGCCGGCCAGTACGCTTACCGTGACCGTCGTGTCCGCAAGCGTCAGTTCCGTGCCCTGTGGATCGCGCGTATCAACGCTGCGGCCCGCATCAATGGCATGTCTTACAGCCGCTTCATCGCTGGCCTGAAGAAGGCCAATATCGAGATCGACCGCAAGGTCCTCGCCGATATCGCGGTTCACGAAAAAGCTGCCTTTGCTGCCATCGTCGAGAAGGCCAAGGCTGCTCAGTAAGTGACCGGATCAGATGTCGCCCGGCACCGGCCAGCCACGCGAGTGGTGAGTCGAGGCGCGACTGTCGAATGCTTGCATTGGACAGCTCAGGTGGCATCGAGATGACGTGTTACGTCACAGGGGAAGAGCAGCCGCTCTTCCCCTGTTTTTGTTTGGTGTCTCCCTCGGATTTCGGGAGAGGTGCCAGCGCGAACATGAATGAGGCTGGCCGCGGATCGGGCCGGACTCTGGCAAGGGCGCGACCGTCTGTGTGACTCACCGCAGGCGGAGCGTTCTCCCTGCCGATCTTCGGGTCGGCGCGACTTCCATTGACGTGGGCTCTACCACGTCGATGACTCAAGCGATCGGAGCTGAACGGATGGAACATCTTTCCACCCTGGTGGACGAAGCACGCACCGCGATCCAGGCGGCCGGAGACGTCCAGACCCTCGATGAGGTGCGGGTACGCTTTCTGGGCAAGAAGGGCGAGATCACCGCGCTGCTCAAGGGGTTGGGCAAACTGTCCCCCGAAGAGCGTCCCAAGGCCGGTGAGACCATCAACGAAGCCAAGCAGCTGCTGAACGGCGAGCTGGAAGCGCGTCGTACCGCGCTGGAAACGGCAGCGCTCAATGCACGACTGGCTGCTGAACGCGTCGACGTCACCTTGCCGGGACGCGGCGAACCAGTGGGTGGCCTGCACCCGGTGACGCGCACGCTTGAGCGCATCGAGAGCTTCTTCGCGCACATCGGCTACGGGGTTGCCGAAGGCCCGGAGATCGAAGATGACCACCACAACTTCGAAGCGCTGAACATCCCGTCGCATCACCCGGCACGTGCGATGCACGATACGTTCTACTTCGACGCCACGCGTCTGCTGCGTACGCATACCTCGCCGGTGCAGGTGCGCAGCATGAAGGCCAGTGAACCGCCGCTGCGCATCGTCTGCCCGGGTCGTGTCTATCGCTGCGACTCTGACCTGACCCATACCCCGATGTTCCATCAGGTCGAGGGTCTGCTGGTAGATGAGAACGTCAGCTTCGCTGACCTCAAGGGCACCGTCGAAGAGTTCCTGCATGCCTTCTTCGAGCGCGATGATCTGGAAGTCCGTTTCCGTCCGTCCTACTTCCCGTTCACCGAGCCGTCTGCCGAAGTCGACATCCAGTGCGTGATGTGTGCCGGTGACGGCTGTCGTGTCTGCTCCCACACCGGCTGGCTCGAGGTGATGGGCTGCGGCATGGTGCATCCGGAAGTCTTCCGTCACTCCGGTATCGATAGCGAACGCTTCCGCGGCTTCGCCTTCGGCATGGGCGTGGAGCGTCTGGCGATGCTGCGTTATGGCGTCAATGACCTGCGGTTGTTCTTCGAGAATGACCTGCGTTTCCTTCGCCAGTTCAGCTAGGCACTCATTCACGTATCGCGCCGTGAGGGCGTGAACTTACGGAACAGGACAGCAAGATGAAATTTTCCGAACAGTGGCTGCGTGAGTGGGTGTCGCCGAAACTGAACACCCAGCAGCTGGCCGATCAGGTCACCATGGCCGGCCTGGAAGTCGATGGTATCGAGCCCGTCGCCGGTGAGTTCACCGGTGTTGTCGTGGCCGAGGTCAAGGACAAGCAACCGCATCCTGAGGCTGATCGCCTCAACGTCTGTCAGGTGGATGATGGCAGTGGTGAGCTGGTGCAGGTCGTGTGCGGCGCGCCGAACGTTGCCGCCGGTCAGAAGGTGCTCTTCGCCCAGGTCGGCGCGAAGCTTCCGGGTGACTTCAAGATTCGCAAGGCCAAGCTGCGCGGTGTCGAATCCCGCGGCATGATCTGCGGTGCCTCCGAGCTGGGTCTGGAGGCGGAAGCCTCCGACGGCATCATGGTGCTGGCCGCGGATGCGCCGGTGGGCCGTGATGCCCGTGACTTCCTGAACCTCGACGACAGCGCCATCGAGGTCGATCTGACTCCGAACCGCGGTGACTGCCTGAGCGTCAAGGGCCTGGCACGCGAAGTCGGTGTGCTCAATCGTCTTGCCGTCACGGCACCGAGCATCGAGCCGGTCGCGGCCCAGATCGACGACACCTTCCCGGTCACCGTCAGTGCGCCGCAGGCCTGCCCGCGCTATCTGGGGCGTGTGGTGCGCGACGTCAATGTCGCCGCGACCACCCCGCTATGGCTCGAGGAGCGTCTGCGCCGCAGTGGTATCCGCAGCATCGACCCCGTCGTCGACGTCACCAACTACGTGCTGCTGGAGCTCGGTCAGCCGATGCACGCCTTCGATCTGGCGCGCCTGAACGGTGGCATCGAGGTGCGCATGGCGGCCGCTGAAGAGCCGCTGACGCTGCTCGACGGTCAGGAAGTCGCGCTACGTGACGACACCCTGGTCATCGCCGACGAGAAGGGCCCGCTGGCCATCGCTGGCGTGATGGGCGGCGAAGGCAGTGGCGTGAACGGCGAGACGCACGACATCTTCTTCGAGTCGGCCTTCTTCGCGCCGTTGAGCGTGGCTGGCAAGGCGCGCAGCTATGGCCTGCACACCGACAGCTCGCATCGTTTCGAGCGGGGTGTGGACGCGCAGCTGCAGCGTGATGCCATCGAGCGGGCGACGGCTCTGCTGCTCGAGATCACCGGCGGCAAGCCGGGCCCGATCATCGAGGTCGCAAGCGACGCAGCGCTGCCCAAGGCCGCCGTCGTCAGCCTGAGCGGCGCCAGTGTCGAGCGCACGCTGGGCATGGCATTGCCGGATGCCGAGATCGTCGAGATACTCGAGCGTCTGGGCATGCAGGTCGTGGCCGATGGCGAGAGCCAGTGGCAGGTGACGGTGCCGAGCTGGCGTTTCGATGTCAGTATCGAGGCTGACCTGATCGAGGAGCTGGCGCGCATCCATGGCTACAACAATCTGCCGGTCAGCCGCCCGAACGCGCGCCTGGCACCGGCCGTGGCCAATGAGACCACCCAGCCGCTGACCAGCCTGCGTCGTCAGCTGGTGGCGCGGGGCTATCAGGAAGCGATCAGCTACAGCTTCGTGGCGCCTGAGCTGCAGAAGACGCTGGACCCGCACGGAGTCGCGCCGGCACTGGCCAACCCGATTTCCAGCGACATGGCCGTGATGCGCAGCTCGCTGCTGCCGGGGCTGGTCAAGGCACTGAGTCACAACCTCAATCGTCAGCAGTCGCGCGTGCGCCTGTTCGAGACCGGGCTTGTGTTCCGTGGTGAGCTGGACTCCCTCGAGCAGACACCGATGATCGGTGGCCTGATCACAGGCGCACGTCTGCCGGAAGGCTGGAATGGCGGTCGTGACAAGGTCGACTTCTTCGATCTCAAGGGCGATGTCGAGGCACTGCTGGCACTGGGCGGCAACCTGGATGCCTGGCGTTTCGAGGCTGCCGAGCATCCGGCGCTTCATCCGGGTCAGTCCGCTCAGCTGTTCTACAACGGCGAGCCGGCAGGCTGGATGGGGGCTTTGCACCCGGCGGCGCGTGCCGAACTCGGCCTGAAGGTCGAGGTGTTCGTGTTCGAGATCACGCTGGCCGCTGCCTGTGCGGGCCGTCTGCCGCGCTTCGCACCGCTCTCCAGGTATCCGGAAGTGCGTCGTGACCTGGCCTTCGTGGTCGAAGAGGGCGTGCACGTGCAGTCGCTGCTCGACGCCATCCGCTCGCAAGCCGGGGAATGGCTGACGGATCTGCGCCTGTTTGACGTCTATCAGGGCCAGGGGGTAGCCGATGGTCACAAGTCGCTCGCTCTGGGCTTGACCTGGCAGCATCCTTCGCGCACGCTGAATGATGAGGAAATCAATCAGTTAGTCGATGCGATCGTCGCCGATGGCCACACACGTTTCGGGGCGGCGCTGAGAGCATGAGTCGCCACTTGAACGAGGGAGCGGACATGGGAGCGTTGACCAAGGCGGAACTCGCCGAGCATCTCCATGCAGAGCTTGGCATGTCCAAGCGCGAAGCCAAGTCGATGGTCGAAGTCTTCTTCGATGAGATTCGTGGCTGCCTGCGTGAGAACGAACAGGTGAAGCTGTCCGGTTTCGGCAACTTCGATCTGCGTGACAAACGCGAGCGTCCGGGGCGCAATCCCAAGACAGGCGAGGAGATTCCGATCTCCGCGCGTCGCGTGGTGACCTTCCGTCCTGGCCAGAAACTCAAGGCTCGGGTGGATGAGTACGATGGCGAAGGCCATACCCATCAGCGCCTTGAGGAGCATGACGACCACGATGATCATCATGATGACGATGATCACTGAGGTCGCTGGTCGAAGCCGTTGCCGTTGAGCCATTGACAGCTTCGCCGCTCCTGTCGTTCGAGTGAAAAGCCCCGATGCCCTGCATCGGGGCTTTCGTCGTTCAGGGGGAGTGAAAGTGCGTCAGGCAAGTCGTGCTGCCTAGCCGATGGAGAGTTCGGTGCGTGCATAGCTGACGCCGGGACGGCTGCGGGTCGCCAGCAGGTAACCCAGTGCCAGTGGGCCGGTGCGCCCCAGCAACATGGTGATGATGATCAACCACTGTCCGGGAGCGGAAAGCTCCGGCGTCACCCCCAGGCTCAGTCCCACGGTGCCGAACGCCGAGACCGTCTCGAAGGCCAACGACCGGAAGTCGTGGTCGGGGTCGGTGATGGTCAGCCCGAACAGCATGCTGAAGATCAACAGCATGCCGGCCAAGGCCACGGCGATGGCCTTGAAGACAGTCTCGTCTCCGATACGGCGGCCATGCAGGGTCGGTGAGTGTCTCTGGCGCAGGAAGGCGCGAGTGGTCAGCAGCAGCACCACGAAGGTGGTGATCTTGATGCCACTGGCCGTCGAGCCACTCCCGCCACCGATGAACATCATCGCCATGGTCCAGAGGGTCGAGGCCTGTGTCATCGCGGAGGTATCGAACATGCTGAAGCCGGCGGTACGGGGCGTCACTGCCATGAAGGCTGCCGAGATGAAGCGTTCGCCATGTTCACGCATGCCTGCCAGGGTATCGGGGTTGCCCCATTCAAGCGCCAGTATCACCACCAGGCTCAACAGGTTGAGTGCGATGGTGGCTTCCAGCACCAGGCGTGTCTGTACGGAGAAGCGTGAGGGGTGCAGCAGCACGCGCCACCCATGCTCACGCCTGCGCTCGCGCAGTTCGCCGATCACGGCAAAGCCGATGCCACCCGTCATGAAGAGCAGGCTGATGACGCTTGCGACCAGCGGGTTGCGGGATTCGCGCAACAGGCTGTCCGGCCACAGGGTGAAGCCGGCATTGTTGAAGGCCGAGACCGAGTGGAAGAGGCTCAGCCACATGCCGCGTCCCCAGCCATGGCGTGGCACCCATTCGAGCGCCAGCAGCAGAGCGCCGCCCAGTTCAAGTGTCACCGCAAAGGCGGTGATGACCCTGAGCAGTCGGCCGATCTCGCGTGAGCTGCTGCGGTTGAGCGCTTCACGCAGCAGGCTGGTCTGATGCATCGGCAGTCGTTGCCCCAGCATCACCAGTGACAGGGCGGCGATGGTCATGAAACCGAGGCCGCCCAGCTGGATCAATACCAGCACGACGGCCTGCCCGGCGAAGGTGAACTCGCTGAGCGGGGTGACGGAAAGCCCGGTGACGGTCACCGCCGAGGTGGCGGTAAACAGTGCCGACAGCCAGCTGAGGCCCTCCTGATGCATGCCTGGCAGTTTCAGCAGGCAGGCCCCCAGCATGCTGAGTCCCAGAAAGCCGCCCAGCAGGATCTCCGGAGGCGAGAGGTGGATGATGGGTCCGCGTGGGCCACGGGTCAGGGGGCGAAGATAGCGTCGGTAGCGCTGCCTCACAGATGCGCCCCCAGCTTGCGCAGCGCGCTCAGTTCGCCGATCAGTACCAGATGATCGCCAGCGGACAGCTGCGTACTGCCGGAAGGCTTGCGATCGAGTGTCGCGCCCTTGCGCAAGGCGATCACGCTGATGTCCTCATCGATGGGGAGCTGATCGAGCTGTTGGCAGTCATTGCACAGACGCTCGCTGACCTCCAGCTCGACCACGAACTGGTGATCGCCCAGGTGGATGAAGTCGACCATGGCGTGATAGGCGAGGCTTTCCGCCACCCGCACGCCCAGGTCGTACTCCGGGTGCACGATGTGATCCACGCCCAGACGGCTGAGCAGCTTGTGATGCGCATCCGAGGTCGCCTTGACCCACAGTTCCCTGGCACCGAGTTCCTTGGCCAGCAGCGCGCAGATCAGGCTCTGCTCCATCGAGTCGGCCAGATCGATCAACACGGCGTCGAACTGTTCGAGGCCAAGCTCACGCAGGGCATGCTCATCGGTCGGGTCGGCAATGACGGCCTGATTGAGCAGGTCCGCCATGGCATTGAGACGTTTCTCATCGAGATCCACGCCGAGCACTTCATGGTCGTGGCGCCTGAGCTCCCGCGCGACGGTACTGCCGAAATACCCCAGTCCGATCACCGCGAATTGACGATGCATGACGACTCCTTGTCTGCGCTGCTTGAGAGGGCGAGAGACCTGTCAGCTCAGCGAATTCCGAGGCTCTGCCGCTAGCGCTTTCAGGTGCGCTCATGGATGAGCTTACTCCAGTGACTCGTCGATGTCGGCTTCCGCACCGATCCTCGCCCGACAGGGATTTCCCTTGCCAAGCGCCTGCTCTGATGGTTGTTTCAAATGTTACCAATTAGCAGTGGCTGATGTAGAGTGAATGGCGTCGCTTGGTAATGGCGCTATCGCAGACGTTTTGCGAGGTGCGTGTGGGGATTTTCCACAGGAATCGCGGACGAACATCCTTCTTATCAGTAAAATGGTCTGCGTGAGCACCCGAGACGGCAAGGCGTTGCGTCGATCACCACTGGCTCACAACAATAACTCGTAAGGTATTCCATGACGGCAAGACAGCAACCCAAGAATCTCTGGATCAGTCGCTGGGGTTTCATCCTTGCAGCTACCGGTTCCGCGGTAGGGCTGGGCAATATCTGGAAGTTTCCCTATATCACCGGTGAATATGGCGGAGGCGCCTTCGTGCTGGTGTATCTGGCCTGCATTCTCGCCGTTGGCGTGCCCGTGATGATGGCGGAGATCGCCTTCGGGCGCCGTGGTCGCGGCAGCCCCATCGAGGCGATCGCCAGCCTGGCCCGGGAAGCGGGGGCCAGCCCGTTGTGGAAGGTCTTCGGTTGGATGGCGATGCTGGCCGGCTTCATGATCCTGTCGTTCTATGTCGTGGTCGCGGGGTGGTCCTTCAGCTACCTGTGGAAGATGGCCAGCGGGTCGCTGTCCGGACATGGCGTCGCTGAGCTGGGCGGTATCTTCGAGGCTGGCAACGCCAATCCCTGGGCACTGGGTGGCTGGGCGACGCTGGTGACGGTAGTGACGATGCTGATCGTCGGGCGTGGCGTGCAGGAGGGGGTCGAGAAGAGCGTGCGCTGGATGATGCCGGGCATGGTGATCATGCTGTTGATCATGATCGGCTACGCCCTGACCTCCGGCAACTTCTCGGCAGGCTTCCACTTCCTGTTCGACTTCGATGTCTCCCGATTGAGCAGTGAGGGCGTGCTGGCCGCGCTGGGGCATGCCTTCTTCACCCTGTCGCTGGCCTCCGGCGCCATCCTGACCTACGGCTCCTATCTGCCGTCAGGCACCTCCATCGCTCGCACCACCTTCACGGTCGCGATCGCCGATACGCTGGTGGCGCTGATGGCGGGACTCGCGATCTTCCCGATCATCTTCGCCAATGGCATGGACCCGTCCTCCGGTCCGGGGCTGATCTTCATGAGCCTGCCGGTGGCCTTCAACCAGATGCCCTTCGGTCAGCTGTTCGGGGTACTGTTCTTCGCCATGCTCTCCATTGCCGCCTTGACGTCCGCGATCTCGATGATCGAGGCCACCGTCGCCTGGCTGTGCGAGAACCGCAACATGAGTCGCACCAAGGCATCGTGGCTAGCCGGAAGCGTGTTGTGGCTGGTCGCGATGTTCGCGATGCTGTCCTTCAATCTGGGCGCGGACTGGACCCTGGCCGGCAAGCACTCCTTCGACTGGCTGGATTACCTGACCTCGCGCTGGATGATGCCGGTCGGTGGCATTGCCATGGCGCTGCTGGCCGGCTTCGTCTTCAAGAGCAGCATGTTGCGCGATGAGCTGGATCTGAGTGAGGGAGGCTACCGTATCTGGCTGTTCATGATTCGCTATGTCAGCCCGATCTGCATCGTGGCGATCTTCATTGATGCGCTTGGCGTGGCGGCCCTGAGTCTAGAGGACTGGCCGTATTTCCTGGGGGCCATCGTGCTGGCCTGCGGGGCAGGAGAGACGCTGTCACCGCGTCTGCGTGGGCCTCGCGTCGCCTGACGAGCCAGAGAGTCGAGGGCTTTCAGGCCCTGGAATGACGAGACGCCCCCGTCGCGAAAGCGGCGGGGGCGTCTTGCATCCTGCTCGGGCGCACTTGGTCTGACGTGCTTGGTCTGACGTGCTTGGTCTGACGGGCTTGAACTGACGGGCTGGTCCAGATGAGCGAGTCACGGAATGCGGGGGCTCATTCGCCTTCCAGTCCGGTGATCGGCTTGACGGTACCCCAGTGGCGACATTTCGGGCATTGCCACAGCAGCATCGAGGCCTCGAATCCGCAGCGGTGGCAGCGATGGCGAGGGCGTGCCTCGATCAGCTGCTGGGTATGGCGCTTGAGCAGGCTGAAGCGCTGGGTCTCGCGCTCATCGGCATCCAGCAGGTACAGGTCGAGCAGATAGTCGACGCCCCGCAGGCTGGGGTGACGATGCAATTGCTCGCTGGCGAAGCTGACGGCGGCCTCGACTCCTTCCCGGCGCTCGATCAACTGGGCGAGACTGACCACCGTGGTGGTATAGGGGCCGCGCTCGACTTCCTGCTGCAGATAGCGCACCAGTCCGCTTTCGTCGTCCAGCATGTGGAATGCCTTGCCGAGCGGTTCGAGAATGATGGGAGTGAAACCGGTGTCCTGACGCGGAATGCGCTGCAGCAGGCGAATGCTCTGCTTGTAGTTGGCATGCTCGTATTCGATCTCGGCCAGCATCCAGTTGGCGCGCACACACTTCTCATCCGTGGAGAGTGCCTGCTTGAGGCGCTTGCGAGCCACCGCCTGACTGCCTTCCAGGATATCGAGGGCCGCCAGTTCGCAGTGCCAGTGGGCGGCGGCGCGTCGGATGCCACCTTCCTGACGCAGGATGGGGTGTGCGACCTCGAGGGCAGCCTCCCATTCTCGCTCACGCTCGAGCAGGTCGATCAGGAGGCGTCGGCCAGCGCGACGATGGTCATCGTGCTGGGCCTGCTTGAGGAGGGTTTCCAGCAGCTTCTCGGCGCGGTCGTAGACACCGCTGCGCATGAAGTCGCGGGCCAGTTCCAGCTGTACGCGTTCGCCCTGCTCGCTGTCGAGGGCCGGGCGTGCCAGCAGATTCTGGTGGATCTTGACGGCGCGGTCGACCTCCCCGCGACTGCGGTACAGGTTACCCAGCGCGATGTGGGTATCGACCGTGTCGCTGTTGACTTCCAAGGCCTGTACGAAGGTTTCGATGGCGCGATCAGGCTGCTCGTTGAGCAGATGATTGAGGCCAACGAAATAGTCGCGGGACAAGGTGGCAGGGGCGGGAGTTTGCGTAGTGGGGCGACGATCACGTCGCCCCAGCCAGAACCCGATGGCAATGGCGGCCATCAGCAGTCCCAGCAGTATCAGGTCAGGCATTTATGCCACTTCCTTGATCTCCTGGATGCGCAGCTGGTCCAGTTCCTTGCGTTGCTGCTGGTTGCGACGCTGCGCGCGGGTCAACAGCGTGCGCAGGCGCAGATACATGCCGGTCATGGCGATCATGCCGAGCACGACGCCGATGGCCAGTGAAAACAGCAGCCACATGGAAAGTGAGGCAGCCGGCAGCTCGAGCCAGATGAGGTCGAGAGGCACGGTTTGCTGGTTGTGAACGGCAAACAGGATGCCGACCAGCAGAACGATCAGCAGGATCACGGCCAGAACGAGACCTTTTAGCCAGCGCATAACGGTTTCCTTGTCATGAAATGCAGTCGTGAATCATCGCCTGGCGAGTGTATCACCGGGCAAGCCGTGAGTCTCGACGTCAGCCGTGCGGCCTGAGGCCAGGCCGATGCCTTGTGGGCTCAGTAGCCGAGCGCGCGGCTGGCATCGACCTGTTCGCGCAGTTCCTTGCCCGGTTTGAAGTGCGGGACGAACTTGCCGTCCAGCTGGACGGGCTCTCCGGTCTTCGGGTTGCGTCCCAGACGCGGCTCACGGTAGTGCAGCGAGAAGCTACCGAACCCGCGAATCTCCACGCGTCCCCCGTGGGCCAGCGCATCAGTGACATCATCGAGGATGATGCGAACGGCGGCTTCTACATCCTTGAGCGACAACTCAGGCTGTCGCATGGCTATCTGTTCGATCAGCTCGGACTTGGTCATCGGATCTCTCCATGCCTGCACCCTTGCGGGAAGGGTGATCGTGATGCGGCTGTCAGATGACCTCTTGTCGTCTGACGGACCCCCGCATCCTTGTGATTGTTATCTCCTCAGCATAATGGGCAAATCCTGAGAAAACAACGCACTACGAACATCATTGCCCATCACGACATGGATTGCCAATTCCTGTCGTGGCAAAGGGTCAACGGATGCTGCCAGACTCCCCCTCGGGTATACTGCCGGCATTGATGTGACGACTGAGGTTCGGGCAATGGATGAGATGATTCGCAAGCGCCTTCACTGGCACTCCCGCCGCGGCATGTGGGAACTCGATCTGCTGCTGTTGCCTTTTCTCGAGCAGCGCTTCGATGCGTTGAGTGAGCAGGACAAGGCCCTCTACGTGGAACTGCTCGCGGAAGAGGATCAGGATCTCTTCGTGTGGCTGATGAAGCGGGATCCGTGTGGCAATGAGGACTATCAGCGCCTGATCGACATGGTGATCGCCAATGCAGAACATGGCGAACGCGATCAGTTCAAGGGCCTCTGAACAGGCCCTGCATGCTCAGGCGATTCTGCGCCTGATACTGCTGGCGTGCAGCCTCGTGCTGATGACGTGGCTGTTCGCTCGCCTGGCAGGACCTTCCGGCCTGGATGCCTGGTGGGCCTGCCGCACCCATGATGCTCTGCCTTTCGAGGCGGAGCATTGTGCTTTCTGGGGCATGATGCCGCCTTTGAACATCCATTCGGCCGTCATGGCCATGCTGACCACAGGCGGGGTCTTGCAGGGGGTGGAAGCCTGGTGGTGGTGGCATCGCCGTGACCGGCATCGGGAGGTATGGTGGCTGGCGCTCGGGGCGGAGCCCGTGGGGGAAGGGGCGGAGCGCTCGGGGCTGGCCGCCATGCCAGAGGCAGAGACGGAGACGGAGACAGGTGAGGAGGGCGAACTGGCGCACGACGAAGCCGAAGAGGAAAGTCCTCGCTCACCGGCATCACTCGACGAGACGCGCAGGCGGCACCCCGAGATGCGCCTTTGCTGGTGGTGGGCGGACGCGAACTCCGGTGGCTGGCAGCGAGTCGGCGTCACGCGCCTGTGGTGTTCGCCGCGACTGGTGGGTCTGCGCCTCACGTGCCCCGGTGAGCGCTCACGTACTCTGTGGCTATGGCCAGACAGCGCACCTCCAGCCCAGCTGCATCGGCTGCGACTGTGGCTGCTGTGGCCACCTCTCGCCCACGACATGCCACGACAGCCGCCTGCCATCGAGCCGCTGATGGCCCGTATCGCGACTGATCGCCGCCAATGATCATCTGAGGTGAATCACGCTGTCACGCGCGCGCGGTGCCGGCATGGGGTAATCGCGCACGAAGTGGAGCCCGCGTGATTCATGACGTTGGTGAGCGCTGATCAACAACAGCGGCGCCAGAGTCAGCGCCTGATACAGGGCCAGGTGAGTGACACCTGCGCTGGCCCCTGAGTGCCTGCCTTGCCGGGAGAGTTCAGAGGAATGAGCGCGCTCTGACGAATGAGGGGGCTCACAGGCCAGCCAGGCCGCCATCTGATCCAGTGCCGCTTCCAGTCCCTGCTGGCTACGCTCGATGCCCGCCTGCAGGCTCATCAGGCGCCGCAACGCCGTGAGCCGCTCATCCGCTTCGCGATTCTCCAGGCACATCACGTGCTGCCAGAGTGCATGCCTGTCTTTCAGCCGGGTCAATAGTGCCTGCTGGCGGGGAGGCAGCTGTCCTCGTTCAGGCAGCATGCTCGTTGTGAGCGCCTGCGCCACTGGCCAGGTGTCGGGCGCCGATTCGCGCTCGGTGAGCGCCTCGCCGCAGGCGCGCGCCTGCACCAGGCATTCCAGCAATGAGTTGCTGGCCATGCGATTGGCCCCGTGAAGCCCTGTACAGGCCACTTCGCCGATGGCCCACAGTCCTGCCAGATCACTCGCGCCATTCAATTCGGTGGCGATTCCGCCGCAGCTGTAATGTGCTGCCGGTACCACGGGAATCGGGGCTCGGGTGATGTCGATGCCACGCTCCCGGCAATGCGCCAGGATGGTCGGGAAGTGATGATGGATGGCCGCGGATCCCAGCGCACTGATATCGAGATGGACGTGATCCAGCCCGTGAGCGCGCATCTCGGCGAGGATGGCGCGCGCCACCACGTCGCGTGGTGCCAGCTCCAGGCGAGGGTCGTGATCCAGCATGAAGCGATGGCCATCGGGGCGCTTCAACAGGCCACCTTCGCCGCGCACGGCTTCCGAGATCAGGAACGGCGTTCCGGCCGGGTCGTACAGACAGGTGGGGTGAAACTGCTGGAACTCCAGATTCATCAGGCTGGCACCGGCACGCACGGCCATCGCCATGCCATCCCCGACGCTGGCGCTGGGGCTGGTGGCATGCGCAAACAGGCCGCTGGCACCGCCCGTGGCCAATACCAGGTCGCGTACCGTCAGCAAGCGTTGCTGGCCGGTGCCATCGATGACCCGCAGTCCCGCGACCTGGGCCCCCTTCACCTCGATGTCCACGGCGAGCAGGTCATCGAGCACCTCGATGGCAGGATGTGACTCGACATGCTGACTGAGCGTATCCAGCAGCGCCCGCCCCGTGGCGTCGGCCGCATGGATGATGCGTCGCCGGCCGTGGCCGCCTTCCCGGGTGAGGTGATAGGGATAGCTGGCATCGGCTTCGGCTGGCGTGAAGGGGACGCCAAGCCCGATCAACCACTCGATGGCCTCGCGGGAATGTCCGACGGTAAAGCGCACCGCTCGCTCGTTGCACAGGCCGTCCCCCGCGATCAGCGTATCGGCGACATGCGATTCCACGTCATCTTCCGGGGCCAGTACCGCCGCGATGCCGCCCTGAGCCCAGCGGCTGGCGCCCTGGGCCTCCCGCGCCGGACGCAGCAGCGTCACGCGGCGCGAGCGCGACGCGGATGAGGGCTGATTGGCCAGGCTGAGCGCAAGGGTCAGGCCGGCCGCACCGCCGCCCACGATCAGGACATCGTGGTCACTGGTGGCAGTGATGTCATGCGCTGTGCTCATGCGTCTTTCCTTGGCGTGTCACCGGGTGCGGCGGCGGGCGAGCGGGAATGAGCGTCATCCCGGGTGTCAGGTGACTTCGCCTCGGGTGTCGGGGGCGTGCCGTCGCTGTCAGAGTCCTTGGGGACGGCTGTCTCGCCCGGGGTCGGGTCCTCCGGCAGGAAGATCCGGCGGGCATCACTGATCAGGCCATGGCCCGGCAGGCGCCGTTGCAGGCGCTCGCTGGGCAGACGTTCCAGCAGGGACAGCCGCTCCCCCAGGGCTTCCGTCAGGCGCGCGAGTTCACGATTCAGCCACAGATAGCCTGCCGGGCTGAACAGTGCACGTCCTTTGCGGCTCTCGACATTGCGTACCTCGGCGTAGCGCTGCAGGTCGAACGGGGTCACCGTCAGCTCGATGTGCTGGCCGGTACGCACCTGGAAGGCCAGCGTGCCGAGGGCGCGAGCCAGTCGGTGCTGGGCATCGCGCAGGCCCTCGAGTCCTTCGATGAACTCATGACCTTCTCGCGTGTTCCAGTGGGTTTCCTGCAGCAGCTCGATGGTCGAGATCATGCGCCGCTCGAACGATAGGATCTCCTCGATATCACCGCGCTGGATCCGGCCTTCACGCACCACGGCATCCACCAGTCCACGCTGCTTGACCAGCTGGGCGGAGGTGGCGCGCACCAGATTGAGCGTTTCCTCGATGCTGGAACGCTCTGCATTGGTGTGGTTGTGATAGAGCCGCGCCAGCTTGTCGAGGTTGTCGGCCAGCAGGAAGCGGAAGACATCCGTCGCCTTCTGGGGCAGCAGGACCAGGCTGACCACGATACTGATCAAGGTGCCCAGTACCACGTTGAAGACGCGCCACAGGGCGATCCCGAGATCATGATTGCCATCGCCCACCACCATCAGCAGGGTGACGCAGAACAGCAGCGAGCTGTAGCCATAGCGATTGCTGAAGGTGGCATTGAGCGCCAGCGCGATGCCGACCATGCTCCAGATGGGCACCACGCCGGGCAGCGGGTCCGCGACCAGTATCAGGATCAGCCCCCAGAGTCCCCCCAGCAGCGTGCCGAGCAGGCGCTGCGAGCCCTTGTCGAGCACGCCGCCGACGTGGGGCAGATTGCCCATCACCATCACGGTGCTGACCAGTGCCCAGGAGCTGTGCGGCAGATCGAACAGCTCGATGATGCTGAAACAGAGCGTCAGGGCGACGGTGACCCGCAGGATATGCAGGCGCTGGCGGTGCAGATAGGTGAAGTAGGGATTGTGCGATAGCCAGTTCATGCCGATTCCCCCTCGCGAATGACAAGACCGGGAGTGAGCAGGCGGGTCGCAGACATGGCGGGCATCAGCAGCAGAGAAGTGGACATCGGGTGCCAGGAGATTCCGTCGACAGAGAATGGAAGAGGATGTCGTGAGCGATGCCGCCGCGCACCGGCGCAGGCAGGACGCGGCGGACCACCGAATCGCCGCACAGTGTAACCGACCCCCACGAGCTCGTCACAGCGCTTGGCATGCCAGAATCACGTTGTCATCAGCAGGTTAGTGGCGGGTCGTGAAGGGCAACGCGGAAATCTGATGATTGTTATTGATAATCACTACCATCAAGTGGCTTGATTGGATTCCCCCAAGGCCCCACGTGATCATGGGGGCAATCCATTCACGCCTACCGGCAGCGCCAGTCACACGAGCCGCTGCCTGGTGTCATCACAGGGAGTCATTGCATGAGCAGCCAGACCCGTCGCGAACAGGACAGCATGGGCGAACTCGAGGTGCCGGTCAGTGCACTCTACGGGGCGCAGACCCAGCGTGCGGTGGACAACTTCCCGGTCAGCGGCCAGCCTTTGCCGGCACCGTTCATCCAGGCGGTGGCGCGCATCAAGCTTGCCGCGGCAGAGGTCAATCTCGACCTCGAGTTGCTGGATGAGGCGCGTGCCGGTGCCATCGTCAAGGCGGCGCGCCAGATCATCGATGGCGAGCATGCGGATCAGTTCCCGGTCGATGTCTTCCAGACCGGTTCCGGCACCTCGACCAACATGAACGTCAATGAAGTGCTGACGCATCTGGCCAATGCCCAGCTGGAAAGCGAGAACAGCGACCTCAAGGTCGGCGCCAATGACCACGTCAACATGGGGCAGTCCAGCAACGATGTCATCCCGACGGCGATTCACCTGTCGGCGGTCATTGCCGTCACCGATACCTTGCTGCCTGCACTGCGTCATCTGCACGACGTGATCGCGAGCAAGGCGGCGGAGGTCGATGATGTCGTCAAGACCGGCCGCACCCACCTGATGGACGCGATGCCGATTCGTCTGAGTCAGGAGCTGGGGGCATGGCAATCCCAGGTGGCACAGGCCATCGAGCGCATCGAGGAGTCGCTGCCGCGTCTCGAGCGTCTCGCCCAGGGCGGCACGGCCGTCGGCAGTGGCATCAACGCGCATCCCGAGTTTGCCGAACGCATGGCCAAGCGCCTTTCGCTTCAGACCGGGCACGCCTTCCGTCCGGCCGACAGCTTCTTCGCGGCGCTGTCTTGTCAGGATTCCGCGGTCGAGCTTTCCGGTCACCTGCGGACCTACGCCGTGGCGATGATGAAGATCAGCAATGACCTGCGCTGGATGAACTCCGGGCCGCTGGCCGGGCTGGGCGAGATCGAGCTTGAGGCCTTGCAGCCGGGCAGCTCCATCATGCCGGGCAAGGTCAATCCGGTGATTCCGGAAGCCGCCGCCCAGGTGGCTGCCCAGGTGATGGGCAATGATGCCACCATCGGCATCGCCGGTCAGAGCGGCAACTTCCAGCTCAATGTCATGCTGCCGTTGATCGCCAACAATCTGCTGTTCTCGATCACGCTGAGCGCCAATGTCAGCCGCCTGCTGGCGGACAAGGCCATTGCCACCTTCACGGTGCGGCAGGACAACATCGAAGCGCCGCTGGCCAGGAACCCGATTCTGGTCACGGCACTCAATCCGGTGATCGGTTACAACGAGGCCGCACGTATCGCCAAGGTGGCCTATCAGGCCGGCCGGCCGATCCTCGAGGTGGCCGAGGAGGAGACGGATCTCGACCGTGAGACGCTGGAGCGCCTGCTGGACCCGGCCAAGCTGACCGAGGGCGGCATCCAGTAAGCGTGCCCCCGCAAGGCTGACAGCAAGCGTCAGCAGGCAAGAGACAGCAGGCAAGAGTCTGCAAGCAAGAGACAGCAGGCAAGAGTCTGCAAGCAAGAAACAGAAAGCCCGCCCTCCAGTCAGGAGGGCGGGCTTTCTGATGTCGCATGCAGGTGAATCAGCGATGCGTCAGGCGGCGTGCGCCATCAGGCGTTCCTTGAGGTACTCGCCGATACGGGCCTTCTGCTCATCGCTCAGGCGCAGGGTCAGCTTGGTACGCCGCCACACCACATCCTGTACCTCATGTGCCCACTCACGCTCGACCAGGTAATCGATCTCGGCGGCGCTCAGGCCGGCACCGAAGTCTTCGCCAAGCTCGGCTTCGCTCTTCTTGCCCTCGAGGAAGTGCAGGCACAGGCTGCCATAGCTGGAAGCCAGGCGTCTGGCGCGAGCCTCTCCCAGGAACGGGAAGTCGCGGACCAGCTGGCGAGTGAAGGCCGCGCGGCTCTCGATGTCTCCCCCCGGCAAGGCCTTCTCGTGGGTCCACGGTTCACCCATGTTGGGCAGCAGCGGCTTCAGATCTTCCAGCGCGGATTCGGCCAGCTTGCGATAGGTGGTGATCTTGCCACCGAAGATGGACAGCATCGGCGCGCCGCTGTCATCCAGGTGCAAGGTGTAGTCGCGGGTCATCGCTGACGGGTCGGCTGACTCGTCATCACACAGCGGGCGTACGCCGGAGAAGGAGGAGATGACGTCATCGCGGCTCAGCTTGCGCTTGAAGTGATGGTTGACCACCTCGAGCATGTAGTCGGTTTCATCGCTGGAGCAGGCCACCTCGGAGGGGTCGCCCTTGTAGCGCACGTCCGTGGTGCCGACCAGGCTGAAGTCTTCCTGATAGGGCAGCACGAAGACGATGCGCTTGTCCTTGTTCTGCAGGATGAAGGCGCGATCATCGGTATTGAGGCGCGGCACGATCAGGTGGCTGCCCTGGATCATGCGGATGCCGTAGCGCGGCGTGCGCTCGGTGGCACCCTTGATGAAGGACTCCACCCACGGCCCGGCGGCATTCACCAATGTGCGGGCGTGACGGGTGAAGGTCTCACCGCTGTCGATGTTCTCCAGCGTCAGCTCCCAATGCCCGTTCACGTCGCGTGCCCCGACGCAGCGAGTGCGCGTCATGATCTCCGCGCCTTGCTCCTGAGCCTGAAGCGCGTTGGTGATGACCAGACGCGCATCATCCACCCAGCAGTCGGAATACTCGAAGCCCTGGGTGATCTCGCTGACCAGGGGGCTCTGCTCACCGAACTTGAGCCCCTTGGAGGCTGGCAGGGTCTCGCGCTTGCCGATGTGGTCATACAGGAACAGGCCGGCACGGATCATCCAGGCCGGACGCAGATGTGGCTGGTGCGGCAGGATGAAGCGCAGGGGCCAGATGATGTGCGGTGCCTTCTTGAGCAGCACTTCACGCTCCTGCAGGGCTTCACGTACCAGCCGGAACTCGTAGTGTTCCAGGTAGCGCAGGCCGCCATGGATCAGCTTGCTGCTGGCGGAAGAGGTGGCGCTGGCCAGATCATTCTGCTCGCACAGTGCCACGCTCAGGCCGCGCCCGCTGGCGTCATTGGCGATACCGGCACCATTGATGCCACCGCCGATGATGAAGAGGTCGATAAGTGCGTCGTTGTCGCGGGACATGGGCTGCTCCTGCACGTGCCCGGCGCTACCGGGGAGATCGAGATGGGGCGGCACCGGTTCGGTGCGCGTGATAAGTTTCGAAAGTGAACATAGCTTAGTGAAAGTCGAACATCAAGGTGATTCTTGTGGCATCTCGATTTTCGAAAGTGCGCATAATGGGCTCGAACAAGCGACCCGGCATTGCACCATGTTCAACCTGTTGTCCTGCCTGAACATTTTTCACAGTGTCGATGCGGGATATGACAGTCGGATGAAGATCTGCCTCTTCGCCCATGCGCTCGAGGCACTGGCCGACGGGCTTTTCTGCAGCCTGCCGGCGCACCGCAAGGCGAGATGCCCGATGCAAGGGGAGCTTGCTGAGCAGGAGGATGAGAAGAGAGCCGAGGAGGAGCAGGCTAGAAGAAGAGAAAAAGAGAAGAAGAGAAGAAGAGAAGAAGAGAAGAAGAGCGGCGACCCACGCCACGGCATGACGCACGGCTTGACGTGGGAAATGACTCAACGATGAGGAAGGAGGTGGCGAGACGGCAGGCGTTCCGCGTGGCTGGGCGCTCTGCGCCGTGGATCAGGCGTTCCCGGCCTCATCGGATACCGCAACATGCAAGGCCACTTCATGCTGGTGCATCAGTCTCAGAATGTTTTCCGGAGGCTGGATATCCGTGAACAGCGCATCCAGCTGGCTCAGGTTGCCCTGACGCACCACGGCATTGCGCTGGAACTTGGAGTGATCCGCGATCAGGAATACCTGGCGCGAGTTGTGGATGATCGCCTGGGCGACACGCACTTCCTGATAGTCGAACTCCAGCAGCGAGCCATCTTCATCGATGCCGCTGATGCCGATGATGCCGTAATCCACCTTGAACTGATTGATGAAGTCGATGGTCGCCTCGCCGATGATGCCGCCATCGCGAGAGCGCACCATGCCACCGGCGACGATGACATTGAAATCCTCCTTGTGCTGGAGAATGGCTGCCACGTTGAGGTTGTTGGTGATGACTTCCAGTCCGTGATGATCACACAGCGCCTCAGCGACCATCTCATTGCTGGTGCCGATGTTGATGAACAGCGAGGCGTGATCCGGTATCTCGTTGGCGAGGGTGCGAGCGATGCGCCGCTTGGCTTCCAGGTTCAGGGTCTTGCGCGTGCTGTAGGCCGTATTCACCGTGCTGGATTCAAGTCCCGCCCCCCCATGGACACGCTTTAGGGCACCGGCTTCCGAGAGCTGGTTGAGATCACGGCGAATGGTCTGCGGCGTGACCTTGAAGTGACTCGCCAGCTGCTCGATGGAGGCATAGCCCTGACGCGTGATCAGTTCGACGATGGCGCGGTGGCGCTTGGACTGCATCATCCTGTCCTCTTGCTCATGTCCGGTGAAAAGACGTCTGCTCTGAACCGTCGCGCAGGCAACGTGATCCTGCGTGCGGTTGCTGCTCGACCAGGTGCCCCGTAGATGGTGAGGCGGGGCGGTGTGCCATCCAGAATGTTCGTTTGATGTTCTTTTTGATACATGCTCGCGGTGACGCCAGTGGTAGCACTGATTGACCTGGTGGGTGCAAGCCGTTGAAGTTATACGAAATCATGCATAACTTACTGAATAGCAAGGATTGTCATGCTCGTGTAGACAAAGGTCTAGCGAATATCGGTGCTTTTCGCATTGTGACACCGATGTGAAGCCTGTACTTTCGCATTCGAACACCAAGCGCGTCTGTCAAGGCGTCGCTATGCCCGTGTAGAGGTCGGTGTCGTAAAATCAGGAGCGAGCAGCAGAATGTACGGTTTATTCAAATCCGCGGTGCACGCCACACCGCTTCACGACGCCAAGGTAGACGACACCTATAAGCGACTGAGATGGCAGATCTTTCTCGGTATCTTTCTAGGCTATGCCGGCTACTATCTGGTACGCAAGAACTTCTCCCTGGCCATGCCTTCCCTGGTGGAGCAGGGCTATTCCCGTGGTGATCTTGGTCTGGCCTTTGCCGGCGTGTCGATCGCCTATGGTATCTCCAAGTTCGTGATGGGGGCTGTCTCTGACCGCTCCAACCCGCGTTACTTCCTTCCTGCCGGTCTTCTGATGTCTGCCGGCATCATGTTCCTTTTCGGTTTCACTGACTGGGCAACCTCCAGCATCGGCATCATGTTCGTGCTGCTGTTCCTCAATGGGTGGGTGCAGGGCATGGGATGGCCGCCCTGCGGTCGCACCATGGTGCACTGGTGGTCACAGAGTGAGCGTGGCCAGATCGTCTCGGTGTGGAACGTGGCCCATAACGTCGGCGGCGGTCTTGTCGGTCCGCTGTTCATTCTTGGCATGGCCTGGTTCAACGACTGGCAGTCCGCGTTCTATGTGCCCGCCGCGCTGGCCGTCTTCGTGGCGATCTTCGCCCTGCTGACCATGCGAGACACGCCGCAGAGCTGTGGCTTGCCTCCCATCGAGAAGCACAAGAATGACTACCCGCCGGGATACGATGAAAGCCACGAACAGGAATTCTCCACGCGGGAGATCCTGGTCAAGTACGTATTCAAGAATCGCATGCTCTGGTACATCGCGCTGGCGAATGTCTTCGTGTATCTGCTGCGTTACGGGGTCCTCGACTGGGCGCCGACCTACCTGCAGGAAGCCAAGAGCTTCAGCGTCGACAAGTCCTCCTGGGCGTATTTCCTGTATGAGTGGGCCGGTATCCCCGGCACGCTGCTGTGTGGTTGGTTGTCCGACAAGCTGTTCCGGGGCAACCGCGGTGCGACAGGGGTGTGTTTCATGGCGCTGGTCGCCGTCTTCACGACTGTCTATTGGTTGAATCCTGCCGGTAATCCGGGAATCGACATGCTGTGTCTGGTCGCCATCGGCTTCCTGATCTATGGCCCGGTCATGCTGATCGGTCTGCAGGCGCTTGAGCTGGTACCCAAGAAGGCGGCAGGGACCGCGGCTGGCTTCACCGGCCTGTTCGGTTACCTGGGCGGCTCTGTCGCTGCCAGTGCCTTGGTAGGCTATACGGTAGATGCCTATGGATGGGATGGTGGTTTCATGTTGTTGATTGGCTCGTGCGTGATGGCGGTCGTCCTGTTGTCATTGACGATCTTCGAGAGCGCTCGCATGTCGGCACGCACCGCCAGCTGATTCCCAGCGGAAACATGATCATTCAAATGGCCCGCTGAACGTTGCATGGGCGGGCCATCTTGTAACGGACTACCGGGAGATATTGACGATGACCAACCACATTCTGTCCATTGACCAGGGAACCACCAGCTCGCGCGCCATCCTCTTCGATCGTGAAGGCGCGGTGACCGGACTGGCACAAGAAGAATTTGCGCAACACTTTCCGAACAGCGGCTGGGTCGAGCATCACGTCGATGATATCTGGGGATCGGTGAAGCGCACCGTGCATCAGGCGCTGATCAATACCAATATCGGCGCTGAGCAGGTCGCGGCCATCGGGATCACCAACCAGCGTGAGACCACGATCGTCTGGGATCGCAAGACCGGCGTACCGGTCTACAACGCCATCGTCTGGCAGGACCGCCGGACCCACGAGTACTGCCGTGAGCTTTCCGATGCCGGCCATGGCGAGATGATTCAGCGCAAGACCGGCCTGCTGATTGACCCGTACTTCTCCGCGACCAAGCTGCGCTGGATTCTCGAGAACGTCGAAGGCGTGCGTGCGCGCGCCGAGAAGGGCGAACTGGCCTTCGGAACCGTCGACAGCTATCTGATCTGGAAGCTGACCGGTGGGGCCCGTCACGTGACCGATGCCACCAACGCCTCGCGCACCTGCCTGTTCAACATCGTTGATCAGTGCTGGGACAGCGAGCTTCTGGCGCTGTTCGGCATCCCGGAATGCCTGCTGCCGGAAGTGCTGGATTCCAGTGATGATTTCGGCACCACCGATCCGCAGCTGTTCGGGGCGGCAATGCCGATCCGTGGCGTGGCGGGCGATCAGCAGGCGGCGCTGGTCGGGCAGGCCTGTTTCACGCCGGGCATGAGCAAGAGCACCTATGGCACGGGCTGCTTCATGATCATGAACACCGGCGAGAAGATGGAGCTGTCCAGGAACCGTCTGCTCACCACCGTCGGTTATCGCCTCAACGGCAAGCCGACCTTCGCCATGGAAGGCAGCATCTTCGTGGCCGGCGCCACCGTGCAGTGGCTGCGTGATGGCCTGAAGCTGTTCTCCGACGCCTCCGAGACCGAGCCGCTGGCACGTGCGGCCAGCGCAGATCACGGCGTCTACATGGTGCCGGCCTTCACCGGCCTGGGAGCGCCACACTGGGACCCGCAGGCTCGCGGCGCGATCCTGGGGCTGACCCGAGGTACCGGCATCACCGACATCGTCGCGGCCGGCCTGCAATCGGTGTGCTATCAGACCCGAGATCTGCAGGAGTGCATGCTGGATGACGTCACCATCAATTGCGCGAATCTGCGCGTGGATGGCGGCATGGTCAGCAACAACTGGGTAATGCAGTTCCTCTCCGACATGCTGGGCGTGAAGGTGGATCGCCCGCGCGTGCTGGAAACCACCGCGCTGGGTGTGGCGTATCTGGCCGGCCTGCATATCGGTTGGTATGAAAGTCTGGAAGAGATCAGCGAGCTGTGGCACTGCGAGCGCACCTTCGCGCCGGAGATGGCGGAAGAGCAGCGTGAGCGCCTCTATGCCGGTTGGCTGGAAGCCGTCGAACGGGTGAAGAGCGACGGAGGTCACTGACATGTGGACTGACGTCATGACGGGCGAGTTTCTCGGTTGCCTGTTCCTGATCCTCTTCGGCGGCGGTGTGGTCGCCAACGTGGTACTCGCGGATACCAAGGGCAACGGCTCCGGGTGGATCGTGATCACCACCGGCTGGGGATTTGCGGTGATGATCGGGGTGTTCGTGGCCGTTTCCACCGGCTCGCCCCAGGCGGACCTCAATCCGGCGGTGACCCTCGCCAAGTACCTGCTCGGGGTGCATGCCACCCTCATTGATGTGGCGCGTCATGTCATCGCCCAGATGCTGGGCTGCTTCGCCGGTGCGGTGATGGTGTGGCTTGCCTATCTGCCGCATTGGAAGCGTACCGGCGACGCTGGCCTCAAGCGTGCGGTGTTCTGTACTGACCCCGCGGTCGAATGCCGGTTGGGCAACATGCTCAGTGAGGTGATCGGCACCGTGGTGCTGATCTTCGGCATCGGCGCCATCGTCGGTTCCGGCAAGATCAGTGCCGGCCTGCTGCCGTATCTGGTCGGCATGCTGGTGTGGGCCATCGGGCTGTCGCTGGGTGGCGCCACGGGCTATGCCATCAATCCGGCGCGTGATCTTGGTCCTCGCATCGCGCACTCGCTGCTGCCGATCCATGGCAAGGGTGCCTCCGGGTGGGGATATGCCTGGGTGCCCATCGCCGGGCCGCTGGCGGGGGCATTGATCGCGGCCAGCATGTGGAATCTGCTGCTGTAAGCCCTTCTGTCGCAAGTGGCTGGAGCCACCTCGTCAGCTGTGGCAATGTAACGCCTCCTTCGCCCCGTCACTCGACGGGGCGAAGTCTTTGTGCCCGTGTGCCGACATTCCTGTCTGGGGGAGCGATGCCGCGACCTCTCTCGGGGCTGGAAGACACAGTGGGTGGTGGATGGGGACAAGTGACGGAGGTCATCTGGCATGTGGACTGACGTCATGACGGGCGAATTTCTGGGTACCACGCTCATGATCCTGCTGGGCGGCGGAGTCGTCGCCAATGCGATGCTGCGCAAGACCAAGGGAGCCGGTTCCAGCTGGTTGATGATCAATGCCGGCTGGGGCTTTGCGGTGATGGTCGGGGTGCTGGTGTCGACCTCGACAGGCTCTCCCTACGGAGACCTCAATCCAGCGGTCACCCTCGCCAAGTATCTGCTGGGCGTGCATGCAAGCGTGCTCGAGGTGGCCAGGATGATGCTGGCGGAGATGCTGGGATGCTTCACCGGGGCCGTGCTGGTGTGGGCGGCGTATTATCCCCACTGGAAGGTGACCCGTGACCCGCTGCGCAAGCGTGCGGTCTTCTGTACCGATCCGGCAGTCGATTCCCGATTGGCAAATGTCGTCAGTGAGGCGATCGCGACGGTGGTACTCGTCTTCGCGATCGGCAGCATGGTCAACAGCGAGCTGATCACTGACCGGGTATTGCCGTATCTCATCGGGGCGCTGGTATGGGCCATCGGTCTGTCACTGGGTGGCCCGACCGGCAATGCGATGAACCCGGCGCGCGATCTTGCGCCACGTGTCGCGCATTGGCTTCTGCCGATTCCGGGCAAGGGCAGTTCTGACTGGGGGTATGCCTGGGTGCCGATCGCCGGCCCCTTGCTGGGGGCGGCTGTGGCCGCGGGACTGCGATGGGTATTGTTTTGACGCCCCGTTGCCCTTGTGATGTCGCTTGCGCGGCGCTGAGGGCGTAAAGAAGTGAGGCGGTGCCGGCATGGGCTGGCACCGCCTCGCGCGTTCTCGGGGGAGGATCGGTGACCCCGGTGAGACGCCTGAAAGAAGGCGCATACGGCGAGTATCGCGATGCTACTCAGGCGAGAAATTTTTTTATCATCAGGGGGTTGCATCAAAACGGAAGATAAGTAGAATACGTCCTCGCTGACAGGGCAAAGCGCTTCGCACCACAAACGCTTCCCTCATTCAGCTGCTGACACAGGACCATAGCTCAGTTGGTTAGAGCGCCACGTTGACATCGTGGAGGTCGGCGGTTCAAATCCGCCTGGTCCTACCAGCATCGGCATCGATGGCAACATCGCGCCACTTGATACAGGACCATAGCTCAGTTGGTTAGAGCGCCACGTTGACATCGTGGAGGTCGGCGGTTCAAATCCGCCTGGTCCTACCAGCATCGGCATCGATGGCAACATCGCGCCACTTGATACAGGACCATAGCTCAGTTGGTTAGAGCGCCACGTTGACATCGTGGAGGTCGGCGGTTCAAATCCGCCTGGTCCTACCAGATTCCAGAAAACGCCCGACTCATCGAGTCGGGCGTTTTCGTGTGCGCGTCAGACACGCCTGTCGAGAAGCGCTGGCGCTGGCCGTGCTGTCAGGCAAGCGTGGTGTCGAGGAAGTCACCGGCTTCCTTGAGGGCGGCGTTGGCAGCGCTGAGCAGCGGTGCGAAGCCGACGAACACATGCGGCATGTCCGGCCACAGGCTGAGCGTGACAGGCGAGCCGCAATCCTGTGCCTGCGCGGCGTAGCGACGACTGTCATCGAGCAGGATTTCCGCCTCGCCGCATTGGATCAGCGTCGGTGGCAGGTCAAACAGATTCCCCTCCAGCGGCGAGATGCGTGGATCGCTCATGTCGGTACCGTCCTGCACATAGGCCATGCTCACGAAGGGCAGCAGATTGGGGTCGAGGATCGGGTCTACCTCGGCCTTGCGCGACAGCGAGGCGCTGCCCCAGCTGAGGTCGGTGGCGGGCGAGAAGGCGATCACCGCGTCCGGCAGTCGCTCGCCTGCGCTCTTGAGCGCGTTGAGGGTCGAGAGCGTGAGGTTGCCGCCCGCGCTGTCTCCGGCCAGCAGCAGGTGGTCATCCGGAAACTCGCGGCACAGCCAGTGCCATGCGGCCAGTACGTCTTCCAGGCCTGCCGGGAAGGGCGCCTCAGGGGCGAGGCGATAATCCAGCGTGTAGGTCTCGGCGCGCGCCGCGCGGCCCAGACGGCTGGCCAGCGGGCGATGACCGGCGGGGGAGCCGGCGATCCAGCTGCCCCCATGCACGTACAGCAGGCGACGCGCAGGTGTCGGTGCGCCGTCTGGTGCGGGCAATATCTCACAGAGGCGCTCGCCGTTTCCTCCCGGCAGCATCTCGAGGCGTGGCGTCACGCCGGTGTCGAGAATGCTGGCATCGGCGGCGAAGTAGCCTTCCAGCAGGGTGCGCTTGGCGCCCAGGTCATTGCCGGTACGTGCCGTGAAGGCCTTGAGGCGCTCGAGATGCGCGATGACCTGCTCGAGCCCGGCATGGGCGTCATCGTGATTCTGGAGGGAGCCTTGCGTATGCGGGGCAGGATGAGCGGTCGATGAAGATGAGGTAGGCGCTGAGGAAGACGCGTCATGTGATGGCGACTGGGATGACATGTTCTGCTCCTGTCGGGTCAGAGAGCTCTTAACGTGTCATCTCGCCAGGGGCTGTGCAAGGGGCTTTGCAAGGGGCTGTGCGAGGGCTATGCAAGAAAGGCCTGACCCGCCGCAACGCAGACCGCCCGCCATGCAGGAGGCATGGCGGGCGGCAGGACATGATGTCAGCACCTGATGGGCGTATCAGGCGGGCACGCTGTCGAAATCGCTGGAGGCGATGAAGATCTCGACCAGGCGTTCGATGCCGGCTTGATCCTCTTCATCGAAGCGCTCGGGGCTGGGGCTATCCAGGTCCAGCACGCCCCACAGCACTTGCTGGCCGTTCTGCTCGATGAGAACGGGGATGACCAGCTCGCTGCGCGACGCGGCGTCACAGGCGATATGGCCCGGGAAGGCATGCACATCCGCGATGCGCTGAGTGGTGCGCTGGGTCGCGGCGGCGCCACACACGCCCTTGGTGAAGGGGATCGGGTGGCAGGCCGGCTGACCCTGGAACGGCCCCAGGTGCAGGATCTGCGGCTGACGTTGCACATAGAAGCCAGCCCAGTTGAGGTCCGCCACCGTCATGTTGATGAAGGCAGCCGTCTGGGAGGCGTTGGTCAGCCAGTCGCGAGTGTCGAGCGTGGCGTCCAGCTGGCGGGCCAGCAGTGAGTAGTCGGGACGAGTGGCCATATTGGCTCCTGAGTGGATGGCGGGTTGATGCCGGTGACGCAGGGATGCGGTCGCGGGTCGCCTGTTTCAAGCACGCCCTGCGCGCGCTCTTGCGCCGCGTCGGCATCTGGACGTGATGAGAGATTCATCAAGCAGATGCAAAAGCGCCGACCTCAGGGTCGGCGCTTTGCGTCATGCAGCTGTCAGCTTGCGCTCGAAGGCTTATTTCCAGCCCGGTACCGCAGCGCCCTTGAACAGCTCTTCGGCCTTGGCTTCGACTTCCGGTGTCTGGTAGGCCTTGACCAGCTTCTGCACCTTCTCGCTGTCTTCATCGCCCTGGCGCACGACGATCAGGTTGACGTACGGGGACTCGGCGCCTTCACGGATCAGCGCGTCTTCCGGTTTCAGGCCAGCCGGCTGAGCGAAGGTGTTGTTGATGAAGGCCAGGTCGACGTCCGGCAGGATGCGCGGCAGCTGGGCAGCCTCGATTTCCTTGAACTGGTAGTCATGCGGGTTCTTGGCGACGTCGATCGGGGTCGCTTCGAGGTTGTCCTTGTCGGTCAGCTCGATCATGCCCAGGTCGTGCATCAGGATCAGGGAGCGGCCTTCGTTGGACGGGTCGTTCGGCAGTGCGATGGTCGCGCCGTCCGGCAGTTCGCTGATGTCTTCGTACTTCTCGGAATAGGCACCGATCGGGTACACGAAGGTCTTGCCGGCGCTGGCGAACTTGTAGCCGCGCTCACGCACCATGGATTCCATGTACGGCTGGTGCTGGTAGGCGTTGGCATCCAGCGAGCCATCGGCCAGAGCGGCGTTGGGAGACACGTAGTCGGTGAACTCGGTGATCTCGACGTTCAGGTCGTACTTTTCCTTGGCGATCTCGGCTGCGACCTTCATCACCTCGGTTTCCGGACCTGCGACGGTACCCATCTTGAGGGTGTTCTCGTCGGACGCGTCGTTGCCGCAGCCTGCCAGCAGGGTGGCGCCGAGCAGGGTGGCAGCACCGGCAAGGCGCAGCGGGGAAGAAAGCGTGGTCAGCATGTTGCGCATCGATGTTCTCCTTGTGATCCGACGTGACCGGCGGGGTCCGCGGGATGTTATGAGTGACGGCTCATTGTGATGAGCCGTCACGATACCGAAAGCCGTGTGATTTGTAGATCGAACGCCACTGGTGGATCAGTCGCCGCTCATGGAGCGAGGCTTACTTGTGGTTCGACTTGCGCACCAGATGGTCGCCCAGGCTCTGGAAGCCCTGCACCATGACGACGAGGATGACCACGGTCACCAGCATCACCATCGGGTCGAAGCGGTTGTAGCCGTAGCGGATGCCGAGATCCCCCAGGCCGCCGCCACCGACGGTACCGGCCATGGCGGAATAGCTGATCAAGGTGACCACGGTGATGGTCAGACCATTGATGATGCCGCCGCGTGCTTCCGGCAGCAGGACCTTGGTGATGATCTGCATCGGCGTGGCACCCATGGCCTGAGCGGCTTCGACCAGCCCCGGGCCGACTTCATTCAAGGCGCCTTCGATCAGACGGGCGACGAAGGGAATCGAGGCGATGGTCAGCGGCACGATGGCGGCATTGGTGCCGATCGAGCTGCCGGCGATCAGGCGCGTCAGCGGGATGATCGCCACCATCAAAATGATGAAGGGCACCGAGCGGCCGATGTTGGTGATGATGCTCAGCACGCTGTTGAGCACCGGGCGCGCGAGAATCTGGCCCGGGCGCGAGGTGTAGAGTGCCACGCCCAGCGGAATGCCGAGTGCCGCGGAGATCAGGCCTGCCACCGCGACCATGTAGAGGGTCTCGAGGGTGGAGGACAGGACGAGTTCAAGCAGTGCGGGTGACATGGCCGAGCACCTCCACTTTCAGGTCGTGGGATTCGAGATAGTCCAGCGCCTGCTGGGTCTGGGCGCTGTCGCCCATCAGTTCGGCGATCATCAGGCCCAGGGTGCGGTCCTGAATGGATTCCACCTTGGCCTGCAGGATGCTGACGTCCACCTGACACTCACGCGCAAGGCGCGAGATCAGCGGCGTGGAGACGGCGTCGCCACTGAAGGCCAGACGGACCACCGGATGGGTGTGCGGGCCGGGAGTCGCCTCCAGGCGCTCGACCAGTGCGCGCGGTGGTTCGAGTTCCAGGAATTCATTGAGGAATTCGCGGCCCAGGCGGGTCTGCGGGGCGGTGAAGAAGTCGCCGACCGCCGCCACTTCCACCAGCTCGCCGCCGCTGATCAATGCGACCTGATCACAGATGCTCTTGACCACTTCCATTTCATGGGTGATCAGTAGGATGGTCAGGCCCAGCTTGGCATTGATGTCCTTGAGCAGCTCGAGAATGGAGGCAGTGGTCTGGGGATCGAGCGCCGAGGTGGCTTCATCGCACAGCAGCACCTTGGGGCGGCTGGCGAGTGCGCGAGCGATGGCGACGCGCTGCTTCTGTCCGCCGGACAGCTGGGCAGGATACTGGCTTGCCTTGTCGCTCAGGCCGGTCAGTTCCAGCAGTGGCTCGACGCGCTGGCTGATCTCGGCCTTGGAGATTCCGGCCAGTTCCAGCGGCAAGGCCACGTTGGCGAAGACGGTGCGCGAGGATAGCAGGTTGAAGTGCTGGAAGATCATGCCGATCTGGTGGCGAGCACGACGCAGGGCGCTGTCGTCGAGTGCGGTCAGCTCCTGACCATCGACCACGACACTGCCCTCGGTGGGGCGTTCGAGCAGATTGACGCAGCGAATCAGGGTCGATTTTCCGGCACCGGACAGGCCGATGACACCGGTAATGGCGCCCTGGGGAACCGTGAGACTGGCATCCTTGAGCGCGACCACGGCCTTGTCACCACTGCCGTAAGTCTTGGAGACGTTCTTGAGTGTGATCATGGGGGTCCGAATGGTTAAGGCACCAACCGGAATGCGGGCGAAGGTCTGCGGCAAGCCGCCTGTTCTGCGTGTGTCGTGCACTGCGCCGAGAAGGGCAAGGCACGCCTGGCAAGAGGAGAGTGATCCAGAGAGGAAAAAAAGACCACCCAAGATGGGTGGCCATCAACGCTGGACACACCCTTTTAGCAGAACTTGCACCCCGGGAGACAGACTCTCGAAGTGGGCGCCCGCAATCCGGGTACAAATCGGCGCCAAACAGATTTGAGGCGCATTCTATCAGCCACCCTCGGGGTGTCAACGACTTTGGTCTGGCGTTGACGCTTTATTCGAACTGGCGTTCGATATGGCAATTTGCCGATACTCGCTGTCAGAGATGTCTTACATGCAGGACGCCTTGCCAGCCCCGTGGCGCAAGGCCAACCCTTGACAGCAGGCCTGCTCATCTTCTCTTCGCTCGATGGCGTGAAGGAGGCGTGAAGGAGGCGTGATGGCTGCCGGCATCGAGTCCGACATGCTAGGATTTCCCATCGGCATGTCGGATCTCGTGGTGTCATCAGTGCCCGGGTGTCATGGCCTGTCATCATATTCATGGGTTCCCGCTCCGCGGGAAGCAGTGCAAGGATAAGGAAGCGCATGTTCACCGGTATCGTGCAAGGCATGGCGGAAGTGGTCGCCATTGAAGAGCGTCCGGAGTTTCGTACCCATCAGGTCCGGTTGCCGCTGGGGTTGGAGCAGGGGCTGGAAACCGGGGCGTCAGTGGCGCACAACGGTTGCTGCCTGACCGTGACGGCACTCGAGGGTCAGCTGGCCAGTTTCGATCTGATGCGTGAGACACTGCGACTGACCAACCTCGGCGAGCTCAAGGTGGGCAGTCGGGTCAACATCGAGCGGGCAGCGCGCTTCGGGGATGAAATCGGTGGCCACTCCATGTCCGGTCACGTCATGGCGATGGTCACCCTCGATGCCATTGAAGCCACGGCTGACAATCGCCGGATCTGGTTCCAGGCTCCCGCTGAGCTGATGCGTTTCCTGTTCGACAAGGGCTATGTGGGACTTGACGGTGTCAGTCTGACCATCGGGGAGGTCCAGGGCACGCGTTTCTGCGTCAATCTGATACCGGAAACCCTTGAGCGCACCCTGATGGGTGAGCGCGCGGTGGGGGATCGGGTCAATCTCGAGGTGGACCCCCAGACCCAGGCCATCGTCGAGACGGTGGAGCGAGTCATGGCCTCACGGCTGGCATGAGGCTTGCAGGCTTGCTGCGGGGTCAATTCGCTGGCAGGACGCCAGAACCCGTCTGACCGGTCAGGAAATATGCCTGCAATGCTCGATTCGCTGCAGACCTTTGGGTACCATGTTGCGCCTTTCGATGCCCTGCCACCGGCAGGGCATCGTGGTTCAGGCAGGCTGAACGAGGGGGAAGCCATGGTTGCCCCCTGTGCAGCATACCTGTCCGAGTGAGTTCGTGTTGATCCGCTGTTCCCGAACGTCATCGACCACTGCGGCTTGCCGGACAGGCACTGCTCAAGGATAAGGGTTTCCCTCATGCTGGAACGTCTCTTCAAGCTCTCGGAGCACGGTACCAATGTGCGTACCGAAGTCATCGCCGGATTCACTTCCTTCCTGGCGATGGCCTATATCATCTTCGTTGCCCCCTCGATGCTGGCCTCCACCGGCATGGATCACGGCGCCGTCTTCGTGGCGACCTGTCTGGCAGCTGCCCTTGGCTGCCTGATCATGGGGCTCTACGCCAACTACCCGATCGCGCTGGCACCCGGCATGGGCCTGACGGCCTTCTTCACCTATACGGTGGCGGGGCAGATGGGCGTTCCCTGGCAGATCGCGCTGGGCGCGGTCTTCCTGTCCGGGGTGAGTTTCTTCCTGCTCTCCGCCTTCAAGATCCGGGAGTGGATCATCAACGCCATTCCGGCCTCACTGAAGACGGGCATCGCCGCGGGCATCGGCCTGTTCATGGCGATCATCGCGCTGCAGGGCAGCGGCATCGTCGTTGATGCACCGGGCACCCTGGTCACGTTGGGTGATCTGTCCTCGCCGGCAGCCCTGTATGCGCTGCTGTCATTCTTCCTGATCGTCGCGCTGTCCTACCGCAAGGTGATCGGCGCCGTGATGATCGGCATCCTGGTGGTGACGCTGCTGGCGACCCTGACCGGCAACAATGACTTCCATGGTCTTGCCTCGATGCCGCCGAGCATGCTGCCGACATTCGCACAGCTCGACATCGCCGGCGCCTTCAACCTGGGCATGGTGTCGATCATCTTCGCGTTCCTGTTCGTCGATCTGTTCGATACCTCGGGCACGTTGATCGCCGTATCCCAGCAGGCGGGACTCACCAACGAGCGTGGCCACCTGCCGCGTCTCGGTCGTGCCCTGATGGCAGACTCCAGCGCGACCATGGCCGGTTCGGTGATGGGGACCTCGAATGTCACCAGCTATATCGAATCTGCCACCGGGGTGGCGGCAGGCGGACGCACAGGACTGACCGCGGTGGTCGTGGCGGGGCTGTTTCTCGTCAGCCTGTTCCTGTCACCGCTGGCCACCTCCATCCCCGCCTTTGCCACCGCGGGTGCGCTGCTCTATGTCGCCTGCCTGATGACAGGTGGCCTGGCACGCATCGACTGGAATGACATTACCGAAGCCGCGCCAGTGGTGATCGCCACTCTGGTGATGCCACTGACCTACTCGATTGCCAACGGGATCGCACTGGGCTTCATCAGCTACGCCGTGATCAAGCTGTTCTCTGGCCGCTATCGTGATCTGAGCCCGGGGCTGGTGATTCTCGCCATCCTGTTTGCCTGCAAATACCTGTTCCTCGACGGAGCCCTTTAATGAGCATCTACAGCGACTACATCAAGTCTGTCATCCGCACCGTGCCGGATTGGCCCCAGCCGGGTGTCAATTTCCGTGACATCACGCCGGTACTGCAGAATTCCGCCGCGTTCCGCAAGCTGATCGACTCCTTCGTGCACCGCTATCAGGAGATGGAGATCGACGCCATCGCCGCCATCGATGCACGCGGCTTCATCATCGGTGCACCGCTGGCCTATGAGCTGGGCTGCAGCTTCGTGCCGGTGCGCAAGAAGGGCAAGCTGCCGTTCAAGACCATCAGCGAGACCTACACGCTGGAATACGGTGAGTCCACCGTCGAACTGCATTCCGATGCCTTCCGTGAAGGCGATCGCATCCTGGTGATGGATGACCTGATCGCCACCGGTGGCACCATGCTGGCGGCCTGCAAGCTGATCGAGCGCACCGGCGGTATCGTGGTGGAGACCGCCGCGATCATCGACCTGCCGGAGCTGGGCGGTTCCGCCAAGATCCGCGAGGAAGGCCACAGCGTCTTCGCCGCCTGCAGCTTTACCGAAGCCGAGTAAGCCTGCGCAACGACGATGGCCCTGTCTTCTGGCAGGGCCATCGTCGTTGCAGACAACGTCCGATATCGTCGTCGCCGGCAGTGTCGTTTCACACCGGCGCGATCTGTCCCTTGTAGGGTGGCACGCCAGCCACCATGCTTTGTTCCTGTTCCGTCATTGCGAGTGACCCACATGTCTTCCGAACGCTATCACGACCATTTCATCGTCTCCTGGGACCAGCTGCACCGCGACGTGCGCGCGCTCTGTCATGACCTGATCGGTCGTGACTACAAGGGCATCATCGCCATCACCCGTGGTGGGTTGATCCCGGCTGGCCTGATCGCCCGTGAGCTGGGCATCCGCCATATCGACACCGTGTGCATCAAGAGCTACCACGATCACATGGAGCAGGGGGGGCTGGAAGTGGTCAAGGGCGTCGATCATGACGGTGACGGCTGGCTGCTGGTCGATGACCTCGTCGACACCGGCAACACCGCACGTGCCGTGCGCGACATGTTGCCCAAGGCCCATTTCGTGACCGTCTACGCCAAGCCGGAAGGCCGTCCGCTGGTCGATGATTTCATCACCGAAGTGCCGCAGAACTGCTGGATCCAGTTCCCGTGGGACATGGGTATCGCCTACGTCGAACCGATCTCCGAGCAGCTCAAGAAGCAAGAGAGCGACAGCTGACATGCCGTTGGAGACTGCCACCTCCGGTAGCTCCCAGGTGCTGCCTGCCGACTGGCAGGCGCATCTCGGGCAGGAATTCCATGCCGAGTACATGCAGCGGCTCAAGGCCTTCCTGCGCGCCGAGAAAGATGCCGGCAAGGTGATCTACCCGCACTCGCAGGACTGGTTTCGCGCCTTCTGGCTGACCCCGCTGAGCAACGTCAAGGTCGTGATCCTGGGGCAGGACCCCTATCACGGGCCGGACCAGGCACATGGTCTGTGCTTCTCGGTACGCCCCGGCGTGCGCCCGCCGCCCTCACTGAAGAACATCTACAAGGAACTGGCTGCCGATGTCGGGGTCGAACCCGTGGATCACGGCTTCCTCGAAAGCTGGGCGGAGCAAGGTGTGTTGCTGCTCAATAGCGTGCTGACGGTCGAGCAGGGCAAGGCCGCCTCGCATCAGAAGCAAGGTTGGGAGCAGTTCACCGACCGCGCCATCGACGTGATCAACCAGCACTGCGAGGGTGTCGTCTTCCTGCTCTGGGGCAGTCATGCCCAGAAGAAGGCGGGGGCCGTGGATCGCCAGAAGCATCTGGTACTCCACGCTCCGCATCCGTCGCCTCTCGCAGCGCACCGCGGATTCTTCGGTTCTCGTCACTTCTCACAGGCCAATGCCTGGCTGGAGGCACGTGGCGATGTGCCGATAGATTGGCAGTTGCCACTGCTTGATACCTGAGAGTGAAGACGAGAAACCACATTGACGCATCCGACATTGCAAGGACCTCGCGCGGGTCATCTGATCAGTCTCAAGAATCTGGGAGGGGCCGAGCGCACCTTCACCAATTTCTATCGCATGGCCGCCAATGAGCGTGATCATCATGTGCTGTTGCAGACCCCCGAGATTCATCCGATGCTGCAGTCCGTCTATGCGGACTTTCCAGGTCGCGTGCACGATATAAAGCGCTATCTCGGTATCAAGATCCCGCGTCAGCTCCCCTGGCTGCGGGATAACTGCCAGGTGCGATTGCTCGATGATGAAGAGATGCAGGCAATCGTGGTGTGGAACAAGCTGCGTCACCATCCTCTGCATTTTCCTGAGCACATCAGCCTCATCCATTACGAGCATGGCGCTGCCTGGTTCGTGGAGCCTACCCCCGAGGTCGAGGATTACCTCTCGAGGCTCGATGGCATCATCTGCAACTCCCATGCCGCCAGTCGCATGTTGCAATTGTCGCTCGGCATCCGTGACACCTTGCCCTGCAAGGTGGTGCGCAA
Organism: Cobetia sp. 14N.309.X.WAT.E.A4; assembly: GCF_030397495.1. Classification (NCBI taxonomy): domain Bacteria; kingdom Pseudomonadati; phylum Pseudomonadota; class Gammaproteobacteria; order Oceanospirillales; family Halomonadaceae; genus Cobetia; species Cobetia sp. 14N.309.X.WAT.E.A4. Next base: position 42,872 of record NZ_JAPNXT010000012.1, read on the forward strand.
TTCCATCGTGCTGCCCGAGAAGGCATCCACGCATCCGGCTTCGCGATTCAGAATCGGTTTTGCAGGACGCCTGACCGGCCTCAAGGCGCCAGTGATTGCCATCGAGGCGCTGCGAGATCTCAAGGTCAGTGTGCCCCATGCTGAGCTTTGGATCGCTGGTACGGGGACGCTGGAGGCGGCTCTCAAGTCATTGGTCATCGAGTGGGGGCTTGAAGATAGTGTCCGCTTCTGTGGCCTGCTCAGTGACATGAGTGAATTCTATTCTTCCCTCGATGCCTTCATCTGTCCTTCCTGGCGCGAGCCGTTCGGCAATGTGGTGCAGGAAGCCCTGGCGCATGGAGTGCCTGCGATCGTCGGCAATGTCGATGGATTGCCGGAGCAGATCACCTCCGGCCTCAATGGTGAGGTGCTGACACCCGGACGCCCGAAGGGTGAGCTCGCCCGTTATGGAGAAGACTTCGTCCAGGGGCCGGACAGAGTCTATTCACCCGAGCGCGATGCCATCGTGCAGGCGCATGTCCTGGACTCGGCCGCCATTGCCGATGTCCTGCAGCGTTGGGCGGAAAGCCCGGAGCAGCGGAGAGAGATGGGGACGGTCGCCCGCGAGATCATCGCACGAGATTTCTGTCAGCAACGGTACTGCCAGGGGATTGGTGACTTCATTGCCGAGGTAGTGGACAAGCGGTAATCAAGAGGCGGCCATGATGATGAATTGAATGGCATCTCCGAGAGATGCCATTCAAGGAAATCGTTATCGATGAGCGTCAAGCAACTCCTGGCTCATGGATCTTCTTTTGTGGTACTTGTATAACTTCTGCAATTCAATATAAGACAGAATGGATTTCTTGAGTGTCTTGTTGTTGACGATATTGCCAGAGGCCCATGGCGTCTTGGCTCTATAATAAAAGTAAACATCCTTCAATGGATGCAGTGAGCCATATTCCCAAGGCTTGCTGCCTTTTCCCATGTAGTGAATCATCTTGGGTTTCTCGATGGACTCCAGGAATTCATGTTCCGCTCTATGCTGTTCATCCATTCTTTTCTCAAGAATCTTGTAAGCAGGACGTTGAGCATTCCAGACCAACGGTAATTGTGTCCATTGGCCGTCGAGAATTTTATTCAGTGCGGATTGTTCAGGATATAGACAGAGTTCGGGGTGTTTTCTCAAGAAATATAATGCCCTCTCGCCAATATTATATTCCTTCCAGCGAGGCATGTTGATCAACATCAAGCCGCAGTTGAAGTATTTGCCTTTCTCCAGGCCCAATGATTTATAAGGAGATCGGCCAATATTCTCCACAGCGGCCAGCGTGAAGTCCTGGGTCGGCAGGTCATCCATGATCGTCGTGATATCGTCCACGACGATAGTATCGCAATCAATGCATACGATATGTTGAATGGAAGGGTCGATGACCTCACTCAGATATAATCTGAAATAGATGGAAAGCCCGTAACGTTTGACCTCCAGTCCTTCAAACTTGCTCTCGTGCAGGTAAGTAAAGGTGATCTGTGACTGGTAGGGCGCGATCATTGCGTGCAATCTGGAAATGGTGTCGGACGACAGTCCTCCATCACCAATGATGAAGCTCAGCGCTTCTGGCTTTTGACAGTTATCAAGTATGGACATGATAGTCGTGGCTAGATGAGGCGCATAGTTTTCATCGCACGATATAAAAATATGGAGCATGGCTGATGGTCACACCGTAAGTCTATTTCCATGTACTGTAACATTGCGCTGGCGCATGATCTACTTCTTCCTTTTTTTGACGGTATGTACACGAAAAATGCGTATTGTTTGCCTACTCTTGCGGCAAGGTGATGGATCATTCGCAATCTATGTATGAGGCTTGTCATGTGGTTGAAGCACGAATTCCCTTATCGTAAACACTTTGATCGCAACAAATGTATTTTCATACATATTCCCAAGGCCGCCGGGACCTCGGTTCTAGCCGCATTGGGAAAGAAGAGTGAAAAAGGCAGAGATCATGTTTCCTGGCAAACTTATAAAAAAGCAGATAGCAAGAAATTCAATAATTACTTCAAGTTCTCCTTTGTGCGAAATCCCTATGATCGCGCTTTTTCCGCATACCATTATATATTGAAGGGTGGGAATCAGGGGCCTGAGGACAGTCGCGTGGCAGCCTCACTCGCAAAGTATCGTGGCTTTGATGACTTTGTGGAAAACGGGCTCTGGCAAGGTGCTTTTCGCAGTCATCTGTTATTCCACTCTCAATCTTCTTTCATCATGTCGGCAGATGACAGGTTGATGGTGGATTTCCTGGGACATTTCGAGACGCTGGATCAGGACTTCAAGATTGTCGCTGAGAAGCTGGGTATCGATTCCTCCATTGCTCATCGCAACAAGGGGGATGTCCGCTGTCGTGTGGCTCAGGAAAGTATGGCGTCTGCCACGCGAGAGAAGTTGGCCATCCTCTATGCACAGGACTTTGCCAATTTTGGGTATCCTTCTTGAGCAATGATTGTCGGAGGTTGGATGTGGACTCATCCTCTCATGAGAGGGCAGGTGAGTCATCGGGGATGTCAGGCATGGCGCGGTGCTGATGTTTCCGTTGTGATAATGTTGGCTTCCGATAGGGACGCATTCACATAGAAGGGGCGCCATGGGAAGTCAGCCGAAGATAGGTCATCTCGTCAGCCTGAGAAATCTGGGCGGAGTGGAACGTCACTTTTCACGCTTCTTCACTACCATGCTGGAAGCCGGAAATGATTATCATGTCCTTCCGATGACCGATCGAATCCACCCTATCGTACAAGAAGAATTGAGTGATCATTTCTGGCGAATTCATTCCGTCAAGGGACCTCGTGGCATCAATCTTCCCAGGCAGATTCCATGGTTGCGTTCTACGTATCAGCGGAAATTGCTGAAATCATTGACGCTTGAGCAGTTGGTCATCTGGAATAAATATCGCAACTTCCCCATTGCTCTCCCAAATGACGTACCCATCGTGCATTTCGAGAGAGGCAGCGCCTGGTTCATCGAGCCGGCTCCCGATATCCAGCGCTACGTGGAACGCTGGTCCGGCGTCATCTGCAATTCCCATGCATCACTGCGCATGCTCCAGCTGAAGCTAGGTCTATCAGAGGAGTGCCCGGCGCTTGTGGCACGCAATGCCATGTCGCTACCGCAGGTGACGGCAACCCATGACGGCGACGTCTTCCGGTTGGGGTTTGCCGGTCGACTGACGGCACTCAAGGCGCCTGTCGTGGCGCTCGAGACCATCAGATTGCTGCGGGACATCCATGCGAATGTGGAGCTGCATATCGCGGGAGACGGGCCTTTGCGACACCCCTTGCAAGCACTGGTGACAAGGTGGGGGCTGGCCGATGTCGTGACGTTTCATGGCGCGGTCAAGGAGATGTCGGAATTCTATTGCACGCTGGATGCTTTCATCTGCCCTTCCTGGCGTGAGCCATTCGGTAACGTGGTGCAGGAAGCCTTGGCGCATGGCGTGCCGACCATCGTCGGCAATGTCGATGGGCTGCCGGAGCAGGTCATCGCGGGAGAGAATGGCGCCGTGCTTCCCACCATCAGATCCATAGGTGAACTTGCAGAGCATGATCTCGCTTTCGTCGGGCCAGAGGTCAGGGTCTATTCGCCTGACGAGGATGCCATCGTTGCGGCCAGGGTGATATCGCCAGTGGCAGCAGCAGAAGTGCTTGATAAATGGATCGCCAGTCCTGAGCTTCGGTGTGAAATGGGCCGACGTGCGCGTCAGATTCTGGCTGAGCGCTTCGATTACCCTGATTACTGTTCAGCCGTCGGCGATTTTCTTGACCGCCTCGCCCGTGACGATGTCGGGTGCGCTTAACATCAAAGTCCTGCTCGGCTAGAATACGCCCAATTTGCCAGCCTCTCTGCCTGCCATCGTCCCTCGCTGGCGGGGTAGTGCTGCGCAATCATGAGCACCATCTTCTGTCCCAAGAGGTATTTCCATGAGCGTCCATGCCATCAATCATCCACTGGTCCAGCACAAGCTCGGCCTGATGCGTGCAGCAGGCATCAGCACCAAGAGCTTCCGTGAGCTGGCCAGTGAGGTCGCCAAGCTGTTGACCTATGAGGCAACCCAGGACCTTGAGCTGGAAACTACCACCATTGACGCCTGGAGCGGCAACGAGCTGGACGTCCAGAGCATCAAGGGCAAGAAAGTGACCATCGTGCCGATCCTGCGTGCCGGTCTCGGCATGCTGGAAGGGGTGACGGACCTGATTCCCAGCGCGCGCATCAGCGTGGTGGGACTGTACCGTGATGAGGAAACCCTCGAGCCGGTACCGTACTTCGAGAAGTTCGTCTCGGATCTCGATGAGCGTCTGGCGATCGTCATCGACCCGATGCTGGCGACAGGCGGTTCCATGATCGCCACGCTGGACATGCTGAAGGCCAAGGGCTGCCAGCAGATCAAGGTGATCGTGCTGGTCGCGGCACCGGAAGGCATCGCCAAGGTGCAGGAGTCCTATCCTGACATCGAGATCTTCACGGCTTCCGTCGATGATCGTCTTGATGAGAATGGCTACATCGTCCCGGGTCTTGGTGACGCCGGTGACAAGATCTTCGGCACGCGCTAAGCGCCTCGCCTGAGCTCTCGACGCCCTACGCCTTGCGTGGGGCGTTTTTGTATCTGCCTTACCTGTCTGAGCAGTCAGGTTGAGGCCTTCCTTCGTCAGTTCATTGAATAGAATCTTCCGCCATGTCGTCTTCTCAAGCCCCGGACTCCGCTTCCTCTGCCTCTCATGATGCTCTCCAGACTCCTGAGAAGGAGCCTTTCACGCTGGCGACGCTGATCACGGGAGCACAGATGCTCTTCGTGGCCTTCGGTGCGCTGGTGCTGGTGCCGTTGCTGACTGGCCTTGATCCCAACGTCGCGCTGTTCACGGCAGGGGTCGGGACGCTGGTCTTCCAGAGCGTCACCAAGGCGAGCGTGCCGGTCTTTCTCGCCTCGTCATTCGCCTTCATCGCTCCCATCCAGAGTTCGGTCGCCAACTTCGGCATTCCCGCCACCATGGGGGGATTGTTCGTTGCCGGACTGGTCTATGTGCTGCTGGCGCAGTGCATTCGTCTCAAGGGCGTCGGCATCGTGCATCGCCTGTTGCCTGCCGTGGTGGTGGGGCCTGTCATCATGGTGATCGGACTGGCGCTGGCACCGACCGCCGTCCAGATGGCCACGGGGGAATTCAGTGACACCATTTCTCATGGACAGGCACTGACCCTCTCGCTGGTGAGTCTTGCCGTCACCCTGATACTGTCGATCTTCGGTCACGGACTGTGGCGCCTCATCCCGATTCTCGGCGGGATCATCACCGGCTATCTGCTGGGACTGGCCATGGGGGTGATCGACCTGTCGCCTGTGGCGGAGGCGGCGTGGCTGGCCTTGCCAAGCTTCACCGCTCCTACCTTCGAGTTCTCCGCCATCCTGTTCATGATTCCGGTCGCCATCGCGCCGGCCGTGGAGCATATCGGTGACATGGTGGCCATCGGCTCCGTGACGCGTCAGAACTATCTGAAGAAGCCGGGGCTGCATCGGACACTGCTGGGAGATGGCCTGGCCACCAGCGCGGCCTCATTGTTCGGTGGACCGCCCAACACGACATACTCGGAAGTGACGGGCGCCGTCATGCTGACGCGCAATTTCAATCCGCGTGTCATGACCGTCGCGGCCTGCGTGGCCATCTCGCTTGCCTTCATCGGCAAGGTGGGGGCGGTACTGCAGACGATTCCCACCCCTGTCATGGGTGGCATCATGTGCCTGCTGTTCGGGTCGATCGCCGTGGTGGGGATGAACACCCTGGTGCGTGCCGGTGATTCGCTTACCGCGCCGCGCAATCTGGTGATCGCGTCCTTGATTCTGGTCTTCGGGATTGGCGGCATGCAGGTTGGTGGTGGCCAGTTCACGCTGCAGGGCGTCAGCCTGGCGGCCATTCTGGGGATCGTGCTCAATCTGGTGCTGCCCCCGGCGAAAGAGGGGGAGTGAACCCTCACGGCCTGTCGAGTGAGCGGATGCCCAGGTGAATCGCGGTTCTGATGAATGCCCCTCTTTCGTGTCGCGGTACTGGCAGGAAAGAGGGGCATTCTTGATTGATGCGTGGCTCGCTGGGAAGAAAGGGGGCTCCTTCGGTTTATCCCGCGCTGGCGATGCATGACCAGTGACAGGCTGTCAGGCTTTCCTCGTCCAGTGGTTCAGACCCATCAGCATCTTGCGCCTGGGCATGGTGGAGTCGGTAGCGCTCTCCGGCCTGCAGCCGCACGGCATCTCCGGATCTGAGGTGGATATCGAGCGCTTCTGCCGGCAGCTCGATGCGCAGTCGCCCGCGGGTGACGAGCAAGAGGCTGTCATGGCTTGCCTGCAGGCTGACGCTGTCCTGGTCTTCAAGCCTCCCCAGCGTGACCTGCGGTTTCTGACGACGCTGCCCTGAGGCATCAGGCCAGTCGGGAATCTTGCGCAGTCGCGTGTCAGCGGGGCTTTCCTCGCATGGTGCATGCTCCTCACGGCGCAGCACTCGCGCAGGCGCCTCGGGGATCTCGTCGCTGAAGAAGTGACTGAGCGAGACGGGGAAGACATCGAGTATCTTGTTGAGCGAGCTGACAGAGGGGCTGACGGCATCCTGCTCGACCTGGGAAATGGTCGAGTTGGTCACGTTGGCGCGCTTGGCGAGTTCGCGTTGAGACAGGCCGTGGCGGGTGCGCAGGATGCGCAGGCGCTGGCCAAGCGTCGGCGACGTGTTCGCGTGACGGGCTTGTGGCTCATCGGTGGATGCCGTCGAGGTCTGGCGGGCTGGAGAGGGAGTCGAATTGGCCGATGGCATATGGCAAAGGCTCCGGTCGGTGGATGGCAGGGCAGGGGGATCAACTGGCACGGCTGCTGCCACCGGCGCTCAGGGTCTCGAGCAGGTGTCGGCCCTGGTTGTCTTCGTGGTGACGCCGCGCGATACAAGGCAGCCACAGGCAGAAGGTCGCGCCGCCCCCGGGCGTCTCTTCCAGCCACAGTCGTCCGCCCAGTTGCGTGATCAACCCGGACGAGACCGACAGACCGATGCCGGAGCCGTTGGCGCGCGTGGTGAAGAAAGGGATGAAGATGCGCTCCCTGAGGTGTTCCGGGACGCCATTGCCGTGATCGGTGATCCGGATCTCGATGCCGGCCACGACCTCACCGCCGGGGTCTCCTGTCATCACCGGCGAGTGATCCTCCTCCACACAGGCGAGCGTCGCGTCGCGATCGGCGCTGGTGATGCATAGCGTGTCCGGTCCGGGTGCCATCTCGATGGCATTGATGAGCAGGTTGACCAGCACCTGTGTCAGCTGGGCGCGGTCGGCCTCGATCTGACGTGTCGCCGAGAGCTCATGCGTCAATCTGTGTCCGTGATGATCCAGGGCATGGCGTACCAGTACTTCGACGCTATGGATGGCCTCATCTGGATGAATCTGGCTGAGGTTCGGGGGGCTCAGCGTGGTGGGGAGCGTCTCGCCCGGCAGGTCAGGCAGCTCTGCCTGTGCGCCGTGGTGGCTCGCCTGATGTGGGTCACGTGCATACTGGCGCAGGTTGTCGACCAGCGCGCGAATCCGTTCCACCTGATGGATGATGGTCGCGATTTCCTCGCGTACGGGGTCTGCCTGGTCGCCGAGAATGACCTCGATCAACTCGACATGCCCGAGGATGACGGCGGCGGGATTGTTGATCTCATGCCCGATGCCTGCCGTAAGTTCCCCGAGTGCTGCCAGCTTCTCGCGGGTCAACAGCTTCGCGCGTGCTTCGCGCAACAGGCGGACATGCTCCTCCAGTGCCTGGCTGCGCTCGCGCAGCGTGTTCGTCTGTGCGCTCAAGTCACGCGTGCGGTCCTCGACCTGGGCTTCCAGGGTATTGGCGGCCGCCTGAATCTCGCTGCGGTGCGCCTCCAGCCGCGCCAGCATGGTATCGAATTCCTGCGCCAGCTCATCCAGCTCATCACCGCGACGCTGTTCGGGGCCAAGCGAGGCAAGCGGCCCGATGCGCAGCCCATCACTGGAGGGTGCATCGCGAACGGCATGCACCACATGGCGTATCTGGCGAATGGGGCGCATCAGGCGCTCGACCCCGCCCCAGACCAGTACAACTCCCAACAGGCTGACCGCCAGCAGTACCAGGCTGATGTGGACCAATGTCTCCCGGTAGAGTCGCACGTAGGGTGCCTGGGGGTAGCCCGCGTAGATCATGCCGATCCGCTGGCCGTCCAGAGAATCCAGAGGCGCATAGGCGGCAACGAACCAGTCGCGTACCACGAAGGCGCGATTGACGTAGCGCTGCCCCTCACCGATGACCTGACGGGTCACTTCGAGCGAGGCCTGCGTGCCGAGTGCGCGTTCACCGGTGCTGTCAGTCACGTTGGTGGCAATTCGGACATCGTCCAGAAACAGGGTGATGGTGCCTGTGCCATCCAGCGGCAGCGTCCCCGGGCCGTAGAGGAGATCGCGGATCTCATCCACCAGGTTCGGGTCACGATTGAGCAGCCGCCCGGCATCAAGCACGCCCACGAGCGTCCCGCGTGAATCCATGATCGGCACCAGCGCACGCAACAGCATGCCGCGCGTTTCCTCACGCCGCGCGCTGGGTTGTGCATGAGGTGTCCGGCGCAGGGCCAGGCGGGCCCGCTCTGCCAGCAAGGGGTCGAGGGATGCCAGCGAATCGGCGCTGAGCATGTCGAGGCCATCCAGGCTCTCGCCCTGGCGAAGGCGCGGAACCAGGGCGGCGACGCCGGGCGTCTGTCCGAGCTGCTCCGCTGGCAGCCAGCGGAGCCAATCGGCGTTGAGGGTCTCACGCAACGCCTTCAGACGAGGCGCCAGTGTCTCGGTCGATGGTGAGGTCGAGCCTGGCAGCGTGGTGGACTGGCGCAGGTTGCGGCGCAGGGTTTCCAGGCCGTCACGAAGTCGCTGGTGCTGACGTTGCAGCGTGCGGCTTGCCACATCGAGGTCGCTGCGCACGTTCATGTACAGCTGGCGGTCGGTGTAGGCGGTGGTCCAATAGGCGGTCAGGCCGACCAGCGCCAGCAGCAACAGCAGCAGCGGGGCCAGCGTCAGCACCAGCAAGCGGCGGCGCAGCGAGCCGGCAAGGTAATGGCGCAGGCGCTGGATCATGCAGGGTCATCAGCCGAGCGGTGAGACGAGTCGCGGTCAGGCATGGCGCTCTCGGCCTCGGCGCGCCAGTGGGTCAGCTTGCGATCCAGCGTCTTGCGCGAGATGCCCAGCTGACGTGCGGCAGCGGACTTGTTGTTGGCGTGATGCTCCAGTACTGCACGCAGATGCGCTTGCTCCACACGATCCAGCGACCACACCAGCGGATAGCCGTGTGAAGCCTCGCTGTCGGCCTCCCCCCCCGCATGGGGGGCGGCAGCGTTACCTGGTGCATCCGAGGCGCCGGGCATCGCGGCATGGCCAGACGTGAGAGAGGTGCCGGAGGCCGGGAGGGCATCGCCGGGCAGGCGTCCCAGCAGCAGCGCGCGCTCGATGACATTCTTCAATTCACGCACGTTGCCGGGCCAGGCATAGCGACACAGGCGCGCAAGGTCGGTGTGATCCCAGGGGACCTCGGGCAGTCCCAGTTCGCGCGACAGCTGTCGAGAGAAATGCAGAGCCAGGGCAGGAATGTCCGCGGGGCGATCCCGCAGTGCCGGCAGCCGCAAGCTGAGCACGTTCAAGCGGTAGTAGAGGTCTTCCCGGAAGCGACCCGCCGCGACCTCCGTCTCGAGCGTGCGATGGGTGGCGGCCACGATGCGCACATCGACGGCCTGCTCCTGCTCACCGCCCACTGGGCGCACGCGTCGGGTTTCCAGTACCCGCAACAGCCTGGACTGCATGGTCAGCGGCATCTCGCCGATTTCATCCAGGAACAGGGTGCCGCCATCGGCGAAGCTGAACAGCCCATCACGTCCGCGGTGGGCGCCGGTGAAGGCCCCCTTGAGGTGACCGAAAAGCTCGCTCTCCAGAAGTTCCGGACTGATGGCGCCACAGTTGACCGGTACGAAGGCACCGCGCCGTCCGGAGAGGCGGTGCAGGTCGCGTGCCGCCAGCTCCTTGCCGGTGCCGGATTCCCCGAGTATCAGCACGGGAGAGGGGGCCGGCGCGACGCGCGCGATGATCTGCGCGAGTTCCTGCATGCCGGGGGTCTCGCCCTGCAGGCTGGCCTCCTCACCCTGGTGGCGTGCATTGTCACGACGCAGCAGGAAGTTCTCACGTGCCAGCTGGCGGCGTTCGAGGCAGCGGTCTATCGCGGCGTGCAGCTGTTCGAGGCGGAACGGCTTGATGATGAAATCACTGGCACCTGCGCGCAGGGCACGTACGGCGGTATCGAGATCGGCATAGGCCGTCATGAAGATGACGTCGCTGACCGATGACGGTGACAGGGCTTCCTCCCACTCAAGGCCATCACGTCCCGGCAGGCGGATGTCGAGCAGGATGAGGTCAAAATGCAGGCGCGAGCGCAGCGATTCGGCCTGCTCGACGCTTTCGACGGCTTCGATCATCGCGAAGCGGGATGCCAGCGCCTTTTCCAGGTAACGCCGCATGCCCGGCTCGTCATCGACGATCAGGACCGATGCGGTCGGCAAAGCCTGGTCGTGCGTGGCGCGACGCGCCTCCCGTGCGGGAGAGGTGGCGTGGACGGTCATGGCGTTCCTCTATCATGCGTGGCGTGCATCGGGGCGATGGTCATACGGGTATGGCGTGTCAGGGTGGCGTTCGTTCGCTCATTGTCGCGCGGCGCACGGTACTTTATCTAGCCATTCTCTCGATCTTGCCATTCTCTCGGCATTCGCTTTCGCCCGGCGCGGCCACAGTCACCACGGTGTCGGGTGAAGCGAGGTCCAGAGGCCCGCGCATGAGGCCATCGCAGCAGCGAGAGTCAGGGCCGCGAGCGGGTGGCCAGCGCGAAGGAACAGTGTATCGTGTCGTCCCGCGCAGGCTCACGGGTGGGTCAAGATGACCCGCCTGTGGCAGGGCGGCGATATCCTGTCAGTATTCTCGCCGGCGCTCACCCGGGCATCCAGGCATTGCCAGCGGGCCATGTGCAGGACAAGCCTGCAGATGAATGGCGAGAGCGTGGCCTTGCGGGCACGCTGCTTGCAATGTCTTGCCGCGGGGAGATGGCCAGCCACCGCTGGAGGATCATCTCCCTCGTGAATCACCCCGATAATGACACGCCAGGGAGCTACCTCATGCCGCATCGCCACATCCTCTCCGCCCGCCATCTGCTGGGTGCCATCGCCGGTCTGTCTCTCGGCGCGCTGAGCCTGCAGCCCGCTCAGGCCGCGGGTGACATCATCCGCCTCGCGACCACCACCAGTACCTACAATTCCGGCCTGCTGGACAATCTGTTGCCGGCATACGAACAGGCCAACGATGTCACTATCCAGGTGATCGCCGTAGGGACCGGCAAGGCATTGCGCATGGGGCAGGATGGCGATGTGGATCTGGTGATGACGCATGCGCCGGGCGCGGAGCGCAAGTTCGTCGATGCCGGGTATGGCATCGAGCCACATGGCGTGATGTACAACGACTTCGTGCTGCTGGGGCCCAAGGCGGATCCGGCCAATGTCGAGGGCATGTCCGACGTGGACGCGGCCCTGGCCAGAATTGCCGAGAGCAATGCCGGCTTCGTGTCACGCGGTGATGACTCCGGGACTCACAAGAAGGAGTTGTCGCTGTGGGCGAGCGCCGATGTCGTCCCCGACTTCTCGGCATACAAGGCCGTGGGGCAGGGGATGGGCAAGGTGCTGAGCATGGCCAGCGAGCTGCAGGATTACACCCTGAGTGACCGCGGCACCTGGCTTGCCATGCAGGACAAGCTCGACCTTTCCGTGCTGGTGGAGGGAGATGCGCGCCTGTTCAATCCCTACCAGGTGATTCTGGTCAACCCGGCCAATCATGAAGGTCTGAACACCGAAGGCGCCCGTGCGCTGGCTCAGTGGCTGATTTCCCGTGAGGGTCAGCAGGCGATCGATGACTTCCGTCTCAAGGGGCAGGCGCTGTTCCATGCCAGCCACGGTGAAACCGGTTTCGATGCCCAGAAGACAGCGGATGGCAGTGGTGCAGGTCAGGCAGCCGGCGGTGAGACTGCCACCCAGCAGGCGGCGCCGCGTTCGTGACGCTCTGGCATACCACGCAGGAGGCCATGGGCCTCCTGCTGAGCATGGACGCCGCACTCTGGGAAATCATCGGCGTCTCTTTCCGGGTCTCGCTGATGGCCATGCTGGTGGCTGTACCGCCGGCTCTGCTGATCGCCTTCGTGCTGGTGCGTTGCGCCTTCCCGGGGCGCTGGCTGTTGATCTCGCTGGTGAATACCCTGATGGCCGTGCCCACCGTGGTGGTGGGGCTGCTGCTGTTCATTCTGCTGTCACGGGCAGGCCCTCTGGGGGATTGGCATCTGCTGTTCACCCAGCCAGCGATGATTCTGGGCCAGATTCTGCTGGCGCTGCCGATATTGGTGGTGATGCTGCATGCAGCACTGGCTGGCGTGGACAGGCGTGCCTGGGAAACCGCATTGCAATTGGGGGCATCCCGGCCTGCGGCGTTGTGGCGGCTGGTGATGGAGGCACGCTTCGGGGTGATGGCCGCGTTGGTGGCGGCGTTTGGTAGAATCATCGCGGAAGTGGGTTGCGCCATGATGGTGGGTGGTAACATTGCCGGCTTTACCCGCAACATCACGACCGCGATCGCCCTGGAGACCCTCAAGGGAGAATACGCTCAGGGGGTCGCCCTGGGCATGGTGCTGCTGGTATTGGCCCTGGTGCTCAATCTGCTGCTGGGGCTGCTGCGTGGCCGTGGTCAGCTGGCCGTACAGGTCTGAGTGGCGTGCCGTGGATCACCGCATCGCGCAAGTCTGAATTGTCGTCTGGAGTTTCGATGTCCCCCCTCAACTCTTCGCCCTCATCCTCCTCGCCGGGCGAATCTCCCCATGAGGCCATGCTGACCTCGTCGTCAGAACCCGTGCCAGACGCTATGCCAGAACCCGTGGCAGAGTCTGTGCCAGAGCCCCGAACCCTCGCCGAGGAAAGTCTGCTGTGGGTGCGTGACCTGCAGTATCGTCTGCCTGACGCTCCCACGAGCCCTGGCCGCTTGCTGTGGCAGATACCCTCTCTGGAGTGGACGCCAGACCCGGGGCGCGGCTGGGTGCATCTGAGCGGAGACAATGGCAGTGGCAAGACCACCTTGCTCAGGGTGCTGGCCGGCATGCAGCCTGCCAGTGGTGGAGAGCTTCGCTGGCAGAAGGGGGCCGCCGGCCAGATACGCTATCTGCACCAGCAACCCTATCTCTTTGATACCAGCGTGGCCGGCAACCTGGTGCTGGCGGCGCGCTGGCAGCCGCAACGGCGCTCTGCCGGCGAGCAGCGCGATCAGGTCGAGGCCATGCTGGAGTGGAGCGGTCTGAGCGAGCATGCCCGTCAGCCGGCACGCTCGCTGTCCGGTGGCGAGCGTGCACGTCTGGCACTGGCGCGCGCCTGGCTGTCGCGTCCTCCCGTCCTGCTGCTGGATGAGCCAGCGGCCAATCTCGACCAGGCCGCCGTGGAGCAGCTGGCCATCCGTCTCGAGCAGATGTCCCAGGCGGGTTGCGCGGTGATTCTGTCCTCGCATCAGGACAACGCGCTGAGTCATGGCTGTACAGCACGCTGGACGTTGGCGGAAGCTAGCCTGCACACTGAGCGCATGCCTGGTTGAGCCCGACACGGGAAAGGTATCGTCGGTTCCCGTGTCTTGCGTGATCAGAGGAATTTTCTCGCGCGTCCGCCGCGCCTGCATCGAGACCCTCTCGCATGTCCAGACCCCACTCTGATGCCAACTCCGGCCCCTCTCGTGATGGCCAAACCAATCCCGGCGTGACACCTCTGCCGGCCAGTGGTGAACAGCTGGCGGCCTCGCTGACGCCGTCCAACATCACCGGTGTGATTCTGGCCGGCGGCCAGGCTCGGCGCATGGGCGGTGTCGACAAGGGGCTGGTCATGCTCAATGAGGTGCCCTTGATCGCGCATGTGCTGGCACGCCTCACGCCCCAGGTCGGTGAGCTGCTGATCAATGCCAATCGCTCGCATCAGGAATATGCCGTCTATGGTCATCCGCTGGTGGAAGACCGTGAGGCGGGCTATCACGGCCCTCTGATGGGCATGGCCAGTGCGCTGGCCGCCGCGCATACCGAGTGGGTGATGGTGGTGGCCTGTGACGTGCCGCATCTGCCCAATGACCTCGTGGATACCCTGAGCGTGGCGCTGATAGATCACGCCAACGGTGACAGGCTGGCCGGCTACCGTGTGCAGGGAGATGACACCTCGGCTGAGCCGGCGCTGCTGGCGGTGGCCGCCGATGCCGAGCGCTATCACCCCGTCATCTGCCTCCTGCACCGTGGCCTTTTGCCATCACTGGAAGCCGCTCTGGCGGCAGGTGAGCGCAAGATCGACCGCTGGTTCGCGCAACATGTCTGGCTGACGGTGCAGGCGGGCAAGGCCGAAGACTTCGCCAATCTCAATACGCTGGATGAGTGCAGAGCGATGGAATCCGGCCCCCACTGAGACTGCCCGCATCGATTGCCATTGCGGCGCGGCCGCTGCCGAGCCTGAGCCGCAGGACATTCAAGGCGTGTCATCCGACCCCACTCCGCTGGCCAGGCGAGTCATAATGATCCACGGTCAGTGCTCACCTGCCGTACATGTTGGAATTCAGCGGCGTATTGTCCTGCCGCGCCAGGCATGCCTGGCCTTGGACTTGCAGATTTACAGGCAAGCCTGTTGTGGCAGGCCACCCTTTTTTCATCATGTCGCCAACGCTCCTCATGAGCGGCGCTGAGAGAAAAGGGCCCGACATGTGGGTCGATGCCATCAGAATCATCGAATCGTATCGGCCATCACGTCGTGAGCACGCCGGAAACCTCAAGAGAATCGTCATGCCCGAGTTGCCCACTGATGCCATGGGGCGCGAAGCGTCCACTGTCTCTCATTCTTGCTCTTCCGCTGATACCGGCGGCGGGACGATGTCACCCGGTTGGGCGGCGAGACTTGCCGCCTCGGCCTGTCCGCTGCTGGGCATCGCCGCCTGGAGCGGCACGGGCAAGACCACCTTGCTGGAACAGTTGCTGCCGGCCTTGCGTGAGCGTGGTCTGCGAGTCGCCGTCATCAAGCACGCTCATCATGCCTTTGATGTGGATACGCCGGGCAAGGACAGTCATCGCCTGCGCTCGGCGGGGGCAACTCCCATGCTGGTTGCCTCTGCCCGGCGATTTGCGCTGATGATGGAGACGCCCGATCAACAGGAGGCGGATCTGGAGCAGCTTGTCGCGCAGCTCGATGGGCTGGCGGTGGATCTGATTCTCGTCGAGGGGTTCAAGCAGTGGCCATTGCCCAAGCTTGAGCTGCATCGCGCGGCCGTCGGCAAGCCGCTGCGGGCCTTGCATGATCCCTGGATACGGGCACTTGCCGTGCCAGGTTCAATGGATGAGCCAGTTGATGAGCCCGATGGCGAGTTCCCGGTGGCGCTTCCTGCGGATCTGACGCGGCTGGACCTTGATGATATCGATGCCTTGGCGGCCTGGGTGGCGGCCTGGCCGGTGCAATGGCGATTGAATGGCGGTCAGCCCCGTCAGGAGGTGGCCTCTTGAGTCTGTCGTGCTTTGACCCAAGATTCGGTGAGCGGATGCTGAGTGTCGACGAGGCGCTTGCGGTGCTGGGAGGCAGTCTGGCGAAGCTCGCGGCGACACGGCCCACCCAGCGCGTGCCACTCGCCCAGGCCGTCGGACATGCTCTGGCTGAGCCGGTGATATCGCCATTGGATGTGCCTGCCCAGACAAATGCCGCGATGGACGGTATCGCGCTGGCCCACGCGTCGCTGGCTGCCGGCGCGCTGGATGAGGGGGATCGATGCCAGCTCCGAGTCATCGGCAGCTCGCTGGCAGGGCACCCCTGGACGGGGCGCGCCCTGGCTCCGGGGGAGGCATTGCGCATCACGACCGGTGCGGCCTTGCCGGCGGGGGCTGACAGTGTGGTCATGCAGGAGCAGCTCGACTATTTCACGCCCGATGCCTCGCCTGATTCAATGCTTGATGCCGATAGCCAGGCGGGTGACGCCGAGACTGCCGAGCAGGTCGTGATTGACGGCGTCAGCAGCGTTCGCGCAGGGCAGAATGTGCGTCAGGCAGGCGAGGATATCGCCCGTGGCAGTGACGTGATCTCGGCGGGGCAATGGCTGTCGCCGGCGGCCATCGGGGTACTTGCATCGCTGGGACTGGCCGAACTCACCGTTCATCGTCCGCTGCGTGTGGCGATCTTCTCGACCGGTGATGAAGTGACGGCGCCGGGAGAGCCCTTGCCGGCCGGCGGCATCTATGATGCCAACCGTTTCAGCCTCACGGCTGCCTTGCATGCCGAGGGAGTCGAGGTGCTGGATCTCGGCATTCTGCGTGACCAGCGCGAGGCGTTGAGCATTGCCCTGCGAGATGCCGCGGCGCGGGCGGATCTGGTGATCACTTCCGGCGGCGTGTCGGTCGGCGAGGCAGATCATGTGCGCAGCGCGCTGGAGGCCTGTGGCCAGCTGGCGCTGTGGCGGATTGCCATGCGTCCCGGGCGCCCTCTGGCCTTTGGCGTACTGGCGGCAGAGGAAGGCCGGCAGGTGCCGTTCTTCGGTCTGCCCGGCAATCCGGTCGCCACCATGGTGACCTATCTGCAGTTCGTGCTGCCGGCGTTGCGCATGCTGGGGGGGCTGGGTCCGCTGAGCCCGGCACCGGCAGACCATCCTGGGACCCTGGCATGCTGGCAGTCACCGCGTCTGCAGATGGTGGCAGGCGAGACGCTGCGCTCACGGCCTGAACGAGTCGATTATCATCGCGGCCGGGTGACGCTCGATGACCAGGGGCGTCAGGTCGTGACTACCACTGGCCGTCAGGGATCGGGGATTCTGACTTCGATGCTGGCAGCGCAGTGTCTGATCGAGATCCCGGCAGGCTGCGCCTCCCTTCAGACCGGCGACCCGGTCATGGTGCAATGGCTGGGGACGCGTGGCCTGTCATGATGGCCTGCCAGGCCGAGCGATCGAACGCAGAGTTCGGCGCGTCGTCCGACATCCTCGGGCCGCCGACAGACCACGAAACAGGATCTACCGGGCTGTCGTGACGACCGCCCATGCTTACAGAGGTAACCGCCACCCCCGGCGGACCTGATACGGATACGAGACAGCTAATGAGCCTTACCCATCTCAACGCCCGCGGCGAAGCCCATATGGTCGATGTCGCGGACAAGCAGGAAACCCGGCGCGAGGCCCGTGCCAGTGCGCGGGTCAGCATGCTGCCTGCCACGCTGGCCTTGTTGGCGGAGGGCGGCCTGCCCAAGGGAGATGTGCTGGCCACGGCGCGTATCGCCGGCATCCAGGCAGCCAAGCGCACCCATGAGCTGATCCCGCTCTGCCATGCCTTGATGCTCTCCAAGGTCACGGTCGATTTCACGCTGGATGAAGTGAACAGCTGTGTCGAGATACAGGTGTTCTGTCGCCTCAACGGCCGCACAGGTGTCGAGATGGAAGCGCTGACGGCTGCCTCCGTGGCAGCACTGACCCTGTATGACATGTGCAAGGCGGTGGACAAGGGCATCGTGATCGGCGACATCCAGCTGGAAACCAAGACGGGTGGCAAGAGCGGTGACTGGCAGCGTGAGGCCATGCAGGAGGAGGCGCCAGCCCCGACGGGAGTGCCGGCCGCCCTGGCAGTCGCATCCGAGGACGTGTCGCCTGTCACGGCGGTGAACGGCAATCTGCGCATCCTGTTTCTGGCCGAGCTGCGTGAGCGTCTCGACCTTGAGTCACTCTCGCTCAACCCTGCCACCCTGGCCGATGCCACGGTCGGTGGGCTCAAGCGCACCCTGGCACTGCGTGATCCGCAGCTGGAAGCGCTCAATGACTCGCGCGTGCTGTGCGCCGTGAACCAGGACATGGTGCGTGATGATCATCCTCTGAAGGCCGGTGATGAAGTCGCTTTCTTCCCGCCCGTCACGGGAGGCTGAGATGACGACACCCCTTGCGACTGCCGATCGGGCCTTTTCGGTCAGCATCCAGTCAGCGGATTTCGATATTCGCGCCGAGCAGGCGGCCCTGACCCATGCTCGGGGGGATATCGGTGCGGTGGTGACCTTTACCGGGCTGGTGCGTGATTTCAATGAACGCCCCGATGTCCAGGCACTGACACTGGAGCATTATCCCGGCATGACGGAGCGCAGCTTGCAGGCGTTGCTGGTGGAAGCGCAGGAACGTTTCGCGCTGACAGGGGCGCGTATCATCCATCGCATCGGGCGCCTGGCGCCCATGGACAATATCGTGCTGGTGCTGGTGGCGAGCGCGCATCGTCAGGCCGCCTTTGCCGGTTGTGACTTTCTGATGGACAACCTCAAGTCGCGTGCGCCTTTCTGGAAAAAGGAGCATACCGCCTCTGGCGATTACTGGGTGCAGGAGCGCTCCAGTGATCGCGATGCTCTGGAGCGCTGGCACTCTTCGGCAGAAGGCGCTCGGACACACTCTGCCAAGCAGGATTCCCTGACTCCTGTGACACCTCAGACCCTGGGAGATGGTTGATGGAAACCCTGGTCGATGATTTCGGGCGTCGCATTCGCTATGTGCGTCTCTCCGTGACGGATCGCTGTGACTTTCGCTGTGTCTATTGCATGAGCGAGGAGATGACATTTCTACCGCGGGACGAGGTATTGAGTCTCGAGGAAATCGCCCTGCTGGCACGCGCCTTCGTGGAGCTTGGGGTCGAAAAGATTCGCCTGACTGGTGGTGAGCCATTGGTCAGACGCGATATCGGTACTCTGGTGGAAGATATCGGCGCGCTTGACGGGCTGAAGGATTTCTCCATGACCACCAATGGGGCGGGCCTGGTCAAGCATGCCGCTCGTCTCAAGGCCGCCGGCATGCAGCGCCTCAACATCAGTCTTGATTCTCTGGACTCTGAGCGCTTCAAGGCCCTGACGCGTACGGGGGATCTCGACAAGGTGATCGCCGGTATTCGGGCCGCGCGGGCAGAAGGCTTTCGCATCAAGCTCAATGCTGTCGTGCTCAAGGGGCGCAATGATCATGAGGTCGTTTCTCTGGTCGACTTCGCGCGCCAGGAAGGGCTGGATATCAGCTTCATCGAGGAAATGCCGCTTGGGCAGGTGTCCGATCACGGACGTGAGGAGACGTTCTGTTCCAGCGATGAAGTGCAGGCGCGGATAGAGGAGCATCACGCGCTCATACCGACGCTGGAAGACAGTCTGGGACCGGCCCGGTATTTCCGCATGGCAGACAGTGAAACGCGCGTAGGCTTCATCTCACCGCACAGTCACAACTTCTGCTCGACCTGCAATCGTGTTCGAGTGACGGTAGAAGGGCGTCTGCTGCTATGTCTGGGCAATGAGCACTCGCTGGATCTGCGTGCCATCATGCGCCGCGACCCCGGCAATATTGAACCTCTCAAGGCGGCCATCATCGAGGCGATGCATCTCAAGCCGGAGCGTCACCACTTCACGACCGATGGTGATGTCCAGATCGTCCGCTTCATGAACATGACCGGTGGCTGACGAAATCGCCATCTGAATCTCTTGGCTGGCTTGGGATATCCACTCGACAACACGATAAACCTTCACAAGAACCCTGCCTTCGAGCAGGGTTCTTGTTGGGCGGTGCTGTGGCAACACTGCCTTGCTTTTGACAAGGCTTGTCAGCTTTCAATTAAGGCTTATACTTTGCTGCAACATCCAATCAACTATCGTGTCCCTCATTGGATTCCAGTTTCGCCCGCATGGTGGAGGTAGCAAGATGACCGCAGAATCCCTGGAAAAGATCGCTCGCAACAAGAATGTCGCACGTGCAGCGGCACGCCAGTTGTCCATGGAACAACTGCACAAGCTTTCTGAAGTCATCAATGAAGTCATTGAGCAGAAAGCCGAGGAAGATGAACAGCGTCGCGAAGAAGAAATCGCCAAGGAGCGCAAGCTTGCCGAGATTCGTGATGCGATGATCGAAGCGGGTCTTTCCGTCGATGATCTGGTCAGTGACCAGCCGAAGCGTCGCGGTCGTCCGCCGAAGAACAAGTCAGCACAGTAAGCGTTGCCCAGCACGGGGCCCCAGTGGATGAGGTGGATCACACTGGCGGTCATGACGGTAGAGTGGGACGTCTCTGCTGATGGATGTTCCAGCGTGCATTCAGGCATGAAAAAGCCCGATCGGTATTTTTCCGATCGGGCTTTTTCATGCTTCAAGGCAGGTGAAAGGCCGGGGGAATGGTAGTAGCCTGACAGGCTTGCCTGTCATGGCGTCTTCAGCTGTCACCCATGGTCATCACATGCAGAAAGAGCACCGGCTCGTGACGCAGATGATTGCGTAGCCAGCGATTGATTCTGCTGTTCAATTGCTGTTTCACGGTGTCGATGTCGGTGGTCTCGAGTCCGGCCAAGGTGTCATCGAGCCACTCGGCGAAGCTGTCTTCATCCAGTCTGGCCGTACCACTGACGTCCAGCATCAGGCGGCCGATACGCACCCAACCGGCTTCCTGCAGCGTCAGGGGCAAGGCGAGCGATACGCTGCCATGGCGTCCGAGACGCGCTCGTGCACGACGGTCCATCGAGTCAAGTGGCCGCACCTTGTCGTGCTCGATGATCCGCTCCTGCAACGTCAGACGCTTTTCCACGGACAGCCCCTGAGCATCGAGACGAATCACGTCACCATTGACGGGAATCAGCGGTGCCTCGATGCCCAGGGACTGTGCTACCTGGGTGTGCGCCAGCTGGTGACGGTATTCGCCGTGCACCGGCAGCAACCGCGTGGGTTTCAGCCAGCCGTAGAAGGTGCGCAGCTCCTCTTGGGCGGGATGGCCTGAGGCATGCAGATCCGGGAACTGCTTCTCTTCCATGATGCCGACGCCCAGACGGGTCAGGGCATTGTGCAGCTTGCCGATCGCCAGTTCATTGCCGGGAATGGCCTTGGAGGAGAAGATGACCGTGTCGCCCGCCGCCAGCTCGAAATCAGGGTGGCGCGAGTTGGCCAGGCGTGAGAGTGCCGCGCGTGGCTCGCCCTGGCTGCCGGTCGCGATCACCATCACCTCTTCCGGCGGCAGATAGCCTAGGTCCTTTACCGGCACCAGCGGCGGGAAATCTTCCAGATAGCCCAGTCCGCGTGCCACCCGCACCATGCGTTCCATCGAGCGGCCCAGCAGCGTGACCCGACGGCCATTGCGAGCCGCCGCACGACCCAGTGCCAGGATGCGCGCCAGGTTGCTCGCGAAGCAGGTCACCACGACCCGCCCACGGCAGCCGGCCAGCGTCTTCTCCAGTGCACGCGCCACCTCGCCTTCACTGCGTGAGTGGCCGGGCAGAGGGGCATTGGTGGAGTCGCCGACCACGAGATCGACCGGCGCCAGCGCCTGATAGCGCTCCGGGTCAGTGGGCTCACCGATCAGCGGCTCCGGGTCCAGCTTCCAGTCACCGGTGTGCATCACGCGATATTCCGGTGTGACGATCAGTAGCGAGCAGCTCTCGGGAATTGAGTGGGTCAACGGCAGCAGGCGCAAGGCGAAGGGCCCGGACTCGAAGCCTTCATCGACCTCGATGATCTGCAGGCTGGACGTCTCGAGTTCGCGTTCCGCGAACTTGGCCCGCAGCAGGCCCGCGGCCAGTGGTGTGGCGATGATCGGACAGCGCCATTTCGGCCACAGCCAGGCAACGGCGCCGATGTGGTCTTCGTGACCATGGGTAATCACCAGCATCTCCGGACAGATGCCCAGGCTTGCCAGCGATTCGGTGTCGGGTACCTGCAAGGGGCCTTCAGGAAGATCCTGGCGAATCATCATGCCGCAATCCACGGCGATCCAGTGATCCTGGTAACCATATAGCGTCAGATTCATGCCGATCTCGCCACAGCCGCCCAGCGGCAGAAGATGCAGCGGTGGACGTTGTCTCTGACGGACTTGAACGCGGGGTTTCAACATGGATGTCATGCCATCAGTAAAATGTCACTCAACTATACGGGAATCCCGCAAAGCGCCACAAATGACGGCACTTCTCGTCGGCCACCCCGAGGGGCGAAACCGAGGCCGAATTGACAATTCATTCACTCTCGTTGAAGGGCGCTGCTTCGTCGCGTGTGATCGGCTACAATGGCGCACCTTTTGCCGGGAGCCATGGCGTCGATGGCCGGACTCCCGAGCGTGTCGGTAGTCGTTACCGGCTGAATATCATTCCCCGCTTTCACAATGGTTGAACATACGATGTCACACGCCTATCGCCTGGTGGTGTCCTGCCCTGATCAGGTGGGAATTGTTGCCCGAGTCTCTACCTTCATCGCCGAGCAAGGCGGTTGGATCACCGAAGCCAATCAGCATTCCGATCTGGGTGCGGGTCGATTCTTCATGCGCTATGAGATCAATCCCGAGTCCATCGGCCTCAGCGCCGCTGAACTCAGCAAGCGCTTCGCGCCGATCGGGGAAGAGTTCGGAATGGAGTGGCGGGTGCATGACACGGCCGCTCGCAAGCGGGTCGTGCTGATGGTGTCCAAGGATTCCCATTGCCTGGTGGACCTGTTGCACCGCTGGCAGTCGGGGGATCTGGAATGCGATATCCCCTGTGTCATCTCCAATCACGAAGACATGCGCTCACTGGTCGAATGGCACGGCATTCCGTTCCACCATGTGCCGGTGGACAAGAATGACAAGGCGCCGGCATTTGCCGAGGTCGAACGACTGGTGGAAGAGGCCGAGGCCGACAGCATCGTGCTGGCGCGTTATATGCAGATCATCCCGCCGAGCCTCTGCGAGCGCTATGCCGGCCGCCTGATCAACATCCACCACAGCTTCCTGCCGTCCTTCATCGGTGCCAAGCCTTACCATCAGGCCTTCGGCCGCGGCGTGAAGCTGATCGGCGCTACCTGTCACTACGTGACCGAGGAGCTGGATGCCGGCCCGATCATCGAGCAGGACATCCATCGAGTCACCCATTGCCACACTGCGGAAGACCTGGTGCGCATCGGGCGTGACGTGGAGCAGAAGGTACTGTCGCGTGGCCTGCGCTGGCACCTGGAAGACCGCGTGCTGATCCACGGCAACAAGACCATCGTCTTTGCCTGATCCGTGCTCTGGGCTGACTGCCTGAGCCAAGCGGCTGAACCGAGACCGGCACCTGAAAGGGTGCCGGTCTTCTTGTTTCCTGCACCTGCCCGCAGGACGGCGTGGCGCAGGCGCCTGTCATGGGTTGCGAGAGGTGACAGGCGGAGTATTCAGCTCCCGTGCCAGCCAGTCGGCGAGGGCTTTTGCATGAGGGTGTCGTGCCCGTGTGCGACCGCTCTCGGGCAGCGTCAGCGTCAGGCAGGCGCGTGTCTCGACGAAGCCCCACGGCGCGATCAGGCGTCTGCTGCGCAGGTCCTCCTCGACCAGATAATCCGGCGTGATGCCCACGCCCAATCCCACCAGCGTCGCTTCCAGCAGATAGTTGAGGTGCTCGAAGCCTTGCGCGTAGTGCAGTTGATCGCTGGACAGGCCCTGGCGTGAGCACCAGTCCGGCCAGGCCTGCGGGCGCGAGCGGGTGTGCAGCAGCGGCAAGGTCAGCAGAGTCTGTGGTGCGGGAGTCGCGGTGGTCTCGCCCAGCCAGTCAGTGTCCGGACGCAGCACCGGGCCGATACGCTCCGTGCCGAGAATTCGCGTTTCCTGATGCTCAGATTGGGTGAAGGGGGGAGTCTGAAAGCGCAGTACGCCATCCACGCCAGAGCGCAGGCCTTCGTTGTCGTCACTGGCAGTCAGATGCAGTTCAAGCTCCGGAAGGGCTGCCTTGAGGGCACCCAGCCGCGGAATGAACCAGCGGGCGAGGAAGGAGCCCGGGCAGCTGAGCACGAAGGGCGCACGGGCATCACTGCGGGAAAGGTCCGCACAGACCCGTGCCAGACCGCTCAAGTGATGGCGTGTGGCAGCCGCCAGCTCATGACCCGCCGGCGTCAGCTTCAGCCCGCGGCCAGCACGGTCGAACAGCTGTGTCCCCAGCGTTTCCTCAAGCTGGCGAATCTGACGACTGACGGCGCCGTGGGTCACGTGCAGCGCCTCGGCGGCACGCGACGCGCTCTCGAAGCGAGCCGCCACATCGAAGGCGCGCAAGGCATTCAGCGAGG
Source organism: Cobetia sp. 14N.309.X.WAT.E.A4 (assembly GCF_030397495.1). Taxonomy (NCBI): domain Bacteria; kingdom Pseudomonadati; phylum Pseudomonadota; class Gammaproteobacteria; order Oceanospirillales; family Halomonadaceae; genus Cobetia; species Cobetia sp. 14N.309.X.WAT.E.A4. The sequence continues at coordinate 67,005 of NZ_JAPNXT010000012.1, forward strand.
GCAATGCCTCCAGAGAGGCGGGAGAGGATGAATCGGGCGGAGTCAGGCGGGCCATCGGATGTCTCCTGCTGAGTGTCCTGTGAGATAAACTCACACATCTTGGCGAATATATCGTTTTTCATCCCGCGTGCCGAGCGCTAGGATGGTCAGCATACTGTCGGGTGCACCACGCAGGCCAAGAACGCAGACGCCGCACCAGCGTGCCCCGCCACTGACATGACTTCGAGGAGATTTGCATGAGCCAGTCGACTGCTACCCTGCGTCAAGGCCCGGATGCCAAGGGCTTCTTTGGTGACTTCGGCGGCCGATTCGTCGCCGAGACGCTGATGCCGCTGATTCTGCACCTGCAGCGCGAGTATGAAGCCGCCAAGCAGGATCCGGCCTTCGCCGAGGAACTGGCCGGTCTCTCCGCGGATTATGTCGGGCGTCAGAGCCCGCTGTATTACGCCGAGCGTCTGACCGAGCATCTCGGAGGTGCCAAGGTCTATCTCAAGCGGGAAGATCTGATGCACACCGGCGCTCACAAGATCAACAATGCGCTGGGCCAGGTGCTGCTGGCACGCCGCATGGGCAAGCAGCGCATCATCGCCGAGACCGGTGCCGGCATGCACGGCGTGGCGACGGCCACCGTGGCGGCGCGTTTCGGTCTGGACTGCGTGATCTACATGGGCTCCACCGACATTCACCGTCAGCAGCCCAACGTTCAGCGCATGCAGTTGCTGGGCGCCAAGGTGATCCCGGTCACTGCCGGTGATGGCACGTTGAAGGATGCCATGAACGAGGCGCTGCGTGACTGGGTCACCAACGTCGACGATACCTTCTACATCATCGGTACTGTCGCGGGCCCACATCCGTATCCGCAGCTGGTGCGTGACTTCCAGTCCATCATCGGTCAGGAAACCCGCGTCCAGCTGCAGGAGAAGGAAGGCCGTCTGCCGGACTCGCTGGTCGCCTGCATCGGCGGGGGGTCCAACGCCATGGGGTTGTTCCATCCGTTCCTGGACGAGCAAAGCGTCGAGATCATCGGGGTCGAGGCTGCCGGTGAAGGTCTGGACACGCCGCGCCACGCCGCCAGTCTCAAGGGTGGCCTGCCGGGCGTGCTGCACGGTAACCGCACCTTCCTGCTGCAGGATGACGAGGGGCAGATCGGTGATGCGCACTCCATCTCCGCAGGGCTCGACTATCCGGGTATCGGCCCGGAACACGCCTGGTTGCACGACATCAAGCGTGCCGAGTATGTCGCCGCGACCGACCAGGAAGCACTGGACGCCTTCAAGATGCTGTGTCGCCTGGAAGGCATCATCCCGGCGCTGGAGTCTTCCCACGCGCTGGCGGAAGTCATCAAGCGTGCACCGGGCCTGCCGAAGGACCATCTGATGGTGGTCAATCTGAGCGGCCGCGGTGACAAGGACATGGCCACCGTCACCCATCATCTGGCGGACGAGCTGGGCCTGAATCCTGACGGCGAGTAACGCCGCGCCTGTCGCGCAATGCCCGGCGATGGAGAGGTCAGACGCTGACCGGGTCCATCCGCCCCATGTCTTCTTCGCCTGCAGGTGAACCGCTGCCTGCAGGTCAGCAAATTCGGAGTCTATTGATGAGCACTTCCGCTACTGATACCACTTCCAGCAGCCGTCTTGACCGCCGTTTCGCTGCCGTACGCAGCGAGAATCGCGCAGCGCTGGTGACCTACATCACCGCGGGTGACCCCGGCTATGATGCCAGCCTCGCGACCTTCCTCGGCATGGCCGAGGCCGGTGCCGATGTCATCGAGCTGGGCATGCCGTTCACCGACCCGATGGCCGATGGTCTGGCGATCCAGCATGCCACCCAGCGTGCCCTGAAGGCCGGCCAGACGATGGATCGTACCCTGGCGATGGTCACGGAATTCCGCAAGCAGGATCAGGACACGCCCATCGTGCTGATGGGTTACTACAACCCGATCTATCGTCGCGGTGTGGCCACCTTCCTCGAGCAGGCAAGCCAGGCCGGTGTCGATGGCCTGATCGTGGTCGACCTGCCGCCGGAGCACGACGATGAGCTGTGTGAGCCGGCCAATGCCGCCGGTATCAGCTTCATTCGCCTCGCGACACCGACGACTGACAGCGCGCGCCTGCCGGGCGTGTTGGCCAATACCTCAGGCTTCCTCTACTACGTCTCCAGCAATGGCGTGACCGGTGGCGCGGCACCGACTGCCGAGAAGGTCGAGGCCGAAGTGGGCCGTATCCGTGAGCACACCGAGATTCCCGTCGCGGTCGGTTTCGGTATCCGTACCGCAGAGCAGGCGGCGCGTATCGGTCGTTTCGCCGACGGAGTCGTGGTCGGCTCGGCCCTGATCGATCTGCAGGCCAATGCCGAGACACCGGAGCAGGGCACCCAAGCGGTACATGCCTTGACCCGTGAACTGGCGGATGCGCTGAAGACGGCGCGCCACTGAGGGTTCGCTCAGGGGTAGCCAGCTCGCCTCTTCCCCTCGGGTAGTGACACAGCCACGCCTCGACCTCTGGTCGGGGCGTGGCTGTTTTCGTTCGGTCGTATCCGTCCGGCTGTGTCATCACGTTGCGCTGCCCTTCGAGCATTGCGCGGGAGGGTCTCGCGCGCTCTCGGATCCCACCACGCCAGAGAAGACCATCCTGCCGCGAAGGCTCGACATGGCAGTGCCTGCCTCGCGCTCGAGGCAGAGGATTCATGAGATTTCGCCTTCATTCAACGCAGATTGAGGGTTACTTATACTCAAGGACAAGTGACACTTGACCAGCAGGATGAGAGGAGAGTCGGCGTCAAGGCGTCCGGCACTTCAGGAAGGAAAGATCGAGTGCGACAGACATGCTGACTGTGCCAGAAGCCATGAACCTTCAGGCAGCATCGGCAGGGAGATTGAAACGACATGTCCATGAATCCATCAGCGTCCTCCGCCGCGGCCACCTCCGCTGCTTCGGTTGACGGCCTGGAAGGCAGCAATTGCTTGCATCAGCTGTTGCAGCATACTTCCAATGGAGTGTGTGGATACGACCTTCAAGGGCGTGTGCAGTGGGTCAATCCGGCCTTCGAGGAGCTGACGGGATACCGGGCAGAAGACCTGGCCGGTCAGGTGCTCAGTGAATTTCTGACGGGTGAGGATTCCGACAGGACGGTGATCGCCAGAATGCATCAGCAGTGCGAGCTGGGTGAGCCCAGTGACGAGGAGCTGCTCCATCACGATGCGAATGGACGACCGCTGCGCCTTCGTCTGCGCTGCATACCGCTCATGGCCGCCGACGGCACCCTGACCGGTTATCTCGGCGTGCATACCGATGTGACCCAGGCGCATCTGGCGCTGGAGCTCAGCCATTCCCAGCTCAGATTGCTTGAGTCCGTCACGGCTGGCCAGCCGCTGGACAAGACCCTGCTGGACCTGTGCCAGGCCATCGAGGCCGTCGCGACTCGCGTGCGTTCCTCGCTGCTGCTTCTGGATGAGGCAGGCACACGAATCATCGGAGGGAAGGCGCCGAGTCTGCCCCCCAGTTTCATGCAGTTCACCTCCGGCCTGCGCATCGGGGAGGGGGTGGGCACCTGTGGTACGGCGATGTGGCGGCGTGAGCAGGTGCTGACCCCCTCCATCGGCGAGGACCCCGCCTGGGAGGGCTTCCGTCAGCATCCCCACGCGCTGGGACTGGATGCCTGTCTCTCCATGCCCATCCTCGATGATGCAGGCAATCCGCTGGGAAGTTTCGCCTTCTATGCCACGTCCGGCGATGTCTTCAACGATAGCCATCTCGGCTTGCTGAAGGTCGCCGTCAACGTGGCTCGATTGGCGATAGAACGCCATCGGCGTGATGAGCAGCTCACCTATCAGGCGCTGCATGATGCATTGACGGGCCTGCCCAATCGTCGGCTGTTGCGTCGCAAGCTCGCAGCCTTCGCGGACCTCGCTCTGGAAGAAGCGCGCGTCGGGGCGTTGATGTTCCTGGATCTGGATCATTTCAAGCGCCTGAACGATGTACTGGGGCATGACGCGGGAGATCGTGCCCTGATCCAGATTGCCGCCCGGCTGGAGCAGTTGCTGGAGCCGGGCGATGTGCTCGCGCGCCAGGGCGGGGATGAGTTCATCGTGCTGCTGGCGCCTCGCTTCGGTGGCATGGAGGACGCCAGGGCCCGAGCGATGCACGTCGGCGAGGGATTGCTGGCACGTCTGCGGGTACCGGTTGAGCTGGAAGGGCGTGCGCATCAGCTGTCCGGCTCACTGGGCATCACGCTGTATCCGCGTCCGGATGAGGTGGACGAGGGGTATCAGACGCTTTCCGGGGCGGCAGAAGACGAGGGAGACGATTGGGGCCATCTGCTGCACGAGGCGGACATCGCGCTCTATGAGAGCAAGGGGGCCGGGCGTGCACGCATGTGTTTCTTCTCACCGGACATGCGCAATCGCATCATCGCCGCCACCCAGATGGAGCAATCCCTGCGCAGTGCGCTTTCCCGTCAGCATCTGGAAGTCCATCTCCAACCGCAATTCTCCCTGCAGTCGGATGCCTCGCTTGAGCATCAGCTGCCCAGGCTCTGTGGTCTTGAGGCGTTGCTGCGTTGGAATGACCCGCTGCTGGGGAATGTCTCGCCCGCGACCTTCATCCCGATCGCGGAAGAATCAGGGCTGATCGTCGAGCTGGGTCATTGGGTGCTGGGGCAAGCCTGTGCGGTGTTGGAAGACATGGCGACACGCGGACATCAGCTGCCGATCGCGGTGAATGTCAGTCAGGTACAGTTTCGCAGCGCGGAATTCGTGCCGCAGGTCGCAGCCCTGCTCAAGCGCCATGCCTTCGCGCCGGACATGTTGCGCATGGAGATCACCGAGAGCCTGGCGGCGGAAGATGAGGCCGACATGCTGGAGAAGGTCGACCAGCTGGCGGCGCTGGGGCTGACGTTCTCCATCGACGATTTCGGGATCGGCTATTCCAATCTTGCACGCCTGCGCCGCATGCCGCTCAGTGAGCTGAAGATCGACCGCAGCTTCATCAAGGATCTGCGTCTCATCGATGACGACGGGCTGACAGCGCCTGCACCTGGCGAGACTCCCGGACAGGAAGTCTGCCATGCCAACGAGATCGTGCGTGCGATGCTGGTGATGGCGCGTGCCCTGTCGCTGGAAGTGGTGGCAGAGGGAGTGGAGACCTCCGAGCAGTTCGAGGTGCTGCGTCAGCTGGGCTGTCAGCGTGTCCAGGGCTATCTGTTGGGGCGCCCCCGTCCCATGAAGGACGTGCTCGATGAGATCGAAGCCGGAGTGCTCGGCGCATGAGGCCGATGATACTCTTGCCTGGCGTGAGGAGGGCGGCACGCGCGGGCCGAACGGGTTTATCTTGCCACTTCAATGGCTTATACTGCGCAGCGCTACGCCCCCTTAGCTCAGCTGGATAGAGCGGCCCCCTCCTAAGGGGCAGGTCGCAGGTTCGACTCCTGCAGGGGGCGCCAAGCCCCTCTTTTTCCCTGCTTTACCCTCCTCTTATATTCTCGTAACTCCTTGTTTTACCTTTATTGCGTCCGTAATACTGTATATTTATACATGTATCCACTCTAGAGGCCCGTGTATGGTGTGGTGTATGGTGAGGTTCCACCATACATGGGCACCATACATGAAGCGTGATGCTATCAAGCGGCGACCGCTTGCAGACACCGTGTTGTCTACCCTCGAGCCAGAAGCGCGTGAGTATCGTGAGGCCTATGGCCTGGACCGTCTCTACTTCGTCGTGTCGCCAACTGGCCGCAAGCGCTGGGAGGTTCGCTACAAACACCCGATCACGCAAAAGTGGTCGTTCATGGGAGTAGGGGGTTACCCGGACACCAAGGCCAAGAAAGCGCGAGCTCAAGCTATCCAGATTGCCGAGCTGGTAGCCGACGGCATTGATCCCCGGGAGCACCTTAGAGGGGGCGGTGGTGTCCGGACCTTTGGGGTTGTCGCGGAGCAGTGGTACGAGCACAAGCAGATGCAGGGGAGATCGGCCAAGACGCTGACCAAGATGAGGCATTGGCTCGATAATGATGCGTTGCCTGCACTGGGAGATATGGCAGTTGCTGATGTGTCACGGGCTGACTGCGTGCGCGTTCAGAAAGGCATTGAGGCCCGCAAGGCTTTCAATATTGCCGAGAAGTCCCGGGCTTTTCTGCGCCGGATCTTCGACTTCGCCATTGCTCACGGCTATTGCGAGAACAACCCGGCTTCGAACCTGCTGGACGTTGCGGCGCCGGCACCTGTCTCTAAGCCTCGTCCTCATCTACTGGAAGAAGATCTACCAGAGTTTCTGCGTGCGCTGCGTATGACAACCAGCCGCCGGTCTACTCGCTTGGCTGCCTGGATGGTCGTGTGGACGGCATCGCGGCCAGGCATGGTGCGATGGATGGAATGGAGCGAGATCAAGGGCAAGTCGTGGCACATCCCCGCGGAGAAAATGAAGATGCGCCGCGATCATGTCGTGCCATTGTGCCGCCAAGCACTGCAAGCGCTTGAAGAGATGCGTCCTCTCTCTGGACGATCTAGGTATGTATTCACTGGGGAGGGGGCAAAGCTACCTGTCCTGTCGGATGCTGCGATCAATCGCTGCTTCTCGAATGCAGGATATAAGGAGAGGATGACGGGGCATGGAGCCCGCCACACGGCCAAGACGCTGCTGAGTGAGCATGGGTGGCCGTTACAGTGGACGGAGATACAGCTTGCGCACAAGCCGATCGGGTTGGAGGGCGTGTACAACCAGGCGTCGTATCTTGAGCAGAGACGGAAGATGATGCAGTGGTATGCCGACTACCTTGAGGCATTGGAAGTCGGCATGACCAAGGTCAAGCGGGACAAGTTCAAGCGTCGTCAGCGGGACGTAACTGCGTAGCCCATTGGCTCATCCATGCTTCAATCTCATGCTCATACCAATAGTTGGTCGATGCTCGGCCAATGCCATCCTTGATGGGGCGCGGGAAGTTGGAATCTTTCACTAGCAGCTTCTCGAGTGATGAGCGGCTGCGGCCTATCTTCTCGCAGACTTCACGGGTGCGGAGGAAGCGCAGCGGTTGGTGTGTGGCTGTGTCTGTCATGATCATCTCCTGTCTAGTCACCTTGATAACGGCCCGAGCTGTAGCCCAGGGCCTGCTCTTCTTGCGCGGCGGCATGATTGGCCATCGCGTCTTGCACACCGGGCACCTGCATCATCAATGTGTACTTGCGGCGCCAATGATCTCGGCGCCGACTGATCATCACGATCAGGTCTTCCAGTGGCAGTGCTTCACCATCCTTTGCGGCGTACCCGGAACCGTGACAGTGGGCACAAGGCGAGCGATGGAAGACGCCATGGAATGTGCCGCTACCACCACACTGGGGGCATGGGCTATGCGCTGGCGGCTCCCAAGTTGCTTGCGACACTATGCTCATTTATTCATCCCCATAATCAGCTTTAGGATGATCCTTGATTCTTACCTATATTGCCCGAGATGATATTAACAATTTTTTCGAGCTCATTGACTCCAGCTTTTTTACTTTCAATAATTTCTTTAGGAAATAATCGTCTATGAACCTCTTTTGATGTTGTTTTCTTTGTGCCAGCCACTTCCTCAAATTTACCCTTGCATTGCGGCGTTGTATCGTAGCAAGGTTGTTCCAGTATTCTCAGCAATGTGCTTTCAATACACGGCGTGTTGATTATAATGTCAATTTTTTCATTCTTTGCTCTACGTAACACGGCATCTGGTATTTTGACATCCCCATCCAAGAAAACTGTAACGCAGGCATGGCTGAGCTTTTCATTTATCGCATGGTTTATTATAATTTCTGGCCCACCTCCTCTCCGATTATCTAGATTTATCTTATATTCTTTTACAGAATAGTACTCTTTGAGCAGTGATAAAAAAGCATACTCTACATGCCCTTCTGTGACTATCAGTATGGTTTTTCTAACTGCTCGTGCTTTTCTTTTCCTAGGAGCCATACTACTTATCCCCCATAAGACTACTGTCCATTAGGTTCTGTAGGGATATATTTGACGCATCTAGTTCTGGCACTCCTCCCAGGGCCCCTTTTTTATACTTCATGTAAATATTTTCGTTGGTTCTAAGTCCCTCTATCTCATCTGCGCTATATATTTCGCTTCTTAGATCAATCTTTTCAACAAAAAAGGTTTGTGACTTACTCAGCTCTTTGATTGAATCGATAGCATGACCACTATATATAAGCTGGCCAGGCTTAACGTTCAGCTCGTGGTTTGTAAATATATCAATGAAGAATGGCATCATTAATATATGTAAGTCACTGTCTATTTCATCATATACAACTACTCCACCTTGTATCATTGCTCTTATCATATGCCACAAGGCGCAAATTATTTTTTGCGTACCAGTCGATTCTTCGAGTATAGGAAATGAATACTCCTTTCCTGAAGAGTCTACGTGTTTGGCATATAATAACTCTTTGTCTCTAAATTCGTCATTAATACGAACTTTTACAACGCCTATTGTTAGTGCGCTTATCCCGAGATCAATATTCCTAACCACCTCTTGCATGAGTTTAAATAATATTGTGTTCTCGTTTTCTGCAAGCTTTTCTGAGATATCAAATAAGAGGTCGTCCGTATCATCTAGCTTTCCACGAGGCCCGACATTAGTGAAATGTAAATCAAAAGCTTGGATAGCGCTCCAGATCAAATTGTTTTTTTGGTGAAGCAAGTCAAGATCTTCAACCTCTGCAATAAATGAAAGTAGGGAGCAATTATTCTTATTGAATCTATTATATCTTTCTGGGACCTCTTTACCTGCTGAAAGCTTTGTGTATATCGTATCTTCTATTAGCTCTCTCTTGTATAAGTATTTAAATTTATTAGTTTTAGGGTTTTGGTAGTATAAAGCTTCCTTATTTAAAAACCCATTTTGAACTGTAAATGTGTACTTAAATAGATTTCCTAGATGACTAAACTCTAATTTAAAATTAGATGGTTCGCCTTCATGCAACTCATGCGTATTAAAAGGGATTCTACCCTTGTCTTTACTATCAAATGAGCCTCTAGCAAAGAAGCACATAAATGAAATGGCCTTCAAAACATTAGTTTTACCTGAGCCGTTGGCACCAAAAATTCCATTAACTTTGTTTACATACCTTCCACATATGTGATCAGTTGTTTGCGTAGATTTTGCAAATGATGTTGTAAAATCTAATGATGTCTCCTCGTAAAATGAATAGAAATTATTAAATTCTATGCTATGTATATACATACATGCTCCTCTTGCTGCTATTGGAGGTTGCAACGAGCCAACCCCCTTGAAGTATTTCTAGAGCATTTTGACATTTTTTCGTCAAAATTGGTAGAAAATCAGGCAGGAGATGAAGGCAGCCTTAGTCCAATGTTCCCAAAAAGGACTTCATCTGACTCGCTTTACGGTGCCATCTACAGCCTTATCTGTTTATCTTGTCTACAATGCCTGCCTTTAGCACGCTATCAATTGCTCCTGTGTGATGATGATGCGGCGCCCATGGGCACCGATCCATGCGTAGTGCCATTCGTTGTTGGTTGGACCCTTGATCCAGCCCTCGAGATCGCCGTGGCCGTTATCGGTCGGAAGGCTGCATTCCGTCTCGGGTCGCGGCCACGGGTGAGGGAGGTGCAGCAGGCTTTCCATCAGTTGATCGCGGGTCATATCAGTCGTCCTTGGTGAGCAGTGTGTCGAGCCAGCCACCGGCGAGCAGATAAAAGAAAGCTGCCAGGCAAGTGGCGGCGATGAGTAGTGGGTGAATCATGGTGGTGCCTGTTTGAGTGAGGCGTAATCGCCCAGCCGTTTGGCAGTTGCCAACAGGCCGGCAGGCCTTCGCCTTAGCGTTTTGACAGCCTCTGCCAAGCTTTGGGGCTTCGCCGGCTTGCGGGATCTGGTGACTGGCGCAAGCAGTAGTATCGGGTCATGACGACCAAAGCGAGTCATGCGAGACAGGAGAGTCCCTTCCCCGATACCGAGCCGCTCGGCGTGTTCGGCCATCGTCGCGGTGATGCCATCGACGGTGACCCGAGATCGAAGAAAGAGCGTCATACTGACCTCCTCGAGTGGTTGAGCGCACACGTCAGCCCCCAGAAGAGGCTGACGTGTGAATACCAAAAGGCCCGCCGCTTGGGGCGGGCAAGATGCGCCGAGAGACACGATGAAAAGGGGAGTACCAAAAAGCCCCGTCAGGGACGTGACGGGGAAGCACAGGCACTACAGGGAAAGCGTATCGGGAAGCCGTCGCGTTGTGTGATGGCTTGCCAATGGCACTCTCGGGTGGGCTCTGCCATTGGCAAAGCCCCATATAATTCCCAGTATTTCGACAGCCCTGGGCGGCGTACTCCCAGCGGCCTCTCACGTCTCTAACGCTACGGGCGGGCTGGGCATGCCTGATTGTTAAAGAGCATCCGCATTGTCCGGCGGTTCGGGACTCATCAGGCGATACCGGCAGTGCCGATGTCCTCTGATAAGCGCTGTCTCTCCAGCTGTCACACCACTTGCCCAGGTGTCGGGGGTAAGGCCACTAGCGCAAGGGAGGAACCGGCGCCTTACCTGCGGGTGGTTATGCTCGCAATCCCACTGGCACCACCTGCTGGCCGTGGGGCGAGGTCTGATCAGCGACTGGCAAGCTGCTGACCATGCGTAATCTGAGGGGGGCAGAGGCTGGCGGCATTGCCATTGAAGTCCGGCCAGCCGCGGCGCTGGGATACGACGAAACCGGCCTTGGCATCTTCTTGCCACATGGCGGTCATTTCGCAGTATTCGGCTTCGCTGGCGGACAGCTGGCGGGCGCCATCGTTCTGCTGAGTGAGGCTGGCAAGTGTGACTAGGCCGCCGACGATGACGGCAAGGGTGATGGCTGAGCGATGCTTGCGGGCGGTGTCGGTCATGGGCTGCTCCAATCCACTCAGTGACGATGGCGATGTGCCGTGTTGATGTGAATTATTATGGGTAGGCCCGTATTAATGGTCAAGAGTTTACCCGTATTTTTCAGGTTGAGGGCTTTCCGCCCATGTCGTAGGCAAAAAAAACCCGCCACTGTGGGCGGGTCAGATGGCCTGCGAGGGCTTAGTGGTCGGCGTTCTCGATCCGCCGTTTGTACGCCTCGGCGGCCTGAGTGTCCGTGCCCCCGTGTTCCGCGTAATCGAAGCTACCGGCCGGTATGGGGGCTGGTTCTCGCATTTGTGGCTGGGGTGTAGCTGAGGGTTTCACACCATGCGTGGGCGTGCTGGCGGTCAGAGCGCTATTGCGGCCACAGTGATGGCAGATGGTGGCCTGCTTGGGGATCAGTGAGAGGCAGTGCGGGCATTCCTTGTCTGTGGCCTTGGCGCTCCGCATGCGGCGGCGCTTGAGCTTTACTGGATCTGCCGGCATGGCGATAACATAGAGGATGCCCATCAACGGTGTGCCGAAGAAGCCCACCGCGCCCGCCGAGGGGACATCCACGCCCTTGTAGTATGCGGCATGCATCACGGCTAGCCAGGGCAAAAGGAAGATGGAAAGCGTTAAGAAAACGATTAGTGCTGTAGACATGAGTTCGCCTCCTTGCGAGTCATGCAAAGTGATGAGGTTTGCTAAGACTAGCACTGCCGGCAGGCGGTAGAAGCCATAAAAAACCGATGTGCGGGCGACTTTTTGTAAAGGTTGGTTGTCTAGCAAAAATAAGCAGGGGGTGACATCAGTGTCAGGGGGGGGAGGGTGACACCAGTGCCGGGGGGAGGGTGACACCATTGTCGTACCCAGAACCTACCTACTAGAACCACTCTCTCTGGTTACGCGTGCGCACGAGGAATTCTCAGGCGAAAGTTTCCCACCAGAAGACGCGACCGATGATCTTCGGGGCATCCGGATCACCCAGGGTGTAGATCTCTTCCGGATACTCGATGTGGTTATCACTGACCACCCGCATGCGGCCCGGGGGTAATCGGTATAGGCGCTTTACACGCAGCATGCCGCAATGGTCCAGCGCGTAGACCTTCCCGTCCAGAATCTGTCGGCATCCCTTGTCGATGCCGATCGGTGAGCCATCCACGATCACCGGCTCCATCGAGTCGCCAGAAACGGTGGCGCATGCAGCAAGCGATGGATCGACTCCGGCCTTCATCAAGCGCGGCAGGCTGAAGCGCATGTAAGCGCCGTGGTTCTCGATAACTTGAGTGCGACCATCGCCTGCCGCCATCTCTACCTCACGGAAATACGGGATCTCTACCTCGTCATCTCTGAGAGGCTCATCACCGTCCACGACCTCAGTTTCATGAAGCACCAGCTCGCTGGCATCGCTACGGGGGGCAGTCCCTGACTCAAGCATCTCGCCTTCGCCAGTCGTGAGCCACCTCGCACTCACGCCAAGTACATGAGCAATTTCAGCCGCGTACCCAGTCTTGCGGGACTTGCCCCGTTCAAGGTCGGAAACGCTGGTCTGATCTATGCCCACACGCTCAGCAAGCTGCACTTGGGTGAGCTTGGCGTATTTTCGGGCGGCCTTGAGGCGATCTTTGAATTCCATGGGGTAATTATCATGGGCGCGCCCATACTCTTGCAAATGGGCATTCCCGTATTTATGATTACGGGTATTCCCGTATGGAGCGGCATGATGAAAAACATATTCGAGCGTTTGGTCGATCACTTTGGAACTCAGGCCAAGGCTGCTGATGCGCTTGGGGTCTACCAGGGGACAGTTTCTGGATGGGTTCGCGGAAAGCATGGGATGTCTCCAGTTTTAGCACTCCGTGCAGAGCGATTGACGATGGGCAAGTTCAAGGCTGAGAAGTTATGCCCGCCGCTGGCCCACGGCTTACGGACCGCCAACAAGAACACCGCCTGACAGCCACAGAATAGCCGGCCGCCCATATCGGCTTAAACGGAACGAACACGAAGAGATTCACCATGGACAGTCATACAGCCCCCGAACGTGACATGGATACCTATCTGGATGCGGTGCATGACGTGGTTTTCGAGTGCTGCCCCAAGGTGCTGGCGAGTGATATCGGCATGTCGGTGAAGTCACTTTACCGCCGGGTGGCAGAGGACGACCCCATGCCGATGCGTCTGATCGATGTGGTGGGGATCTTCTGGAACGTGGACCGCGAGCACCAAATGCGTCTGATCGCCCCGTTCCTCGATCACTTGGGGATGGTGGCTGTGCCGCGTTATGAGCAGGGCGAGGTGAGCCGTGGGGACGTGTTCGCCTCTGTACTGAATGCACAGCAGGGCCAGGGCGCGATGGCGGCGCTGATTCAGGCGGCGATTGCGGATGGCGAGATAGATGACAAAGAGGCTGCACAGCTGGAAGCGCAGCATAAGGCCATCGAGCAGCAGATGAGCACCCTGATGGGGCAGCTACAGGCGATGCGCAAGCCGCTGAAAGTGGTTGGCAAGTAACGAAGCGCTAGATGCAAAGAAGCCCCGCCGGCGACCAAACCATGACGGGGCATCTCAACTACGCCAAGGAAGTATGGCATGACGATCAAGACGAGTGAAGCCAAGGGCTTGTTGCTGAGTTATCGCGGTTGGAGCTGCGAGGAGCTCAAGCAGGAAACCTATCGACTGGCGGTGGCCATCGAGAAGCGTGAGCGAGTGCGAGGCGTGATTGATCTGCGCATGAGCATGCAGCACCACCTGGCCGTGGTGGCTCTACTTGAATGCGGCAAGGGGCAGGGTGAGTCGGCTCAGGCAGATGCCCGCCGCACTCTGTCGATCGACCACCACATGAGCGAAGCAGGACGTTTCGAGCGTCTGTCGCTGGGCATGGCAGCCAAGGGCGATGAGGTAATGGCATGACGATAACGGCAAGCATGAGCACGGCACGTATTGAAGCCGAGATGGCTCGCGCGAGTCGTCATGTTGCTCAACGAGAAGATGTCCGCCATGAACAGCCGGTGCGGGCCCGTGAGTATCACGAAGCATACGCCACTTGGCACAAGTGCAATGCCATTCTCGCAGCCCGCCGCGGTGACAAGGGCAATGAGTTGGGCGGCAAGAAGTGGCATCGGGCGCGTGCGGCACGACACTTGAAGTTGGCGGGAGGTGAGGCATGAGCCTGCATGCGATGAGTTGGGCGCGTGAAGTGATGCCCGAGATGCCTGGGTCGATCAAGGCGGGCCCGCGTCTGTTGCTGTTACTGATGGCCGATTACGCGAACGAGCAGGGCGTATGCTGGCCGTCCGTTCGTCGCCTGGCGGATGAGATGGCCTGTTCGATGCGCACGGTGCAGCGCGCGATTGAGGCGCTGGTCGAGCAAGGGATCATGACGGTTGTGGCTCGCAAGACAGCCTCTGGACGCCAGACCTCGAATTTCTACCGCCTTGCCATGGGCGATGATCATCAGCAACCGCAAGCCGCCGATGAGCCGTCACCGGAAGAGCTAGAGGCGCTGATGGCTGGCAGCGATGAGGAAGAGGCGCCTGCCGAGCCTGCCACTGCGCCTGACCAAGCCGAGCACCCGATCTTCGCCAATGCTGCCCAGCAGGCTGACAACGGCCAGCCGCAAGTGACTGCCGGGGCCCGTCAGGTGCTGATGACATTGGACTGGCAGCCGGATGCCACCCACTGGCAGACGGAGACGGTGCGCCGTGGTGATCCATCGCTGACATGGGATCAGGGCGAGCTGGCGGACTTCACCGCGCACTTCGCGGATCAGCCCGGTCGGAGGCATTCGCATCATGCTTGGTGCGCCAAGTTCGCGGGCTGGGTGAGTGAGAACCGCAAGCGAGAAGCGGCCCGTCAGGCCCGCATGAGCCAGAACGCCAACACTTCATCGAACAACAATGCACGCAACGCTGGAGGCATCCATGGAAGCCGTCGCTCAACTGGTCCAATCCGTAACTCGAAACTCTCAGCCGCTGAAGGGCGTGCACTCATTGAGCAGCGCCGCCGTGAACAAGTCGAAGGCCAGCCGCCGTCCGGCGATGTCATCGATGGCAAGTGGATGTGATGACCTGCCACGGGTGAGCCAGAAGGCGGTGGATGCCTTGTTCGATCGCTTGGCCCAGTTGCATGGCGCCCATTGGCACCGTCGCTGCCGTGAGATGGGTTGGGGCACTGAAGAGAATGGCCAGTGGGTGAGCTGTGACGTGGAAGGTGAGTGGCTGGCGGCCCTGAGTCACCTGAGCGCCCAGCACCTGCGCTGTGGCTTGCAGGCCGAGAAAGCCCGCACGGCCAAGTCACTTCAACAGCGTGGCAACGCCTTCCCACCTGACAGCGCCATGCAGTTCGCCGAGCTATGCCAGATGACACCCGAGGGCCTTGGCCTGCCGGACTTCGATACCGCCTGGCAGGCATTGCAGGACCACGCCTTCACCGGCAAGCCGTACCCGCATGAGGCTATCGCTGCCGCGGGCGAGCACATGGACCTTCATGGCATGGCGTCTGCCAGCTATCAGCGCATGGACAAGCATGAACGGGCCTTCCGCGTGTACTACCAGCAGGTGGTGGAGCGATACGCCCGGGGTGATGACCTCAAGCCGCAAGCGGCGATTGAGCATGACGGCCAACTGTCACCGGCGGAACGTGCCGTCATGGCGGGGGAAGACAAAGCACGCCAAGCAGCGGGAGATCTGGCAGGCATCACACCGACACAAGCACTGAAGATTATGCGGGGAGGGTTAGCACATGGGTAATCATGAGCATCAAGCATTCACAACCACTGCCGGTGCCAATGTTGGCAGAACCCCACGGCCACGACGTGCGACGCTGGACAATCCCGCAAGTCAGCTGGGCCGTACCTATCTGGCGCTCAGTGAATCGCGCTCATGGCTGATGCTACATGAGCTGGCCGCCGAGATCCTTGCCCGCTTCGATCGGCTGGATAGTGAAGCTGCCATCAGTGCGCGCTTGCGAGATCTGCGTCGCCATCATGGGGTAAGAGTGGAGAGTCGCCGCCGCGGGGGGAGTGCGGCCCATGAGTATCGCTTGCTGCGTCTGACGCGGGGCAAAACTCAGCCCGACATGCTGGAAGCTCTGCAGTGAGCTATCGCCCCGCTGGCAGCTTCAGGCGGCCGAATCGTTCAGCCCTGCGTCGCTGCTTTGCCTGCGGTAGGCGTGTAGCCGTTGATCAGCTGGCGGCGTGCTTGGGTACGTGCAAGCGCTGCATTGCCCTGGGTAGGCCACACTACAACGCCAAGGGTGCTCGGATAAGAGGAACAGGGTGATGGGGTATTCAGGCGGCAAGTACGCTCAGATGGCGGAAATGTTGCTGGCTACGGAGGACTTTCTGCTATTTCTCGATCATGCCAAGCGCTACCGCTACAAACTTGATGAGAACACTATTCCGGATGGGACTCATCAATATGAGGATGGCGTGGATTTCCTTTGCAAGGCATGCGGCGTCACGACTTTTGCCGATATGGACAAGAGCAAGCGATCTGGCCAGATGCTACCGCGAATCATCGCGAACTTTCGTCGCTGGCAGTCGGCGCAAAGGAGGCCTGAATGAGCTGGGCAACACACCCATCCGCCAAGGTGGCGGCCCGCAAGGCAGGCCAAGCCCGCAAGTCGGCGCCACGCATCGACCGCGAGGGCAACGAGCAAAAGGTGCTGATCCGTTGGCTCAAAGGCGAGCAGCGACGCGGAAAGCAGGTGGGGGTGCTGCTCGAGGATGTCACCTATCACGTCCCCAATGGCGGCCAGCGCAACAAGAAGACGGCGGCAGACCTCAAGATGCAGGGCGTGCGGGCTGGGGTGAGTGACCTGGTGGTGGCCACGGCCCGCGGTGGGTATCACGGGCTCTACATCGAGTTCAAAGCAGCCCCGCCACATGATGCCGCCCTGGCGAAGTCTCAGCGCGAATGGCTTGAGAAGATGGAGGGCAATGGCTATCTGGCGGTGCTGGCCAGGGGCGTGGATGAGGCCAAGGCGGTGCTGGTGGCCTATGCGAGCTGGCCCGAGACGGTGGTGGCCGGTGAGCCAGAAGTTATGCCGCATGGCAGTGAGTGGCGCAAGGCAACGGCATAAGGCTCACGGAGCAGGAGGGGACATGCAGCGGATCGAGGATATGGGGCTGGCGGAGACTTTTCGCCTGATCGCTAAGCTGCCGGAGGGCGTGAGGCGTCAGCAGGCGTTGGCACATGCTCTGGATGAGCTGCTCGAGGAAGAGATCGAGTATCGCACCGGGTTGCGCCATCAGAATGCCGGGTGGCATCAGGTGTCATCGGTGGGTGGCATGGGAGAAGGGCGTGGCGAATGCACAGGGCTGGTGGATCACGTCGGCAAGGCGGCAGAGCGTTATCAGCAGGAAAGCCAGTGGCGGACGATGGCGGCGGCGTTGCTGTCACGATTGAGCGATCGACAGCGCATGGCGGTACTGCTGGCGGCCTATGCCATTCCGCCGGTGCAGCATTGCCAGTCGCCGCGCATGATGACCCAATCGCAGGCCGTAGCGGCTCAGGTAGCGATACTGGCACGGTTGGGGTGGGTGCCAGGGGCGGTGAAGGTGAAGCCGTTCAAGTCAGCTAAGGCGATGCAGTGTGCAGCATCTCGCGCACGTGGCTGTCTACTACATATGGTGCTTTTGCAAGCCGAAGTGGCTGTATAGATACCATATGTTGCATAAGAAAGGGTTTGAGGGTACGATTCAGCTATTGTGTGATTCCTGCGTCTACGGGATTACCGTTTATTCTACTGTTTCCTTTCATCATGTGATTCAGTCTATGTTCTAGCTCATCCCAAAAATTTGGTGTGTTTATGAATGAGCTAGATCCGAAGCTTATCGAGAAAGCTAGGGCAGGTGAATTAGCAGCTTTAGGATCTTTATTGAATCGTGAGGCCTCTATCCATCAGCTTACCCTTGATGAATTAGTGCAACGTTATGAGCATATGGGATTGACGCGAGAAATTGCACTGCGCGCATGTAATGAAGACCATTTTCTTAGTTGCTTGAAAAAAGCCAGAGAGTGCAGATGTTACTTGAGAAGCTAATCTACCCTCGTGTATTTCAAGGTACGCGGGGGCAACAAGAAAATAGCGCTCGTGGTTAGCTTTTGTCTCAATATCGCACAACTTTTTCGTTTTATTATCGTTTGCTGGCTTGACGTTAACATGCTCTATACTTTCGGCATTGATTAATGGAGGGCAGTGCTGTGCAAGACGATACGATCAACCCTACGGTAATAAATGAGGCCCAGAAGGGTGATTTTAGCGCGCTAGGAAAAGCTATGTGCATACTCTGTGACGACATAGGGATGGGGCTGGAGCAGGTGGTTGAGGAGTTTTGGTATGTGGGCTTGGACGCGAGGCTGGCCAAGGAAGCACTGGCTCATGGGCGCTTCTCCAGGAAGATCAGACCCAGCTACTCGTATGATCGGTATTGAGTTTTTGAGATGAGGCAAGCGTAAGGAGATCGTTGATTCTCGGGTTTGTAACCGAAAGTGTCGCGAGTTACATTTCGCTTACAAACTGTGATCGAGGTGTCTTGAAATGACAAAATTGACCAAGGAACTCATTGAGCGAGGTCGAGCTGGAGAGCTATCCTTACTAGGTGGTGCAATATACGAAACGATGTCTAGAGAAAATTTGACATTTCAGCAAGTGGTTTTCGAATATAATAGACTTGGCTTGAACCATACGCTTGCTAAATCTGCTTATACTGAGTTTAGGATTGATCAAGACATATTGCAGTTCCAAGAATCACGTCAAGCCTATTCCTGAATAAATTAAAAAATCCTGCCCAGTGCAGGATTTTTTAATTTATTCGTGGTGATTATCATGGCAGCTTCTCTTCCTCTTCACTGGTTCGATGAAATCGAGTTGGTGGGCTTTGACACGTCTATTGATCCTACGGCTGACGATGCTAGCAACCTTGCCGCCTTCCTCGACACCATCGCTTATGCCGAGGGCACGCCGCGTTTCAGCTCAATCGAGGGCTATGACGTGCTGGTGGGTGGCAAGACCTTCTATGATTTCGATGATCACCCTCGGCAGTCGATGTGGCTCCCGAACCTCGGTATTCACTCGACCGCTGCCGGCCGTTATCAGTTCCTCGTGCGTACCTGGGATGACCTGGCCAACCGCTTCCACCTGCCGGACTTCTCGCCGGCCTCGCAGGATGAGGCTGCAAAACAGCTAATCCGTCAGTGTCGGGCATTGGGGCTGGTGTATGACGGGCGCATCGCTGAGGCCATACACGCTTGCCGGCGCATCTGGGCGAGCTTGCCCGGGGCAGGGTACGGGCAGCGTGAGCTTGATACCGATGAGCTGCTGGGCGTGTACGTGCGTGCTGGGGGCCACATCGCATAACGATAACGACGAACTACGCAGGGCCTACCGACTCAGGAGGCCATATGCATGATGACGACCACGAGCCCGCCGATATGCCACACCGCGATCCATCGACATGGCAGATGCTGTTGGAGTGGCTGCAGCCGTATCAAGCCAACCTTTATGCAGCAGGGCTGTCCTTCGTGATCGCGCTGCTGCGCGGTCTGCACTCCGGCGGCCGCTTCTACAAGTCAGTGCTCGAGGCGACCCTGGTGGGCGGCCTGACACTGGCGCTCAAGCCGCTGCTGGACTGGGGCGGTTTGGATCAGGACATGGCCGTGGCCATCGGGGCTGCGATCGCTTTCCTCGGTGTCGAGTGGCTGCGTGCCAAGTCTGACGCCATCTTCGATAAGGTGCTGGGACGATGGCTGCACTAATCAGGACCGCGTGGGCATGGGGCCGTAAGCTGATATCAGGTGTGAAGGTCGAGGTCATCCTGATGGCTGTGGTGCTGGGCTGGGGGGCGATGAAGACCTATGAGGCGACCAAGGCCGAGCAGTACACCAATGACCTCAAGGCTGAGCTATCCACTGAGAAGGCAGTCAACCGCGGGCTCGAGATGATGGCGTTGCACTACGGCAATCAGATGAAGCGATTGTCCGTCGCATTGGAAGCCCGTGAGGCCAGTCGCGCCCAAGATGACCGTTCAATCATGGCTGCCCGGGCAGCTGCACGCCGGATGGAGAGAGACGATGCGCCGACTGGGGATTGGGCTGATCGGCCTGTGCCTGACGCTGCTGCTGAGTGGCTGCAGCGCCTTCGAGAGCAAGTCAGTGGTGATGCCCACTGAGTGGCAGTGCACATTTGAGGTGCCGAGCTACCTGCTCAATCCACTGCCCGCCCCTGACCGGCCAGTGACATCCAACCGTGATCTGCTCAGCCTGCTGGCCGACTATGAGTCCCAGCGCCGGCGCTTCAATGATGACCGCACGGCGACGGCCTCGATCCTCGAGCGCCTGGCCGATGGACCAGAAGACGTGGGGAATGAATGATTTAGTCAGATCACACGATCTCGCCCGTTCCCCCCGTCGCGGATGACGAAGAGCTTGTAGCCTTTGATGTGACTGAGAGTCTTAGCGTACTCGCGAGCTTCGTCTTCACTCTTGAACGTCTTGTGAGGGATGTCTTCGTACTCACGACGCACTGCCCAGCCATCAGAGCATTGATAGAAATACATCTCGATCATCATAAGAGGCTCCTGTGATCGAAAGCCGTGTTCGCTATATGTGTAGTTCTTACTGTAGTAATGATGAGTGTTTATCAACAATGTTTCCGCCTCTCGCTTCAATCACGAGCTTGGTTCCCAGTCGGGCCGCGAGGCCGCGGGCGTAATCAATCGCATCGTATTGTGTTGTAAAGCACCTGATACACTGCGTTTTTCCCTCTCGCTTCACGCCCCATTGGTTGCCTCTGATGACCACGCGGATGCTGCTAGGAGCCGTCATCTCGGTCTTTCTTCTCCTGTAGATACATCATGTCATTTTTGGTGCACTAAATTAGTTGCATCAATAATAATAAATTTGACTATCGACTTACATGTTGAGGGCTTTGTGTGCCTATCAAACCACCGCGACCCTGCAAGGCACCCATGTGTGGTGGCAAGACAACTGCCTCTCACGGGTACTGCGAGGCGCATGCCGATCGCGCTATCAACTGGGGCAAGAGTAAGCGAGGTGGGCAAGGCCGAGGTGGTCGGCCATGGCGGCGACTGCGAAACGCGATTCTCAAGCGTGATCGCTACCTCTGCCAGCCATGCGAGCGCATGAACCGCATCACGCCAGCTACTGAAGTTGATCACATTGTGGGTAAGGCTCAGGGCGGCACAGACGCCGCTGACAACCTCGAAGCGATCTGCAAGGCCTGCCATCAGGCCAAGACGGCAAGCGAGGCACTGGCGGCCAGATCAGGCGACTGAGGCAGGCCCTGAGAGGGGGGAGGGGGTGCAATCTCTACCACCTTTGGGGGCGGCCACCGTTCCGTTACGTTTCTTTCTCACACCCGCGAAATTGAAAAATCAGCCTAGCGCGAAGGATTCTCAGATGACACGAGGTCGCAAGCCCAAACCAAGCCACTTGAAGGCGGTGCAGGGCAACGCCGGCAAGCGTGCCATCAACCATGACGAGCCCGAGGGCGATGCACTCGATGAAGCCCCGCCGGCACCCGACTGGCTGTGCGATATCGGCCGCGATGCCTGGGACAAGCTCGCGCCCTGGTTGGTTGGCTCCAAGATCCTGACGCGCTCTGACCTGCATCAGCTCGAGGCCTACTGCGATGCCTACGCCACCTGGCGGCAGGCCGTGGTCGAGATCCAGCAATGCGGCCTGGTGCTGGAAAGCCCTGCCACCGGCGCTCCCATCAAGAACCCAGCTCTGACCGCGAAGAATGAGGCGGCCCGCCAGATGACGACCTTCGGCAGCGCACTCGGTCTCGACCCGTCCAGCCGAGCTCGCCTGGCCGTGCCCGGGTCCAAGGATGCCGCCAACCCCTTCGCCGAGCTGCTGGGTGGCAACAAGCGATGACACTCAATGGCCAGCTATCCCAACGTCAATGCTGCGAACAAGTACGCTCGGGACGTGGTGGTTGGCCGGATACCCGCTTGCAAGTGGGTCCGCCTTGCCTGCCAGCGTCATGTCGATGAACAGAAGGCGGTCAAGACGCGCGCCTTTCCCTATCGGTTCGATCGTGACGCCGCCGAGCGGGCATGCGCCTTTATCCAGCTTCTGCCTCACACCAAGGGCAAGTGGGCGCGCGAACGCAAGCTGGTCACGCTCGAGCCCTGGCAGCTCTTCATCTTCAGTGTGCTGTTCGGCTGGATGAGCAAGCGTAGCGGTCAGCGCCGTTATCGTGAGGCTTACATCGAGGTACCGCGCAAGAACGGCAAGTCAGTGATCGCCGCGGGTGTGGCCACCTATATGCTGGCCGCCGATGGGGAATACGGCGCCGAGGTCTACTGTGGCGCCACCACCGAGAAGCAGGCCTGGGAGGTCTTCCGCCCCGCCAAGCTGATGCTGCAGAAGTCGCCGGCATTGGTCAGTGCCGCCGGTATCGAGGTGATGGCCAAGAACATCAGCATCCCCGGCGACGGCTCCCGTCTGGAACCGATGATCGGTGACCCGGGCGATGGCTCTAGCCCCAGCTGCGCCATTGTCGATGAGTTCCACGAGCACCAATCGCCCAGCCTCTACGAGACCATGCTGACCGGCATGGGTGCCCGCGATCAGCCGCTGATGTTCATCATCACCACTGCCGGCTTCAACCTCGCTGGCCCTTGCTACGACAAGCGCCGCCAGGCGCAGCAGATGCTCGATGGCGTGGTCGATAACCCTGAGCTCTTCGCGCTGATCTACACCATCGATGAGGGCGACGACTGGCAGTCGCCGGACGTGCTGCGCAAGGCCAACCCCAACTTCGGTGTCAGCGTCAGCGAGGAATTCCTGCTCAAGGCGCAGCGCGATGCCATCCAGTACCCCAGCCGCCAGAACTCCTTTCTGACCAAGCACCTCGATGTCTGGGTCTCGGCACGCAGCGCCTGGTTGAACATGGCCACCTGGCTGGCGGCCGGTGATGACTCGATGTCGCTGGAACAGATGGAGGGCGAGCCCTGCTGGCTGGGCGTTGACCTGGCCAGCAAGACCGACATCGCCGCCATCGGCCTGGTCTTCCGCAAGGTGCGCGAAGACGCCAAGGTCGAGTGGCGTGCCTTCGTGCGCAGCTACCTACCGGAAGGCGCGATCGAGCGCGCCAGCAGCAACCGCGCTGCCTATGAGGGCTGGGTCAACTCCGGCCACCTGATCATCACCGATGGCGAAGAACTCGACTTCGAGGTCATCCGGCAGGACATCCTCGACCTCTCCAGTCGCTTCGATGTGCAGGAAGTCGCCTACGATCCGTGGCGAGCCACCCAGCTCGCACATCAGCTGATGCAGGAAGGCGCGCCGGTCATCGAGTACCGCAACACGGTCCAGAACATGAGCCCCGCCATGCGCGAGATGGAGGCCGCCGTCACTGGCGGTCGCTTCACGCACCCGGCTGACCCGCTGCTCACCTGGATGGCCAGCAATGTGGTCGCCAAGGCCGACGCCAAAGAGAACATCTACCCGCGCAAGGAAGCCGCCGACAACAAGATCGACGGCATCATCGCGCTGCTCATGGCGTTGGGGCGTGCCATCACCCTCGATGTCGAGACACCCAGCCTTCTCGACTCCCTCTCAGACGACGACTTCCTGGTCATGTGACATGCGAAACCTACTGTTCGACACCCTCGGGCTGGCCGGCTTCGCCAGCCTGACGGGCGGCCTGTACCTGCGATTCGGCCTCGCGGACGCGCTGATGGTCAGTGGCAGCCTGCTACTGGTGTTGGCACTGCTCGGCGCACGCGCCATTCGCAAGGGGGCCTCATGATTCTTGATCAACTGTTCTCCACCCGCTCGGTCGAGAACCCGGCAACGCCGCTCACCGGTCAGACGCTGGCGGACTATCTGTATGGCGACTCCAGCATCACGGTCAACCAGCAGAGCGCCATGACGCTTGGCGCGGTCTACGCCTGTATCTACGTGCTGTCATCCTCGCTGGCGCAATTGCCGCTGCACGTCATGCGCAAGCAGAACGGCGTCATCACCGCCGCCACAGACCACCCCGCGTATCAGCTGCTGCATGACGAGCCCAACGACTGGCAGACCAGCTACAAGTGGCGCGAGACGGCCCAGTCCCATGTGCTCGGCTGGGGCAATGGCTACACCGAGGTGGTTCGGGATGCGCGGGGCAATGCCGTCTCACTGCAACGTCATTGCCCGTGGAACTGCAGCCCGGTGAAGCGCGGCAACCGCTGGCTATATGCCGTCACCGATGAGGATGGCTCACGCGCCGTCGCGACCGAGGACATGATCCACGTTCGTGCACTCGGCTCGCACGATCGCACCGGCGTCAGCGTGGTGCGCCAGCACGCCGAGACCATTGGCCTCGGGCTGGCGGCCCAGCGCTACGGCAAGGATTTCTTCGAGGGAGGCGGGCGCCCGACCGGGCTTGTCACCGTCAAGGACAGCTTGAACGCCGACAGCTGGAATCGCCTCAAGGAGACCTGGACCAAGGCCGTGGCCAGTCTGCGCCAGTCCGAGAACAAGACGCTGATGCTCCCCGCACAGCTGGATTACAAGTCGATCACCATCGCGCCGGAGGACGCCCAGTTCCTCGAGACGCGCAAGCTCAACCGCTCCGAGGTGGCCGGCATCTTCAACGTGCCAGCGCACATGATCAACGACCTGGACAAGGCCACCTTCTCGAACATCTCCGAGCAGGCCATCCAGTTCGTGCGGCACACGATGATGCCTTGGGTCATCAACTGGGAGCAGGAGATCAACCGCGCCATCTTCACGCCCACCGAGCGTCGGGCTGGCTACTACGCCAAGTTCAACCTCGCCGGGCTGCTGCGCGGCACCCCCACGGAGCGTGCCGAGTTCTATCACAAGGCCATCACCGATGGCTGGATGGATCGCAACGAAGTCCGCGCCCTGGAAGACATGAACCCACGCGATGGCCTCAGCGAGATGCTGATCAGCGTCAACGCCACCCCAGCCAGTCAGCTGGGCCAGTCACCCTCGCCCGAGGACTCCACATCATGAGTGAGACAGAAAAGCGCGCCCTGACGTGCGAAGTCCGCGCCGAAGCGGGCGGAGACGGCCAGCCGTTGCGGATCATTGGTCATGGCGCCGTCTTCAACAAGCGCAGCGAAATGATCATGGGCATGTTCAAGGAGCAGATCGCCCCTGGCGCGTTCGACAACGTGCTGGGCGATGACGTGCGTGCACTGTTCAACCATGACCCCAACTTCGTGCTCGGCCGCACCCTCAGCAACACGCTGTCGCTGTCGGTGGATGAAGAAGGCCTGCGTTATGAGATCGACCCACCTGACACCCAGTCGGTGCGTGATCTGGTCATGGCGCCGCTGGCACGGGGCGACATCACCGGCTCCAGCTTCGCCTTCCGAGTCGCCCCCGATGGTGACGAGTGGGGCGAGGACGAGCACGGCGTCATCGTGCGCACCATCCACCGATTCAGCCGCCTGCTGGATGTGTCCCCTGTGACCTATCCGGCTTACCCCGATGCGGGCGCCGCCAAGCGGTCGCTCCAAGCTCGCTGCGATGAACTCCGAGAGATCACGCAGCGTGCCGTCAATCAGCGCCGCGCCCGCGAGCGCTTCCTTGAACTCATCAATGCCTGAGCCCGTGGAGGCTACATGAAACTCTCTGAACTGAAGCAGAAGTACGCGGCCGTCGCCAAGGACATGCGCAAGATGCATGAAGATGCCGGTGACACCGAATGGAAGGATGAGCAGCGCAGCCAGTGGCAGTCCATGAAGAGCGAGCTGGATGGCCTGCAGGACAAGATCGATCGCGAAGAAGCCCTGCGCGATGCAGATCAGCGCTTCGTGCGTGACAACGAAGAGGAGCTGCGCGGCCAGTCTCAGACGTCTGAAGCTGGGCAGTCCCAGGGCCCGAGCGTGGACGAGCAGCGTGCCGCGGCCTTCGATGCCTTCGTACGTGAAGGCATGGGCAACATGAGCAAGGAGCAACGCGCGATCATGCGTGAGATGCGAGCTCAGGCAGCGGGCGAGAATGACAAGGGCGGCTACACCGTCCCGACCACCATGCTCAACCGCATCCATGAGTCCATGCAGGACTATGGCGGGCTGGCCTCGGTCGCCCAGATTCTGAATACCTCCGATGGCGCCACCATCGAATGGCCGGTGTCTGACGGTACCGGGGAAGAGGGCGAGCTGCTGGGCGAGAACACCGCCGCCAGTGAAAAGGATGTCGAGTTCGGCATCCAGAACCTCGGCGCCAAGAAGCTGAGCTCCAAGGTCATCCGTGTCTCCAACGAGCTGCTGCAGGACTCGGCCTTTGATATCGAGGGTTTCCTGGCCTCGCGCATCGGCTCCCGTATCGGTCGCGCCGAAGCCAAGTACCTGGTGAGCGGTACCGGTGCCGGCACTCCCCAGCAGCCCAAGGGCCTTGCCACCTCGGTCACTGGCACCGTGGCGGCAGCCGCTGCGGCCAGCCTGAACTGGAAGGACATCACCAAGCTGATCCACAGCATTGATCCGGCGTACCGTCGCGCGGCGAACTTCCGTCTGGGCTTCAACGACAACACCCTGCAGAAGATCACCGAGATGGAAGATGGCCAGGGTCGCCCGCTGTGGCTGCCGGCCGTCGCGGGCCTGGCGCCATCCACGGTACTCGGTCAGTCCTACTTCATTGATCAGGGCTTCGAGGACATGGCCGCGAGCAAGAAATTCATGTTCGCCGGTGACTTCCAGCAGTTCGTGATTCGCCGCATCAACTACATGACGCTCAAGCGCCTGGTCGAACGCTATGCCGAGTTCGACCAGACGGCCTTCCTCGCCTTCCATCGCTTCGATTGCGTGCTGCAGGACACTGCCGCCATCAAGGCGCTGACCGGCAAGGCGGCCTGATCCTCACCCACCACCTGACACAAGGGCCGCCATCGCGCGGCCCTTGCCTGTTGGGGCCAACCCCATGAGGCATGTCGATGCTCGAGCTGGACATCATCAAGTTGCACGTCCGGCTGGAGCCGGACTTCTCCGAGGACGATCAGCTCCTCGAGACCTATTCCAATGCGGCCCGTCGCGTCATTGAAGGACGCACGGGGCGCACGCTGTATGAAACCCACGACGCCATCCCGGCAGAAGGGGATGAGCACGCGCTGGTCATCGATGACGACATCACCACCGCGATGCTGCTGCTGATCGGCCACTGGTACGAGACCCGTGAAGCCGTGGTCATCGGCACCATCACCTCAGAGGTACCCATGGCCGTGGGCGCCCTGGTCGATCACTACACCCATTACCACTTCGCATGAGGTGACTATGCGCGCCGGACAGCTTCGTCATCGCGTCACCCTGCTGGGTAGCCGCACCGGGCATCCGCCCAGCTGGCCCACCTTGCGTGAGGTCTGGGCCGAATTCGTGGAGCCCAAGAGTGCCGGGCGAGAAGAGCAGTCGGGCATCCGCGCCCCATCTTCCACGCTGGTGCGCATGCGGCCCCGCGATGAGTTGGCAGCAGGCCAGATCATCCGCCGCCGCGATGGGTTGCTGTTCATCATCGAATCCCTCGACCCGGCACGCAGCATGGTCGAGATTGCCGCGCGTCGCCTGCAAGGCGTGGTGGCCGAGTATGAGCCGATGAGGGGTGAGGCCTACCCCATTCAGGCATGGCTGCACCGGCAGAACGTCTTCATCGGCCAGGCCAATGAGGCCCGCAACGTGGTCGAGGTACTGCAACCGGAGCTGCGCTGGCCGTGGCCAGAGCCCGGTGACAGGATTCACATCGCCGGTCTGGCGCTCGAGATCGAAGGCATCGTGGAAGGCAGCGATGACGGCATCAGCGTGCAGCTGTTCACCATTCCTCGCTGACAGGAGGCCGCATGCCTCGCAAGCGTGGCAAGAACTCACGGCTGCCCAAGGGCGTGGCCATCGAGGGATTGACCGAAAGCCTGGCGGAGTTCAAGGCGCTACCCGCGGCCACCCGCCGCGCGATGACCTCGGCCATCAATGAGCAGGCATCCGCGACCCGCAAGCAGCTCATCGATGACATCAGCGCCGATGGCAAGGTCAGGCCGACGGCGGTGCGCTCGCGCATCACGGTCGAGAAGGCCAGTAAGGACCAGCCAAGCGCCAGTCTCACGCTCAGCCGCTCACCGGTGCCATTCAAGTCCTGGCAGTACCGCACCGAGGTGGAGGATGGCACTGGCACCCGCGCCAGTATCTGGATTCGCAAGGGCGGCCAGCGCATGCGGGTCTACGGCTTCGTCAATCCCAAGGGCGGCAGCAAGACACCGCTGGTGCGCTACCGCAAGGGCAGTCAGCGCCGCCTCACCCGCGCCAACGGCTGGACCCTCAAGAACCATTGGAATCATCAGGTGAATGGCGAGCTGCGCAACCAGATCGCCTTCGACCTCCAGCAACGCTTCCTCGCTCGCCTGGCCAAGGAGAGAGCCACATGACGCCCATCACCCGCGTGATCGATGCCTTCGTGGCACAACTGGCGGCCATCTCGACGGCCAATGGCCATGCCACCGACATCGCGCATATTGAGACCGAGGCCATCCAGATCAACCTGCGCTCGGAGACCCCGCTGCCACTGCTGCATGTCCGTCGTCTGGCCAGCAACGTGGACGCCCGCGCCGGGCGGGGGACGCGCAAGGAATCGATCAGCCTTCAGATCGAGGCATATCTCGACCTCAAGACCCATGGGCGTGCCGGTCAGGATGCGCTGCTCAATGATCTTTACAACGCCATCTATCCGGAGAGCCAAGTGCTGCTCGATGGGCTGGCGGTCACCATCACGACTGGTGAAGCCGAACTGGATGATGCGGAGCTGGGCAGCCGCATTCTTCCCATCTATCTGCCCGTGACCATCACCTACACCCGCACGAGGTAACTCATGGCTGACTTCAAAGACACAGGCCTGATCATGTCTGGCGACATCTTCATGGCCGAGGTGGATGCCAACGGCAAGTTCGGCGCCCTGAATGGCCCGATGAACGTGCCGTCCCTGAGCATCACGCCGACCAGCGTGAACCGCATTTCTCGCCCTTCCTTCCAGAAGGACAACTACGGCCAGGCGCTGGATGCCGTCAACCTGCCCAGTGACTCGGCCAGTGTCACCATCCAGTTCGATTCCATGCCGGCCGCCATGCTGGCGGAGACGCTTGGCGGCACGGCAGAGCTGGCGGATGCCGAAGCTGACAGCGTGACCGGCGAGGCGCTGACCCTGACGGAAGGGGCCTGGGCGGCGCTGCCGCATTCCTCGCTGGCCGCGGGCAGTGTCGTGGTCACCAAGGACGCTACCGATGTCACTGCTGACTGCGACATCAACCTGAGTGCCGGCCTCATCAAGGCGCGTACCGCTGCCGCGGCAGGTGATGTCACCGTGGATTACGATACCGAGGCGGTCACCGGCCATCGCGTGATGGGGGACACCGAGATCTCCAAACCGCGTTACATCCTGGTGGATGGCATCAACCTCGCCACCGGCAAGCGTACCCGGGTCGAGATCTTCCGTGCCGTGTTGTCGGCGGATCAGGCCACCGAGCTGATGGGCACCGAGTTCATCACCGGGCAGCTGTCCGGCTCGCTGGTGGTGCCGCCCGGCAAGGGCGCCGCCTACACCGCCACCATGTACAGCTAATGGGAGCGAGCCATGACCGACAAGACTGCTACGGGAAAGACTGGCACTGAGGCAAAGCCCACCGACTCGGTGAGCGTCAAGCTCAGGAAGGCGCACCGCCACGGCGGTAAGGAGTATGCCGCCGGCGACTCCCTCACCCTCGAGGTGCGCCAGCTGGATCGACTGAAGAAGGCGGGCAAGGTCTGAGCCTGCCTGCTGTGAGTTGCACCACCTAGCCCGCCATCTGGCGGGCTTTTTCATGTCCGGAGCACGACACGATGGCCAATCAGAGTGACATTCAGCTGCGCATTCAGGCCGCGGTCGATGGGCTGCAAGACATCGGCAAGCTGATGAGCGAGCTGGATAATCTCGGGCAGGATAGCAGCGAGGCCTCAGCCGAGGTCGAGCGCCTCTCTGAAGAGATGTCGGCCATCGGCCAGCAACAGAAGCTGGTCACCCAGATCAACAAGGTCGCGGCGGTCGTGGATGACGCCGGGACTGCCATGCGTGAAGCCGTGGACAAGGCTGACGGCTTGCAGGCCGCGTATGAGAATTCCGCCAATGGTGCGGACTCGCTGCGGCTGGCGACACAGCGGGCTGCTCAAGAGGCGGACGATGCCAAGGCGGCGCATGTCGCCCAGACTCAGACGCTGACCCAGCTGCAGACCAGCTACAAGGGCGCCCAGACCGCCACCACTGCCGCCCGTCAGGCATGGCGTGATGCCGCACAGCGTGTGCGTGACCTCAAGTCCGAGATCGGCCGGAGCGCCAACGCCACCGACGAGCAGCGCCGGGCATTGTCGCGGGCCAGTGGTGCCGTGGAGCAGGCGAAGGATGCCTACGATGCCCAGGCACAAAGCCTCAGCAGTCTGCGTGATGAGCTGCAGCAGCAGCGTGAAGCGACGGATGAGGCCAAGGAGGAGTGGCAGAGCGCCAGCGCCAGTGCGGCCCAGCTGACTGCCGAGCTCAAGCCGGTCGAGCGCGAACTGAAGCAGCAGGAAAAGGCCCTCAACAAAGCCCGCGCGGCAGCCGACAAGGCGACCGCCGGTCATGAGGCTCAGGCCCAGAAGCTCACGCGCCTGCAGCAGGATGCCCACGCCGCGGGTGTGGACATCGACAACCTGGCCGATGAAGAACAGCGCCTGGCCCGCCAATCCCGTGAGCTGGAAGACGACGTGACCTCGCTGGCATCCGGCTTGCGTGAGACCGCCGCGGCCGCCCGCGAATCCGGTGAGGCAGCCGAGCGCAGTGAAAGCCGCTTCAAGAAAGCGGGTGCCTCACTCAAACAGTGGGCTGCCGGTGCTGCCGCCGCCACGGTGGCAGGGGCAGGGCTGGCCGTCGGCTGGGCCACGCGCTACACCGCTCAGCAGGCCGAGATGGCCCAGCAGCTGGATATCACGTCGCGCTCGCTGGGTATCTCCACTCAGGCGCTGCAAGGCTATCAGTACGCCTTTCAGCGTGCCGGTATCGATGCCGACAAGACCGGCAATATCTTCAAGGACACTGCCGACAAGATCGGTGACGCCTACCAGAACGGCGGCGGTGAGGCGCAGGACGCCCTCGATGCTCTGGGCATCAAGGCCGAGGAGCTGATCGAACTGGCGCCAGACGAGATGATGTTGCGCCTGGCCGATGCCATGAAGGATCTGCCCCAGGCGGCTCAGGTCAACCTGCTGGAATCGCTGGCAGACGATGCCACACGCCTGCAGCCACTGCTTGCCAATAATGCCGCTGAACTCCGAGCTCTGATGGAAGAGGCCAGCGAGGTGGGGCTGATCATGTCCTCCGAGCAGATCGCCAATCTGCAAGCGACCAATGCCGCCATCACCCGCCTGCAAGGCCGGCTACAAGGGTTGAGCAATCGCCTGATGGGCGAGCTGTCACCGGCGGTCAATCAGGTGTCCGCTGACTTCGAGAAGGCTCTGGCGGAAAACCCCGGGCTGCTGGACGACCTCGCCACGGCCATCGGGGGTGTGATTCGCACCGGCGGCGAGTGGGCGCGCAGTTTCATAGAGCATCGCGATCAGATTGGCGGTGCCATGCAGTCGGTCGTCGATACCGGCCAGTTTATGGGCAATTCTCTGCTAGCCGTATTCCGGTTGGTGCAGTCAGCTGCCGCCGGATTGACGGCCGGCATCGCAAGCGTCAGCACCGGTGTGCTGCAGCTCAACGCCAAGTCGCTCGAGTTGCTGAACAAGGTTGGCGCTGCTACCGATGAAGAAGTCGCCAGGGCGCAGGCCAAGGCCAAGGCGGCAGAACAGACGCTCTATGACCTCAACAAGGATGCCGCGCGTTACTTCAAACAGGCTGCCGAGGCAGGGAAGGACGCGGCCAACGCCTTCGACAACAGCGATACGGCCGCGCAGAAAGCCGCCAAGTCTGCTGCCAAGCAGGCCGCTGCCTCTGAGGCTGCGGCCATTGCCGCCAAGAAGCAGGCCGAGGAGGAAGAGAAGGCCGCCAAGCAGGCAGCGGATGCGGCCGCCAAACGCCAGAAGGCACTGGAAAACGCCGCCACTTCTCTCGGCACCTCGCTGGGCGAGCTGTCCAGTGGTATTGCGGACAGCGAGCAGGAAGCCCTCGATGCCTTCGCCACGCTGGCGGCCAGTGGTGAATTGAGTGCGGCGCAGCTAGCGACGGCCTTCGAGAAGGCGCAGGACAAGATCAAGTCTGACAAGGGGGTCGCCGCCCTCAAGGATCAGGTCGATGGGCTGGTGAATGACGGCGTGACCGGAGCGGATTCTCTCGCGACCAAGTGGAAGTCTGCCGGTGCCCGCCTGGCCAAGGACATGGGCACCACCCTGGAAGAGATTCGCACCGGTGTGACCGAGGCGGAACGCTCGGCCATTGATGCCTTCACCAAGATCGCCTCCACCGGTGAGCTGTCCGCCAAGGAGCTGAGCCGTGCCTATGTCGGAGCCAAGGAGCAGATCAGCTCTGACGAGGGCATCAAGGCTTTCGGCGCGGTTCTCGATGGGCTGGTCAAGGATGGTGTGACCGGGGCTCGCACGCTCAAGGCGCAGTGGATCGAGGCGCAGGAAGCCACGGCCAAGGCAGCCCGGGACACAGGAGACAAGGCGCAGCAGGCCTCTGCCGACACGGCCAAGACGGTGGAGGCCTCTGTCACGCGCAGTGCCCAGACCCTTGCCCAGCTGATGAGCAATGCCCTGCACGAGACGGAAGAGCAGATGCGGTCACTCAGTGACGCCGCCTATCAGGCCTTCGCCACTGACTGGGGGATCGACACCCAAGCCGAAGGCATCGAGGGCATGCAGGACCGCATTGCCGAGCTGGATCATGAAATTGGTGATCTTCGCGACAACCTGGCCACCCGTCTCGACTCCACCGGCTTCACGGCCTGGATGACAGACCTCGCCACCACGTCACGTCAGACCGAGATCGCCTTCCTCGAGCAGAAGATCGCCGTGGAATCGCTGACCGACCAGATCGAGGCAGGGCGGGCGCCAGCCAGCGCACTCTCACAGGACATGGACGATCTCTCAAGCCGCTTCGACCTGCTCGATGAGTCAGATCTTTCCGGCCTCGAAAACGCCATTCAGTCGGTGCGCAGTCAGGTCGAGTCGCTGTCAGACAGCGTGAGTGACACCTTGGCCAGTCTGCGCTCGGAGCTCGCCAGCCTGCAGGGCGATAGCGCCCAGGTCGAGGCGCTGCGATATCAGCAGCAACAGACCGAGCTTCAGGAGGCGCTCAACGCCGCCCGGGCATTGGGCGATGCTCAGACCATCAGCGCGGCGCAGGAGTCGCTGCGGCTCGCGGAACGCGCCCATGATCTGCGCCTTGAGGATATCCGCGCCCAGTCTGAGCAGGAGAAGCAGCAGGCTTTGGCAGATGAGGCTGAGCGTCAGCGAAACGTGCAGGAGGCTGAGGCCACCCAGCGCGAGAACAACCGTGACGCCCAGAACCGTACCAGCCAGCTCACCCAATCGGTGCAGGCCCAGCGCCGCGTGGCGGTGGATCTGAACATCGGTAACGAGACTGTCACCCTCAACGAGGTGGACGAACGTGAGGCCGATGCCTTTCTTGATCGATTGACCCAAGCCTCACGCACGACGGCCCGCCGCTGATGGCGGGCATTTCATTTCTATCGAGAGAACGCCATGGCGATCATCCTTGAGGGCATTGTCTTGCCCGATGACATCCAGTGGACCGATGAGCTGGTGTCTCACAGCGTCGGCCAAGTGCAGACGCCCACGCTGACCGGGGCACTCATCATCGAGGAATCCGCGCAGGCGGCAGGGCGTCCCATCACCCTCGCCAGTGGCAACGGGGCCTGGGTAACCCGCGCCACCGCGTTGGCCCTCACTGAGCTGGCGGCCACGCCACGGCCTGACGGCACGCCCATGACGCTCATCTGGGGCGATGGGCAAACCCTCGATTGCGTGTTCGATCGTGCCAGTGGTGAGGCGGTCACGGCCACCGAGGTCTATCGCCTCGCCGCTGGCGGCCAGGGGCCGGATCACCCCTACACCATCACCCTGCGCCTGATCACTGCCTGATTCTCACCTTCCTGCTGGAGCCAGCCACATGGCCGACGACACGATTCACAGCGGCGACATCCGCATCCTGCAGTCTGAGCGCATGACCGATAACGCCGATGGCGGTGGCCGGCTGACTGGCCGTCCCGTGACCGATGGCGCGAGCAATGACATCTTTGATGACATCTCTGATCTTGATCGCGCAGCGGGGCGCACCTCGCTGCGCAAGGTGGGTGCCGGCGTACTGACCGACAACACCGCCCAGTATTTCGGCGCGCACGCGATCATTGACCAGGTGCCGGCTGATCCTAATGTCAGCGTGGTGATGTTCGATACCGGCTCGCCATCTGATGAGCGTGCCGAGTCCCGCGATTATGTCGAGAGCTATGTGACCGCCGGCGCGACCTCGCGCATGACGCTGCTGGGCGATCAGCTGGCCGGCCAGCGCAGCATCATCACGTTTCAGATGCCAGAGGCTACGCTGCCCGATCTGGGCGATGTGCTGGCGCTGATGACCGAGCAGGGCGATGCCGCCGGCGAGGTCCAATATGTGCGCATCTCAGAGATCGACCACGAGATCAGAACGTTTGAGTATGAGAACGGCAGCAACGTGCAGACGTTCGAGCGCCGCGTGCTGACGCTGGGGCTATCCACCGCGCTGCGCCAGCGTGTCTATGGCGTGCAGCCCAAGCCTGGCACTCTCAACCCCGATACCGTGATCCGCGAGGGGCAGAGCACCGATGCCGCCCGTTACTATGGCGTCAGCACCCTGACCCAGCCGGCCACCTTCGGGGCCAATAGCGTCACCGTGGCCAGCACCTATGCGCCGCTTGTGCCGGCCACCACCACCGAGCAGGCGGTGACCGATGTGCAGGTGGGCGGCACGGCCACCATCAGCGTCAGCAGCGGTGGCTCGACCTTCGAGGTGGCGCAGATCGCCAGCACCACCCAGATCGCTATCGAGCTGAATAACCGTGGCTTCACCTATGTCAGTCGCCTGGACCCACTGCCGGCACCTGGTAGCGTGGTGATCGCGTATCGCTCGCTGGGCAAGTGGTATGAGCTGCGCGACGATGACGCCAATGGCGATCTGAGCGGCAGCGGGGCGGGGCGCGTGGACTACGCCACCGGATCTGTCAGCGTGACGCTGGGCGGCTTGCCGGATGTCGGCAGTTCGGTGCTGTTCAGCTGGGGCACGCCGGCCCACTATGAGGACCGCGCCGGCCAGGCCACCATCGACAAACCCTGGATGACGTTCGTGCTCGATCACGCCGGCGTGATGCCTGGCAGCGTTACCGTGCGCTGGATCTCTGGCGGCAGCGAGAAGTCAGCCTCCGATGATGGCCTGGGGAGCCTCAGCGGCGCAGCCACCGGCCGCGTGGTCTATGGCTATGCCGACGGCAGTGGCGCGCCCCAGCCTGGCGAGGCGTATGTCGAGTTCAATGGCGACGCCTTCCCAGATGCCAGCACCCAGGTCGAGATCGAATATGACTACGGGGCACCGAAAACCGAGCAATTCCTGCCGTCTGCCAACGGGGCCGGCCTGGTCAGCCTCAGCATCAGCGATGCGCCGGTGCGTCCTGGTAGCGTGGCCATCACCTGGGCAGTGGTGCGCACCTGGTCGAGCAGCGAGAGTGAGTCGCGCAGCAGCCCGCGCACCGGCACCTGGGAGACTGTCGAGCAGAATGGCGGCGAGGCCGATGTCACCTACACCATCACCGATGATGGCCGTGGCGGCTTCAATGGTGGATGGGAGGGCAGCATCGACTACGCCACCGGCGCGGTGACCTTCGAGGTCGAGAAGATCCGCGAGGTCAGCGAGTGGGATGATGGCGACGCCACGCACCGCGAGTGGGGCAGCAAAGAGAAGCGCGATGTTTTCGAGAATGGCTCGAGCGTCTGGCTGACCAGTCAGCTGGACAGCGCCGCCCCGACCACCCACACCATCACCCAGGATCTCGCCCCGCTCGATGTCGAGCTGATGCCCCTGCTGCAAGATAGCGTCGTGCCAGGCACCCTCAGTTTCATCTTCCGAGGCGATACGTTCATCGACCGCCAGGGCGGTCTCTATCGCAGTGTGACCAGCAACGGGGCCGGCGTTCTCGCGGGGACCATCGACTATGGCACCGGTGATGCCCGCATCACTGACTGGCCGAGCGGCACCAGCGCCACCATCACCGTCAAAACGCTGGTGAGCACCTTCGGCACCTGGACGCTCGATGAGGCGTTTTTCCGCACGCCAGGCTCGCCGCTGCAGGTGGGTGGTCTGCTGATCCAGGCCACGACGCTCGACGGCCGCTCGATCACCGGCCAGGCGGCACTCTCTGGCGAGATCGAGGGTGACGAGATGTCAGGCAGCGTGAGCTTCGAGACGGGGGTGGTGCGGGTGACCTTCGGCCAGCTGGTCAGCAATGACAGCCTGAGCGCTGCCGAGCGCGCCGAATCCTGGTACGACGCCACGGCCGTGGATGACGCCGGCATGATCTGGCGGCCCACCCAGGTGATCCCGAGCACCGCCCGTTTCAATGCCGTCATTCTGACCACGCTGCCGCTCGAGGCTGAGCTGATCGGCATCGACCCCGTGCGCCTGCCCAGCGATGGCCGCGTGCCCATCTATCGCGCCGGCGGCGTGGTGGTGGTGCATCACACCGGCCGCGCCCCGTTCCCGCTGGGGATTGGTAGCGGCACCACGCTGGAGGTCGGCCGCTCGCGGCTGGCCAGTCTGGTGGTGGAGGACGCCACCGGCGAGGAGGTGCCGGCCACCCAGTACAGTGCAGACCTCGATGCCGGCACCGTGCAGCTGGCTGCGCCTGATACGGCCACCCACCCCGAACCCTGGTACGCCCTGCACCGCGTCGAGGACATGCTGCTGGTGGGTGACGTGGATCTATCGGGGGCGCTGACGCTCAAGGGCAATCTGAGCCATGACTACCCCGCCGGCGATACGCTGGTCAGCGCCGCGATGGTGGCTGGCGATCTGCAAGCGCGCGTGGCTGACTTCTTCGATCTCTCGAGCTGGGATCGAGACTGGAGCAAAGACGACAACGATGGCGCAGATGGCACCCTGGCCGAGTACAACGTGACCACCTACCCGCCAATCATCACCAACCGTGGGGCCATCACTGAGGATTGGGCGCTGATCTTCACCAGCTCGAGCACGTTCCGCATCATCGGCCGCACCGTGGGCGAGATCGGCGTGGGCAATATCAATGAGGACACGTCG
This sequence comes from Cobetia sp. 14N.309.X.WAT.E.A4, assembly GCF_030397495.1. NCBI lineage: Bacteria > Pseudomonadati > Pseudomonadota > Gammaproteobacteria > Oceanospirillales > Halomonadaceae > Cobetia > Cobetia sp. 14N.309.X.WAT.E.A4. The sequence goes on from NZ_JAPNXT010000012.1 coordinate 104,129, forward strand.
CCTATCAACCCGAATCAGGGCGTACCCTATTGGACGCTCAAGGCGGGCGGCTTCGGGGCCGGCTGGGTGAATGGCAACGTGATCCGTTTCTCGACCATCGGCGCATCCTTCCCGATGTGGCTGGCGCGCGTGATCCTGCAGGGGCCGGCCAGCGGGCAGCAAGATAGCTTTAGGCTGCAGATCCGTGGCAACGCCAACGCCTGATCGCATGCGGCAGGCGCAACCCTCTACCCCTATTCCTATTCCTCAACCGCCCAGCCACTCGCTGGGCGGCCTTGTTTCTGGAGACGTTCAAGATGGCCGATTTTCCCGTGAAGTGGTTCAGCAATGACATGGGCGGCAGCCCTGCCAATGGTGATGAATATGGAGCGCTTGTCGAGCTGCTGAAAGCCTGCCTTGTGACCGGCTTCAACACCAAACCCATCACCTCGCTAACGTATGACAGCGCCACTCAACAAGCCACCGCGAGCGTGGGCAGTGGTCACGGCTACCTCAAATGGCAGGTGATCGCCATCAGCGGGGCAGACCAGGCAGGCTACAATGGCGAGCATCGCGTGACTGCCATCGGTAGCGATTGGGTGCGCTTCGCGCTTGATGCCGCGCCCGCTGCCGCTGAGGCGACCGGCGAGCTGATCGAGATCAAGACGCCACCCGTGGGAGGCTGGGAGGTGGTGGCCGAGGATGCCGATACCCATCGGGCGGCTTTTCGACGCACTGATGTGACGGCGACAGACCTGACTTTGATCGTGCGCAATGACACGCACACCAATTATCCTGATACCACCAGTGCCTCTCGAGTCGCACAAGTTGCCTGGGTGGAAGACTTTAGCGATTTAGATACATTTGGGAGTGAGAACGTGCAGTTTTGGCCATTCTCAGGCTACTACCTAACGTCTCTCCGCCTCGACCCAGATTGGAAGATCGTAGCAAACTCCAAGTTCATTTATTATGTAGATCGCTATGGTTATGATGGCGGGTATGGGCTTATGTTTGCTGGCGATATTCCATCATTTAGACCCGCAGACAGTTATAATTGTATTGTCAATGGTATTTATGGCAGAGATAATTGGAATAGCTCCAGTCGTTCCATATATCCATATAGCTGGAAGTTTGGTTATAATAACTTTTTTACAATCTCTCGAGCGAACCATCAGCTCCCTGGTGTGGAGGCATGCTCTTTAGTCGGTGTTGGCCAGTCACCAGGCACAACCTTCGCTTACCCAAACCCGTCAGATAATGGTCTGCATATCTCGCTGGGAAAAATCATTGTAAGAGAGGGGAAAGGAGGGTTCGCGCAGACAAGCTATATTAAGGAGCAATCTGCTCGAGGGTATCTGCCTGGCTTGTATCAATCTCTCAATGCTAGCGATGTTTATCATGGATCGATTATTGATCATATACCTGGCCTAGATGGCGATCCAGTTCTCATGATTATGACAGCTGCAGATGAAAAGAATTATATGAGCGGCCTTGTTGCTATAAATCTCGCTGATTGGGAGTGATTTATGGCTGATGAAATTATTGTAGTTAATAAATCTGGTGTGAATGGGCTTTACAATGCCAATCAAAACTCTGTCCGAGTAGTTAATCCAAGTGCAATAAAAAATAATGGTCAATCTAGCATTCTCGTCGTGACAGATGCTGGACTCCCTTTAGTAAGATTTGATCAGCTTGACGGCAGTGGTGCTAATGGCACGGCCACTGGCGGCGTCTCAGATCCGGCGCGCATGGGCGTCATTGCCGGCACCGTGCTGGACATCCAGGCCCAGCCCGTCAGCCGGCGGGTGCGGGTGCATGAGCGCGCCACTGGCCGCATCGTGCGCGAGACGTGGAGCGATACCGATGGCAAATACCGCTTTACGGACCTCGACCCGCGCCGCGCGTTCTACGTGATGGCCTTCGATCACACCCTGCAGCAAAACGCTGTCGTGTCAGACAATGTGCATTCTGAGGTGGAGGACAGCCCGTGATCAGCTTCTCGACAAGCGTGAAAAATGCACGCTTGGCGGCCATCGCCGGTGCGATTGATGCCGGCGATTCGCCGGCGTCATTCGTCGTGTACTCCGGCACCCGCCCATCACCTGGTGCTGCCGTCACCGATCAGGTTGCGCTGGCCACGCTGGAGGTACCCCAGCCATTCGCCGCCGATCTCTCTGGTGGCGTCCTGACGGGGGCAGCCTTCGAGGAGGTGATGGCCGATGCCGATGGCGAGGCCACCTGGTCGCGCCTGGTCGATGGCGCGGGTGCCTGGGTGATGGATCTGGATGTCGGCATCGAGGGATCAGGCGCTGACGTGACCATCAGCTCGACAACGATTTATCGCGGGATACTGACGCGGATCAGCCGCATGGTATTCGCTGAGGGCTAGGGGGGCACCGTGAGAGAGATCAGGCTGCAGTTTGTCCAGGGGCTTGCCCCCTGGAATGCGCGAGCGCTCGAGCTGCGCCTGGGTGGCGATCCTGGTTTGCTGCTGCTGTTCGCCGGTGACTATGTGCCGCCGGCGGGTGGCAATGTCGTGCTGGGCTTTGGTGGTGCCACTGAGGCGGTGGAGCTGCCCCGCGAGCTGGTGCTCGATGCTCAGCTGACGCCGCCATCCCTCGATGCACGGCTCGCTCAGGGCGGTGCCATCGAGATCGCGGCCAGCCTGGTGATGCCGGCAGCCACCGTGCGTGCGCAGCTCGAGCTGATCCAGTCGCTCAGCCTGGAGGTGACCACGCCGCCGGTGACGGCAGAGATCCGCGTCGAGCATGGTGTCAGCCTCTCGCTGGTGGCCACGCTGGGTGCCCCGGCGGTGGTCGATGTCGCGCTGACCCGCGAGATCAATGTCTTTCGTGGTCCTGCCGATAATGCCGCCTCGCGCTTCGAGAACGCGGTGCCGCTCGAGGCCCAGGGCAGCACCCGCTGGGAGCAGCCTGCTCGCCCCTATGGCACCACCGCGTCAGCTTTCGAGCAGGGCGCAACGCTTGCGGCCAGTAAGGGTGGCCAGTGGTCGGCACGCCCCCGCACCGATGCCATCAGTGGCTCGCGGTGGGAGCAGGCCGAGCGCATCCTGGGCACCCTCAGTGGCAGCCAGTGGCTGCAGCTGCCGCGTGTCCGCCGCGCTTCTCGGCCGGTATGGGAGCAGGGGCAGGGCATTGCCGCTGCTCGCTCGAGCGGCTATCAGCACCCGCCCCGCAATGATGCCCGCCGGCGCTCGCGCTATGAGGAGGCCCGCACCCTCGAGCCGGTGACGATGGATGTGCCCTATCAGCAGGGGCGCACCACCGGCGACGATTGGCGCGTGCCCTGGGAGCAGGCCCGCCGACCACCGCCTGGCATCGACTTGCCCCCAGATCCGCCTGAGCCGCCGGTGCTCGAGCCGGTGGAGGGCACCACCACCCTGCAATTCTGCCACGCCATGCCGAGCGCCCCGTGGGTGCTGCAGTTCGGTCTGACGTGTGAGATACCCACCCCGACCATTCCCGTCAAAAGGCTCTATATCGTGCAAAACTCCGCGCGCCTGGTGCGCCTCTCCGATGGCCTGGAGCTGCCGGCCACCCAGATGTCGCTCAGCATCGACGCTGACAGCTGGGCATGGTCATTCTCTGCCGGCCTGGCAGGGCGTGATGCTCAAGCGCTGGTGACCGGCACCGATGGCCAGCCGGTGGAGGTGATGGCCGAGATCAATGGCGAGCAGTGGCGGTGCCTGGTGGATGGCTGGCGACGCTCTGAGAGCTGGCAGAGCCATAGCGTGACCATCAGCGGCCGCTCGCTCGCGGCGTACCTGGGCGCGCCCTACGCCACCGCGCGCAGCTACACCGAGGACAGCCAGGCCACCGCCTCGCAGCTTGCCCGTGCTGAGCTGCCAGAGGGCTGGTCACTGGATTGGCGCATGACTGACTGGGTGGTGCCCGCCGGTGCGTGGAGTTATGACAGCCTCGCGCCCATCGACGCCATCTCACGGATCGCCCAGGCGGCCGGCGGCTATGTGCAGGCCCATCAGCAGGATCAGACCGTCATCGTCGCGTCACGCTTCGAGGCAGCGCCCTGGCGCTGGGCTGAGAGCGAGGTTGATCTGGCGGTGCCCCGCGACATCATCACCCAGCTGGGCAGCGATCAGCAGCCAGGTGATGCCCGCAATGCCGTGTGGCTGCATGGCGATACCGGCGGCATCCAGGCCCAGATCATCCGGCAGGGCACCGCCGGCGATCAGCTGGCACCCACCGTGGTCGATGCGCTGATCACCGATCAGGCACCGGCGCAGTCGCGCGGGATCGCTGAGCTGGCAGCTACCCTACGTCAGAGCACCGAGAGCCTGCAGATGCCCCTGGCGGCCTCTCTGGGCGGCCTGCTGCTGCCTGGCATGATGATCGAGTGCGATGGCTGGCGTGGTGTCTCGCGGGGTGTGAGCGTCAGCGCCAGCCTGCAGGGGCGTGCCCTGAGCGTGCGCCAGTCTATCGAGCTGCAGAGATTCCATCTGTGATGGCTTCGGGTGCTATCAATTCAAGCAAAGGAGGGGGATAGCATGGCCAATCCATATCGCCGCCTGCTGGCGTTGCTGCCGACCACGCCGCGCCAGGTAGGCGAGGTGATCAGCGTCAGCGGCTTGCGCGTTCGCGTGGATCTGGTGGGGGGTGGGGTGCGCACCTGCCAGGGCGATGCCCAGGTGGGTGGCATGGTCTACGTGGAGGGGGATCAGATCATCGGCGAGGCACCGAGCTTGCCGGTGGTGGTGGTCGAGGTGTGATAGCCAGCGAGGCTGGATCTTTTAGTCTACCTCTGGTAAGATGCTTCGCATCGAACGGAGAGATATACAATGACTGAATTTCAGGATTTATTAAAATTGGATAAAGAGTTTTGCGATTATTATATAGGCGTAGAGGATAACATTTCCTTCATGTCAAAACTCGAAGATCAATCCCAGAAGCTAATAGTTACATCGCCTCCTTATAATATCGGAAAGTCATATGAGAAGGTTAAGGTCTCTCTAGATGATTACGTTGAATCACAGAGGAGAGTGATCACAGAGTGTGTCCGACTTCTAAAGCCTAATGGCTCTATATGCTGGCAGGTAGGTAATCATGTTAAGAATGGTGAGATTTTTCCGCTGGATATAATTCTGTATGATATTTTTAAGAGCTTAGGGTTGAAGCTCAGAAATAGGGTTGTTTGGCATTTTGAGCATGGGCTTCACTGTAAGAAGAGATTGTCAGGCAGACACGAGACTATACTCTGGTTTACAAAAGAAGACGAGTACACCTTCAATCTTGACCCTATAAGAGTGCCCTCAAAATACCCGAATAAAAAGCATTACAAGGGAAAGAATGCTGGAAAATTATCTAGTAATCCTCTTGGGAAAAATCCTGGTGATACTTGGATTTTCCCGAATGTAAAGAGTAATCATGTAGAGAAAACTATTCATCCTTGCCAATTTCCTGTTGAGTTGGTTGAGCGCTTAGTGCTCTCTCTTACAGATGAAGGTGATTCTGTTTTCGATCCCTACATGGGGGTTGGGACGACAGTTGTGGCTGCGATGAAGCACGGAAGGTATGGAGTCGGTTGCGATACTGAGTCTGATTACGTTAATGTTGCACATGAAAGGTTGCATATGTTGCAAAATGGCAGCTTAAAAACTCGGCCAATGAATAAGCCGGTCTATGATCCAAGTCTTCCTAAAGGCGGTCACTAAATGAAAATAGCCAAGATACATTCACATATGAATGGACTCGAGTATTTAGGCTACCATAAAAACAACTTGCTTGACGAGATTAAGGATGTAATCTCTCAGGTAGATGCTGCTTCCTGTAGGATAAAAGAGTCTAGGGAAGCTAGAAAACAAGATCAAGGGTTACTATACTCTCCTAAAGAGATGAATAGGCTGTTTAAGTTGCATTTTAATGCACTTGGTTGGGAGGATGAAAGAGTAACTAACTGGCTTTGCAGTGACCTGGATGTACTTAAACGTTCAGTTACATTGTCTCCGGAGGAACAGAAAAAGAATATTGAAGATCGTGGCCTTACGGCTATAAGGTCCTCAAATGAGACTGATTTTGTCAAAAATCGAGTCGCCGTAGAGGTCCAGTTTGGAAAATATTCTTTTGTAGCACACGATTTATTTGTGAAGCATATGGCTTTCTTTTCAAGTGATAGAATAGATGTGGGGGTTGAAATAATTCCTATGAAATCTCTTGAAAAAAATATGTCTTCTGGCGTCCCTTATTTTGAAAGAGATTATTTTAATCTAATGCGGCAAGGTAGAGGTACACCGGCAGTGCCACTCATCCTTATTGGTATAGAGCCTTGATAGCCCCACATCTTATACAGTGATTGTTTAAAGTAGCCATGCTATGCTTATGTATAGCATGGTTCTTCCGAATCGATACAAAATATTAATGATTATTGCCCGTGTCATGTTCGTTTATTGATATGGAAATGGTTTAAAATGTCGTCGGGTTTCGACAGTCCGTCTTGAACTTCAGCTGCGTTAGGTTTCGTTCTGATCTCGGTGCGCGGTTGTACTCTTGGGGAGGCACCTATTGAAGTCCAGTTCAGTGCTGATTGTCGTGTATGGTGCTGTGTATGGTAAAAGAGAAAATAGAGCTCTAAGCCCATGGTAACGGGATTATACGACTCCTGCAGGGGGCGCCAAGCCCTTCATTCATCCCCGCGTCATTCTTTCCTGAATCTCTCGTCACTCTCTGTACAGGGTGTCTCTCTGCTGTCTCTCGCTTGCCTGCCCTCTGGCTTCCGGGTCACGTCCTGCGCGCCCATGCGCCAGCAGCTTTCAGAGTGAGCCGGACCCCGGCTTGAGCAGCACGGCGCCTCATGCATGGCACGTCATTTATGATGCCCTGACCTGTTGCCCGGAGAATGGCAGTCGTGCCGGGCGGGGCAGGGCATCTCGTCATTCCATCGCGTTGTGTTCAGTCGCGATGTGCTGCCTCGGCATCCGTTGGCAGGGCCAGAAATTCCTGCATGATACGGGTGTCGCGGAAACGTTCGATCAACTCCGGATCCTCGGCGAGTGACGGCGGGTTCTCGAGCCCTTCGCGGATCTTGGCTGCCAGGCCTTCAATGCTGTTCTCGGAGATCAGCCGCGCCTGATCATGGATCAGCACATTGCGGACCCCACCGGGGACATCCGGCGCGACGCATGGCGTGCCGCAGCACATGCTTTCCACCAGCACGATTCCGAAGGCTTCACTGCGCGAGCTGAGAATGAACAGACGGGCATGCTTCATCCACGGGTAGGGATTGACCCGGCTGCCGATGAGATGGACCCGGTCGCCCACCCCGAGCTCGCGAATCAGGTTCTCCACACTCTCGCGCTTGGGCCCATCGCCGACGATGACCAGGTCTTCCTCGATATCGGCGGCGAGATAGGCCTTGATCAGGACATCCTGACGCTTCACGTCCGACAGGCGACATACCTGCACGACATAGGGACGTGATGGCAGCTCCACGGGCTCATCCGCCATCTGCGCGATGGCATCGAGATCGCAGACGTTGCCGATGGTGGCGAGGCGTCGAGGCGTGACAGCGTGTTGCGAGAGCAGTCGCTCGAGTTGCTCGCGGACATTGTCGGTATTGCAGATGATCTGCTTGTCGGCGTACAGGCGCTTGAGCAGGAATTTCTGACGCCAGCCCTGGCGGATGTCACCGGGCCAGGACACGGTGACCTGCCACAGGCGCGGGTCCTTGAGTGACCAGACCGTCTCGAAGGCGCCCTGGCCGCGCATGATCACCCGGTCGACGGGGCCATGGCGTGTTTCCAGGGTACGGATGAATCGCCGCAGGTAGGCGCCACCGTAATAGCCGCGCCAGACGAATCCAGAGCCCTTGATCAGAGGGTTGAGCACTGCGCGGGTGAAGAGGTCATACACCAGGCCAATGCCGGACTTGCGGAATGCCTTGTCGAAGTCGATCTGGTGGACATGTACGCCCGGGTCCGGGATGAGTTCGAGTTCACCCTTGAGCACGAGCACATGCACCTCGTGACCTTCGCGGCACAGGACATTGGCCAGATTGACGGTGTTTCGCTGGATCCCGCCGATGTTGAGCTTGCGTACCACAAGCAGGACGCGTTGTTTCATGGTGGCCATCTGTCCGAAAAGATGTGGGATGAGCCATCAACTCCCAGCGGTGCCAGTGACGGAAGACTGCCGGGGATCCGGCGCTCGGTCTGAGGCAAGGGGAGCGGGATGAGCGGAGGGTGCCATGTTACGTGGATTCAATGAGCGGGGGAATGCCGCCTGCCCAGCCGGATGTCAGGGCTCTGCGCCGCAGTCTGCTTGCATTCTGGCTTTGATGGAGTAGCCTACCTGCCGCCTTGTCCCGCGCGGCGCCTTTCGGCGTCTGCACTGCCGACTGTCGTCCAGTCGTGACCTCCGATTCCTTCACGTTCGAGATCCTGTCTGCCATGTCTGATGCTTCCAACCCGCCTGTCCGAGGGGAGTCCCGTGTCCGTCGTGCCACGGCGGATCGTCATTTCGATGGGCTGGCGGAAAAGTTCGAGCGCGGTTTCTATACCACCGAGCGTGGCAGGGTGCGTCTGGCGCTGACTCGCCAGTTGATGGAGGAGCGTTTCGCCCATCTGCCGGCCACCCAGGTGCTCGAGATCGGGGCCGGACTTGGTCAGATGGCGCACTGGTGGTTGTCGCGTGGCCATCAGCTGACGCTGGTCGAGCCTTCCGGTGAGATGCGTGAGCGCGCCATGCAGCGACTGTCCTCTCCAGAGGAGGATGCGGCCCCGCTGACGCAGGCCACCCTGACAGAGCGCCTGACCTGGGATGGACGTGATCTGCAGGGGTTCGCCGCCGCGGCCCACCGACAATGGCCGGTGGTGGTCTGCCATGCCGTTCTTGAATGGCTGGTCTCTCCGCGTGAAGGGTTTCTGCTGTTGGCACAGCTGCTGGCACCGGGTGGCGTGATGTCATTGAGCGTCTTCAATCGCGACGCGCTGGCATTCTCCAACGTCACCAAGGGCAACTTCGACAAGGTGCTGGACGGGCGGTTGGCCGGATGGGGAACGGGCAAGCGTCTGACGCCCATCTCGCCGCTGCGTGATGTCGAGATTCGCCAGTGGGCCGAGGAGGCCGGGCTTGAGGTGCGCGAGCTGACAGGGCTGCGAGTCTTCCATGATTATCTGCGCTCGCGAGACCCGTTGAGCGAGGGGGACATGCAGAAACTGCTGGCCCTCGAGTGCCAGCACTGGCGCACGCCCCCCTTCGTCCATCTCGGACGCTATCTGCACTATGAGCTGGTGCGCCCTGCCTGAGGTGTCACGGCGCAGGCTTCTGCGCCGTCTTGCTGTTCATCATCTGCCGTTTCCTATCTTTTCGGAGTCTTCATGTCTGCTCAAACCCCCGCCTGCCAGTTGCTTGAACGCCAGGACAGTGATTTCCGTGATTGGCTGTGGGTCGCTGCACCGCGTGATGACTGGTGGCTGTCATCGGACCGCCAGCGGCGTGTCTGGGGGCATGACACCGGCATCGTGAATGCCGCGCGGGAGGCCGGGCACCGGGTCAGCCATGCGGTGGCCTTTGCCGAAGCCCGCGCGGATACCACGATTGGCGAGGCGGCGGGTGCCTTGCTGTTCTGGCCCAAGGCGCATGCGCTGGGCGAGTGGTGGCTGGTGGCGCTGTGCCATGTATTGCCGGCAGGTACGCCGATCAAGGTGGTGGGCGAGGTCAACGGTGGCATCAAGCGCGCTGAGCGCATCCTCAAGGCACTGGGAATGACGGCCCGCAAGGACGATACCGCGCGTCGTTGCCAGCTGTGGTCATCCGCCACGCGTGAGTTGACGGCCGAACAGGCCGCCAGCAGTGAATCGCCACTGGCAGTGGCTGGACAATGGACAGAAGGCTGGGGCGAATTCGAGGCGCTGGAGCTGCGCCTGACCAGCCATCCGGGCCTCTACGGCAATGCCAAGCTGGACCCGGGTACCGCGCTGCTGCTGGAGAACCTGCCGACCCGTGGCTACAAGCGGGCGCTGGATATCGGGGCGGGTGACGGCATCATCAGCTGCTGGCTGGCGCGTCACGGTGCGCGCGTGATGGCAGGCGATGTCAGTGCCTTCGCGGTGGAGGCGACCCGTCGCAGTCTGGCGCTCAACGGGCTTGAGGCGGACGTACGCCTGAGCGATGTCTTCGCGGCGTTCGAGGGCGAGCGGTTCGAGGCCATCGTGGCCAATCCGCCGTTCCATCATGAGCGCGATATCGATTACGGACCGGCGGCGCGTCTGATCAGCCAGGCGCCGGATCACCTGGTGCCGGGCGGTACCCTGACGCTGGTGGCCAATGCCTTTCTGCCCTATCCGGATCTGTTGCAGGCGGCCTTCGGCGAATTCGAGGTGCTGGCCGAAACGCGCCAGTTCAAGGTCTATCGTGCACGCAAGGCGCGCTGATCCTCTGTGGCCTGATTCCCTGCGACCTGATGCTCAGCCCGCCGCTTACGCCTCCGGCGACTGATAGCGGATGGCCGTGATGATGTAGGTGGTCTCGCCGCCCGGCGCTGCCACGCTCACGTCATCATCCAGCCCCTTGCCCAGCAGTGCCCGGGCGAGGGGGGCATCGACGCTGATCCAGCGGCGCGCGTTGTCGGTCTCATCAGGGCCGACGATGCGTATCTCCATCTCCTCTCCCTGTTCATCCTCCAGCGTCACGAAGGCCGCGAAATACACGCGCTCCAGATCCGCGGGCAGGCGGTCGACGATGGTCAGTTCATCCAGACGCTTTTCCAGATAGGCGATCTTGGCGATGGTCTGATTCAGTGCCTTCTTGTTGTAGGTGTAATCCGCATTCTCGCTGCGATCCCCCATGGCGGCGGCCTCGCCCGTCTTGCGCGATAGCTCCGGTCGCCTGACGCGCCTCAGGTGGTCGGCCAGCGCCTTCATCTTCGCGTGGCCCTGCGGGGTGATCACGTTGCTCTTCTTTTCCTGACGAGGATCGGTCTTGGGATCGCGCCAGCGCGTCATGTTACGACCTTGCATGTCTTTCTCCACAGCCTGCGAAAATGAAGGGCAAGCGCCCGCAAAGGGCGCTGTCTTGCGTTGAGGCCTGCGACCAAGGGGGGTTGGCGGCAGATTCAAACGTTCGTTACAGTCTTGGCATGCCGTTCACGTTCTCGTGATATCGCCATTGCGGCAATTCGCCAGCACGCCTGCCAAGGCGCAGGTCTCAAGGGGCATTGCCGTATCATCCCGCCAACAATAATGAATTTCAGGGAGCTGTCCATGCCAACCCCGTCATCGCTACGCCGTACTCGTCGCGCCACGCATCGTGTCTACCAGCTGATGCTCTCAGGAGGCATGGCGCTGGGCATCACGCTGGCCGGCATGACCGGCGTCCAGGCCGCCGAAGGAGATGATGCCGTCTTCGGACTCATGAAACGCTGGGCCCAGGTCAACTATCAATCCTCCGGGGACGCTCAGGAAACCGGCATGGAGGCCTTGGGCAAGGAAGTGCGCGCGCTGGCGGACCAATACCCGGACAACGCCCATGTGCTGACCTGGGAGGGTATCATCCTGGCGTCGTGGGCCAAGGCGCGAGGGGGACTGGGGGCGCTGGATCTGGCCAAGGAAGCCAAGGCCACCCTTGAGCAGGCCATCAAGCTCGACCCCCGGGGCGACAATGCCTCTGCCTACGTGACGCTCGGGGCGCTGTATGACAAGGCGCCGGGTTGGCCGGTCGGCTTTGGCGATGATGACAAGGCGGGGGAGGTGCTGCGTCAGGGGCTGGCCGTCAATCCTCAGGGCATGGATACCAATTTCTACTATGCCGACTATCTGGCCTCCGAGGGCAGGAAGGCCGAGGCACTCAAGCATGCACGGCTCGCGCTCAAGGGCCCGGCTCGGCCCAATCGTGAGCTGGCCGATCAGGAGCTGAAGCGCGAGATCAAGGCACTGATCACACGACTGGAGTGAGTGTCGCGCACGCGGCTTCAGGACAACGGTGACCGTTCGGCGGCACTGGACGAGGGGCACTTCCTTCGGACAGTGCCGCTTTCACGTCCAGTGGGCGGGCTGGCCAGCGCAGGGCGAGGTCGGGATAATGCGACTTCAGCCAAGGAGGATGCATGAGCGATACACCAGAGCACGTGGCAGGGCAGCAGGTCTTTGCGCATGACGATGTCGAACGGGTCGAGACCAGGGTGCTGCAGGACGGTTTCTTTCGCCTGGAGCAGCGCGAGCTTCGCCATCGGCGTTTCAACGGTGGCTGGAGTGATGTGATCCAGCGCGAGGTGCATGTTCGCCATGATGCCGTCGGTGTGCTGCCCTATGACCCGGTGACGGATCGTGTGGTCTTCGTCGAGCAGATCCGGGCCGGCATGCTCGAGGACGAGCGCACCCCCTGGAGTCTGGAGCCCATCGCCGGCCTGGTGGACAAGCAGGAAAGTGCGGCGGAGGTCGCGCGGCGTGAGGCGGTCGAGGAGGCCGGTTGCGAGTTGAAGGAGCTGATCGAGCTCTACCGCTATTACCCCAGCCCCGGCGCCTGCACCGAAGAGGTCACCCTGTTCATCGGGCTATGCGACAGCAGCGGACTGGGCGGGGTGCATGGGCTGGCGGAAGAGAACGAGGATATTCGCGTGCATGTGCTCGATTTCCAGGCGGCCCTGTCGCTTCTGGAGCAGGGCAGGCTTGGCAATGCCATGGCGATCATGGCCATGCAGTGGCTATTGCGGGAGCGTGCTGCACTGCGGGTGATGCACGCCTGAGACAGCGAAGGCGTTGCTTGGCAATCCCCCGTGGCTCACGCAGGGTTCCTCAACCTGCCCACCAGAACTGCTATTCTAGAGGCTTGCTGCCACCGGCAGGCCGGCAGTCGATCAATGTCTGCGTCAGTGCCGAGCGCCGAAACCCCGCTGCCGGGCGCTCTCACGGCGCTTGATCTGTCGCGCTTTGCCCGCATCATGCCATGCACGATACAGGGTGTGCCCTGCTAGACAGCACGCCAATGTTCTGAGATTCGCAAGGAGTTTGCCCATGCAGGTCAAGAAAGCCTATGTGGCCGACCTAAAAGCACTCCATGCCGAGTGCGGGTCCAATTATCTGCGCCTCACGCGCATCCTCGGCAAGGCCGAGGCAGGTGACAGCTTCGCCTTTCCCCTGGCGGGCAATCAGGGCCACTTCGGTACCCTGTTGCTCGAGGTGGTCGAGTGCGCGCCCTATACCACCATGGTCACGGTTGCCCAGACTGGCGTGCTGGATCACATCATCGATTCCCCGCGGATGAGCGTGCATCTCTATCACGACGTACGCATGGCCGAAGTCACCGACTTCCAGCGTCAACGGCATTTCTCGGGGCGCAACCGCTATCCGAACCCTCGCATGCACCAGCCGGATGAAAAGCTTCAGCTCAATCGTTTCCTCGGCGAGTGGTTGAGCCATGCTCAGGCTTTCGGGCAAGCCGATGTGCCCGAGTTGCCATGACGAGGCTGCCGTGACGAGGCTGTCGTGAGGCCCGCCGGGATGGGGGAGTGAGGGCGGCACCAGCGTCATGATCAGAAAGAGAATTCGCGTTGCGGATTCCACGCCTGACCGGCTGTCCGCTTGACTGCCTGAAAGAACCGCGATGGCCCGGCCATCGCGGTTCTGTTCTTTTTTCCGCTGTTCGAGAGACCCATGCGACTGATCCAGATAAGTGACTGTCATCTGCGTGCCGACCCTGACGCGCGCTCACGACTGGGCTTCCCCTTGCGTCAGCTGGAGGCCGTGATGGCGCATGCCTCAAGCCTGCGTCCCGATATCCTGCTGGTGACCGGGGATGTCAGCCAGGATGAGAGCCCTGCCTCCTACCGCCTGGCGGGGGAGCTGTTCGATGCCCTGGGGTGTCCGTGGTTCTGGTTCGCCGGCAATCATGACCACCCGGATTTCATGCAGGAGCTGCGTCCTTTCCATCAAGAGCTTGATCTTGGTGACTGGCGTCTGCTGTGTCTGGACTCGCGCATCTCTGGACAGGCAGGGGGCGAGCTTGGCCGCGAGCAGCTGGCGGCGCTGTCGCTGTCGCTCGAGGAGGATACGAGGCCGACGCTGCTGGCGATGCATCATCATCCAGTGCCGATCGACTCGGACTGGATGGATCAGCTGGGCCTGGCCGACCGTGATGCCCTGTGGGACACCCTGAGTCATCACTCGCAGGTGCGGGCCATCCTGTGCGGCCATATCCATCAGGCTTTCGCCACCCGGCGCCCGAGCGGGCAGGGCAGTGTCGCCGTCTATGGCGTGCCCTCCACGTCAGACCAGTTCGCGCCGCTCAGCCATGATTTCGCCGTCGATGAAGCGGCGCGGCCAGGCTTTAGGGTCGTGGATCTCGACGGAGAGCGCCTCGAGACCTGGGTGGAGCGTGTCAGCCTGTGAGCGCCTTCGCGCTCCCGCTCGCGGCGTTTCGCCATCGGCGTGGGGCTGACGTGTCCCGGGGCAGCGGAGGTCATGTATTCATTTTTGATCTTAAAAGATATTTTCTGATTCTTTGACGTTATCAAGGCGGCGCGGGTACCGTATCGGTATCCAGCATGCTCCGTGGGGGGTGAGAGAGTGAGAGTCATCTCGATCGACACGACCCGCGGGCACGCCCACTGATTGTCACGGGCCGCCTTCCAGGGCGACTCCCAGCGCTCACGAGGTTGCCGCACGCGATGCTTACCCCCGAACGTCAGACCCACCTCAAGCAGCTCGAGGCCGAGTCCATCCACATCATTCGTG